>SHZD01000004.1 GCA_009692465.1 Myxococcales bacterium
GCCTGGCAATGCGCAGCGTCTAACGGCTGCAAGATCAGGTTGGCAAACGTTTGCGTAATCGCCTCAGCGTTCAGCAACGTTGCGTTGTCAGGCAGTTTGGTTGCGAGACACAGCAAGACCTGCTCCATCGCCAGCACAGCAGCGGTCGCTTTTTGTGGCGAGCCCACCACGGTCTGGAAGGCTGAATGCAGTTTGGCGCCAGCGGCGTGCTGATCGGTCGGCGGCGCGTCGAAAGCAGCGGCGCGCAAAGTGGCGAGCAAAAGGCCTTGGCCGGAATCGGGGTTCAGTGTAGCGTGTAACATGGGAGTACCTCGTTGCGATGGCACGGGGCCGTCGCGGTTGTTTGCAAGCCGCGAGGCACTCCCATTTTTCATTGAAAACAAGGAGCTGTGTGCGACAATTCGCCGTATCGTCGCGAGTCGGTCGCGCAGGTCGCCAGCGCTAGTGTCGAACTCGAATTATTTCGATCACTTGGGTGGTTGCGGCACGCCGACTACTTCGTCGCTGGGGCCGCGGTGCCGCCAGCGCCCTGATCGCGCCAAGGTCGATGGCTGCCTTGGCCGGCAACAGGGTCACGTCGTTCGCAACTACCTCGGCACGCGACGCGCAAGGGACCGTCACGCGAATGCGCGGAGAGCCATTTTGGCCGCACTAGGGTGGCACTTAGAATTACAGCGGCCTGTCGGCGGCCAAAAATGGGGCTCCGCGAGGGCAAGTGGCAGCGAGCCCGACTAGGGCCCGGTCCGGCCGCCGCGGCCGGATGCGCCCAAGAAGCCCCGCCTGTACGCCGCTACAAACGAGCAGCAAAGGCGGAAGACTGGTTCGCACGTGATCAATGGGTCACCACGCCTAGAACTCTTTTGGCGATCCGCACCCCGGCTGGCACACACAAGTTGACCTCTGTAGCGTTGCGCGCCATGCTAGGCCGGTGTCGGAAAGCCTCCGTCATGGCTTCGGTTGTTTGGTTTCGTCGCGCCCTAACCTGCTAGTCTGACCTTTATTCAGTCGGTTGCAGGTCTAGGATCGCTCGCTAGGCGGGCTGGGTTTTGGATGCGTCACCGTTGGCGGTGCGCTTCACAATTGGGGATCGTGCGGAGCGCAGTATCACCTCTATTGGAGTTGACGCTGAAGCAGCGAAGTGCTGGGTAAGTTTCTGTTTCTGTTGATTAAGGTCGCTCATGGACAAAGTGATTGGCATCGACTTGGGGACGACGAACTCGTGCGTCGCGATTTACGAGGGCGGTGTCACGCAAGTGATCCCCAATTCCGAGGGTTCGCGGACGACTCCATCGATCGTCGCGTTTACACCTGACGGTCAACGACTTGTCGGCAACATCGCCAAACGTCAGGCGGTCGCCAACCCGTCGAGCACGGTGTTTGCCACCAAACGCATGATCGGTCGCAAGCTCAAGACGCCCGAAGTGCAGCGCATGCAGATGACGGCGCCGTATAAGATTGCCGCCTCGGACAACGGGGATGCTTCGGTGGTCGTTCACGGCCGGCGGTACACGCCGCAAGAGATCGGCGCATTCGTGTTGCGCGAGCTCAAGCAAGCGGCGCAGGAATACTTGGAGCAAACGGTCAAAGATGCGGTCGTCACGGTCCCCGCCTATTTCGACGACTCCCAGCGCCAAGCCACCCGTGATGCGGGCCGTTTGGCCGGCTTGAATGTGCTGCGTATTATCAACGAACCAACGGCGGCGGCTTTGGCCTACGGCATTGGCGCCGATTCTTCAGGCACCATCGCGGTCTACGACTTGGGCGGCGGCACGTTCGATATTTCGATTCTGGAGTTTTCTCAGGGCGTTTTTCAGGTCAAGGCGACCCACGGCGACACCTTTTTAGGTGGCGAAGATGTCGATGCGCGCTTGATGGACCAGTTGATTGAAAACTTTATGCAAGAGACCGGCATCGACTTGCACGCCGACCCGGTTGCGC
Organism: Myxococcales bacterium; assembly: GCA_009692465.1. Lineage (GTDB taxonomy): Bacteria > Myxococcota_A > UBA9042 > UBA9042 > UBA9042 > SXRM01. The sequence goes on from SHZD01000004.1 coordinate 1,939, forward strand.
TGCAACGCCTCAAAGATGCGGCTGAACGGGCCAAGATTGAGCTATCCACGCTTGAAGAAACGGAAATCTCGCTGCCCTTCTTGACCGCCGATGCCACAGGACCCAAGCACCTGCGGCGACTGCTGACCCGTGATGAACTTGAGATTGTGTGCGATGACCTGATTTCGGCGACTATGGAGCACTGTCGCGACGCCATCGAAGCCGCTGGGATTCACGTTTCCAAGATCTCCGATGTGCTGCTAGTCGGCGGCATGACCAAGATGCCGGCGGTTCAGCGTTCGGTGCAAGCGTTTTTCAACCGTCAGCCCAACCGATCGGTGAATCCCGATGAAGCGGTGGCGGTGGGTGCCGCGATTCAAGGCGCCATCCTGGCAGGTGACGTCGGCGACGTGGTCCTGCTCGACGTCGTCCCGCTGTCTCTCGGTATTGAAACCTCCGGCGGCCTGATGACCAAGCTGATTCCGCGCAACGCGACCGTGCCGTGCAGTATTACGGAAGTCTTCACCACATCCGAAGATTATCAACCACTTGTAAATATTCACGTTTTGCAGGGCGAGCGTCCACTAGCGGCCGACAACACCAGTTTGGCCCGCTTTGAGTTGGTGGGCATTCCGCCGGCGCTGCGTGGCGTTCCCAAGATCGAAGTCACGTTTTCCATCGACGCTAACGGCATTTTGTCGGTCAATGCCCGCGATCTTGGCACCAAGCGTGAACAATTGGTGCGTGTGCGCGCCACGTCTGGCCTGACCGAGGGCGCTATCGAGCGCATCTTGGCTGAAGCCGAACAGTTCCAAGATGCTGACCGTATTAACGTCGAGCTTGCCGACCAACGGCGGCGGATTCAGGGCTTGATCTACACGACCGAAAGGTCGCTGTCCGAGTCCGCGAATTACCTAACGGAAGGCGAATTGGCCCAAATCCGCACGGATTTGGAAAACGCCCGGCGCTCCGCTGATACCGCCGATTTGAACCGGATCCAGGCGTCATTGCGTGATCTCGAAAAATCGGCGTTTCGCATTACTGAAGTCATGTACAAGGATTTTGCTTAGGAACCGGCCCACAACGAAGCAGTGCCGGACTGGCTCCGTTGCTTGCTTTGTGGGTCGCTAAGCTCGCGGCCTCAAAGGCCGACTCGCCGCTCCAGTGTTGCGCGAGTCGATCGAGTTATTTAAGGACACATCCTAAGTTCGCGTCGTCAAAGGCCGCCGGCCCGCTGCGGTGTTGGGCAACGCGAGCGAGTCATCAATTCACAGTTCCCACGCGGTCAGCGAAATCCAGTTAGGCTCGATTTCTAAGCGAACTATGGACGTCTATGTCCCCGATCATTATCGCGTTCTTGGCGTTGCCGTCGCGGCAGATGGCGCGGCGATTAAGGACGCCTACCGCAAGCTTTCGCGGGTCTACCATCCCGATCGGCACGGCGGCTCTTCACGGGCAACGTCTTGTTTTCAATATATTTCATCCGCAAATACTGAGCTTTCGGACCCCGTAAAGCGCCTAAACTACGACCGCACGCTTTTGTTGCGCGATCCGCTGCGAATGGTCGACGATCCGCGCGCTGATCGCGCCCTGGACGTGCTGGATTTGGTGGTCAAGCGCCTCAAGCGGCGGCCGGATGCGCTGCCGGGTGCGGTGCGCGGTCGGGATTTACGGGTTCGGCACACCGTGGATTTTGCGCTGGCCGCTGTGGGCGGCGTGGCCTTGGTGCGGGTGAATTACGATTCCGTCTGCGGCACTTGCTTGGGTCAAGGGTCAACTCAACCTGAACGCAATCCGGTATGCCATGTCTGTCAAGGCCGCGGCAGCGTTAAGCATGGATTGCGCCGGCAACCGCAAGAGTGCGGATTTTGCGGCGGGCGCGGTGCTGTGTTGCTGATCTATTGCCAAACGTGCACTGGCCGCGGAATCGCGGCGATCTCGCGAGTGATCGGCGTACAGGTTCCGGCCAGAACACAGTCTGGAGCCGTGTTGCGGGCACGCGGCGTCGGCGAGCAACCGACGTTGGGGGTGCAGCCCGGTGATCTGGTCGTCGAAATTGCGGTAGCGCCGCACCCAGTCCTGACCGCTGAGGGCCACGATTTGGTGGTTCGCTTGCCGATCACTTGGTTGCAGGCGCTGACGGGTGGTTCGGTGCAAGTACCGACATTGGAAGGCTTAGAACGCTTGACTCTGCCTGCCGAACTTGCCGGACATCGCGAAATTCGGGTGGCCAATCGCGGCCTGCCGATGGCCGACGGCAAGCGCGGTGCGCTGCGGGTGGTCGTGGTCGTCGATTGCCCCCTGCAGCTCAGCCGCGGCCAGATCGCGACCATTGAAGACTGGCAAGCCACCGTTGCCAAAGCGAGTTGGCCGTTGGTCGCCGAGTACGAGGCCAACTTGCTGGCACTTTCCGAGCCTGTGCTGCCGTCAGAGTTGGCGCCCGTCGATGCAATGCGCTCACCGTGAAGCTGAGTCGACCGACGCTGCACCAGTTGGGAGAAGCCCGCACTGTAGCGGCCTTGCGGCAAGTTTTTGATCGCCCGGCTGCAGCAGATGGCATCGTGGTCGGCAATGGCGACGACGGGCTGGTTTGGCAGCCCCGGACTCAGGTCGTCGCAACCGTCGATTCGGTGGTGGCGGGGGTCGATTGGCTGCCAGAGTTGACGCCGGCTGAAGCCATCGGCCACCGCGCCGCGGCCGTTAATTTGAGTGATCTGGCAGCGATGGGCGCGCAGCCACGGGTCTTGCTGGTAGCGATCGACGCTCCCGCCGCGCTGCCTGCCGACGTCTTGGTGCGCGCCGCCCGCCGGTTGGCGCTGACTGCCGATCGATTTGGCTGTGCGGTCCACGGTGGCGACTACGGGCTAGCCGAGGGCCCGTTGCGCCTGACAGTAACGGCGTTAGGTGAGGTTGCGGGCCAGGCGTTGCTGCGCTCTTCGGCGCGAGCGGGTGACGCGGTGTGGCTCATCGGGGCGATTGGCCAGGCCGCATTGGGGCTGAGTTGGCTGCGCAGCCACGGGCAACTGCCAGCGGCCGATCACTGGGCCCAACCCTTTGTGGCTGCCCACTTGTTCCCTGAGCCACTGGTGCAGGCCGGGTTGCACCTTCAGCAACACGCAGCGCGAGGCGTGCGGATCGGCGCCATCGATGTTTCCGATGGTCTGGTCACCGACGCCCGGCGTATGGCCCGAGCGAGCCGTGTCGGCATGGTCTTGGAGGTCGCCCCGCCTGTTTGGCCCCAACATGCCTATGATTTTGCACAACAATGTGGTGAGACTGCCGCTCAATGGTGCGGTACCGGCGGCGACGACTATGCCTTGGTCGTCACGACCCCGCAAAACTTCGACTTGCCCAGCGTGATCGCCGGGTGTGGAGCCTGCGTGCAACGAATCGGTCGCTGTACAGTCGGGCCGGCCGGCGCGGTGTTTGCCACAGTTGGTGGCGAAGTGGTGTCTGGCAAGGGCTATGTTCACGGCGGCTAAGGAACTGTCCTCAAATAACTCGATCGATCTGGGCAACGCAGGAGCGGCGAGTCGGCCTTTCAGGACCCGAGCTTAACGACCAACAAAGCAAGCAAGCGGAACCAGTCCCACAATGACTTATTCTGGGACAGTTCCTAACCCCCGGTGCTCCGAGTTGCCCGTTGGTCCTCAGTGCTGCTATCGTCACCACATGGCGCCGTCCCGCACACTTGATCGCCGCCAGTTCCTGTGCATCGCTGGCATTGTTGGTGCCGTTGCCGCCCTGCCTAGCAGTTTGCGGGTTGGCGCGTGGATTGCGGCTACCGCTGATGGCCTGCATCCTGGTGCTCAGGTGACCGTGGCGATTGCGCCCGACGTGCCGACCGGTTGCAGCGTCCGACTGCGTGCTGACCACCCTGCTGGCCGCGGGCATGGCGGGCCGGTCAACGCAGTCGCGGGCACCAGCGCCTCGCTGGAAACACCCTATCCTTTCAATGATTTGGTTGAGGGCGACTACACCGTTCGCGCCGAGCTTTGCAGCGCATCTGGCCGCGTCTTGGAGAGCTCCACTGTCGGCGTGTATCGGGTACGCCGCTTTCGGTTCAGCGCATGAGCGTGACCCCGCTGGTGCGGCACTTGACCGTTCTGGCCTGCGTGGTGGCGGCCTGTGCGCTTGGGCATTCGCAGTCCAGCGGCGCACCCAAAGAGCAATTGGTCAAATCCGTGGTCAACGTCGCGCCGATCGCCTTGCCGCAAGTGCGGATCGACCAACTGGATTTGTCGGGGTGGCCCAAAATCAAAGCCTTGTTCACCGTCGTCGATGGTCGCGGAGCGCCAATCGAGCTCAAAGGCTTAGTCAAGGTCGATGTACTCGACGGCAGCAAGAAGGCCACCAGCCACAGCAAACAGAACCCCGCACTGGTGCGCTTTGAAAAAGGCGTGGCCTTAGAAAAACGCAAGGACGCCAAGCTGCTGGCGCGGCCAGAGGCCAAGATCGGGCTTGGAGCCGTGCTGGTTGCGCAAGGCTACGGCAGCACCGTTGAAGTCATTGAGCAGCAGCGCATTCGCGAAGGGGTGGCGGCCGCGTTCAAGCAACTGGGCAAGGGCGATCGCGCCAACCTCGTTTGGTACAACGATCGCCTGCGGATCGCTACCGGCGTCGGCGCCCTGAACACGCGACTGGTCGATGCCGAAAACCCCGAAGTGCGCAAAAAATGTGCCGATGCCCGCCGCGAAGCGCGCAGCGGAGGCCCGATCACCTTGGGCCCGGCCGCCACCAAGGACGCCCCAGCGCCCCCGGCTGGCACCGACTTGTGCGGCCTGCAAGCCGATGCCAGCAAACCTGCCGAGTTTGCCAAGACCGAGAGTTTTTCCGGGTCATTTCCGCGTCTATTCAATCTTGGCCCGGTGTTCTGGGACCTGAGTCGCTATTGCGGAACGCCAAGCGGCGCCCTCGAAGGGTTTGGGCCGTTTTCTAAAAACGAGTATGAAAGCGCCAAGCAAACCCGCGAAGATGCCAAGAATCGCGGTGAGGCGGTCGATTTTGAGACTTCGGCGATGGACGTCGGGCTGGGCCTATTGGCCAAAGACGGTCGGCCGGACGAACAGTTGGCGCTGGTCTTGCTCTCCGATGGCCGCGATGGCTGGGTGCAAGACCTGTCGACCTGCGCCGAGCATCCGCCCAAGCCGTGTGACATGTACGACGCCAGCGGCGCCGTCAACGTCGACCGGATCGCCAAGATGGGCGACAAGCAAAAAATGGCCGAAAACCATCGATTGCAGGTCGAACTCAAGCGTTGCGTCGAGACCAATAAGATCCTGACTAGCCGGGTGGCGCTGATGCAAAAGCAGTTCCACGATAAGGCCCAGCAATGGATCGGGGTGGCGCGCGCGGCTGGCATTCGCATCTTCGCGGTAGGTCTGCGGCGACCGGGAGTGGTGACTAACCCTTATGATCTTGAACGATTGCGCCTCTTAGCTGACCGAACGGGCGGCACCTACCGCGAAGTCGGGATCGGCATGTCACCAGTGACCGCGGTCAATCGGACCATGGCCGAAGTGGCTGGCCAGATCGCGCTGGAATTCAAACATCTGGACCCCGATGCGGTGGTCGAAGCCGCCGGCGATGCCGAGCCGACGTTTTCGCTGCGACTGTCGGTGACGATCGATGCCAAGCTGGAGCGCGAAGACAATCCGGGCACGCAGTTTGCCAGCGAACCCGTTACCTTGCCTTTGCCCAAGGAGCTTTCGCTGTGGCGACTACTCAAAGACTTGGGCTGGTCGTTGTTGGTCAGAATCCAGTTGCTGATGGGCTATGACGTCTACGTCATCGTCGGCTACGTCTTGACGATTGTGGCATTGCTGCTGTCGTTGCTGATCATCTGGAAAATCGGCAAGCGGTTGTTTCGCTCCAAGCCCAAGGCCACCTAATCGTTAGTGATTACAGCTAGTTACTGCGCTGAATGGCGGGAGCCTTGGGCTTAAGTTCAGGTGGAACGCGGTCGGTGTAGAGCAATTGCGCCGCCTGTTCAGGTGTCTTGTCGCCGCAGCGCATAATCGCAAATACTTTCCAGACCTTACGCTGCAAGTAGCCCAAATAGCTGGCAGCGGTTTGGATGTGGTAGCAGTAGTCGCCATTCTTTTTGAAACCGGACAGCGTGCGCCACACGATCGCGGCATCGCCAAACGGCAAGCTTTGGATATTCTTTCGAAACTGTGGCGAATAGGGCCAGTATTCTTCGGCATTGGACAAATACAAGCCGTGAATGTGCACCCCTAAAGTGCGCGCTGCGGCGCCGATGCCGACAATTGCCTTGCTCTCTAAGAGATTAGCCGACAGGGGCCGAATGCGCTCCAGCTGATACAGCTGCTGAATGTGAGCGTAGGCCGCCGCCTCGTCCAAGAAACACGGCTGCTTGGCCTTATTTAACATGTGGCGAACGCGATTGAGGCGAGCCCAAATCAGGCTGCGGCTGAGCCGAAACGCGGCCAATGTCGATTTGCTGACGGTAGGGGGCAGTTGTTGTTTCAGTAGCGCTAGCGACTCGGCGGCATTCTTGCTGTTCCAGCGCTGCAAAAATGCCGCCCCGTCTGCGGAATGCAGAAAGAACACTCGATAGGCCGCGTGCAGCGCCACCACCAGCGGGTCGTAGTCCGTCAACCACGCCACCTCTGGGCGCGCCCAGCCGATGAAAATGTACGCTTGGTCACTGCCGACTCCCATGTAGCCGCCGCCCAGGTTTCGGACTTTGGGTGCGAACAGCTCCAAGTGAAACTCGTCACCGGTGGTGTAGCTGCGGCCCTTGAATTCGTCGTTGATCCCCAGCAGTTCCTTGGGCGCCGCGTCCTGCGGCGAATCCCAAAACGTCGCCCGTTCAGCGGCAGTCCAGGGCGCTAGAGCACCCCAAGCGGGGGCGGCAGGTGCAGTCGCGCAGGCGATCGTGATGGCAAGTAAGAGTAAATCGCGGGTTATTTTCATGGCCGCAGTTTTGGCGCCAGCGGTGGCGGCGTCAAGGCCCAACTCGGCTGGAATCAAAAATTGGCCAAAAACGGTGACAGTGCGGCCATTGTGGCGTACCGTTGCGCCGGCCCAACGGCCTTGTCTGGTGTCGTGACGACCAATCCCGCTTTACCACCGTCGTCTGGCCCAACGCGCGACGTTTTGGATAGTGGTGCGGCGGCTGCGCTGGCCTTGGTGGCGGCGGCACTGGCGCACCGGCTAGTTTTGACCGGCGCCATCGGTGCAGAGTTGGCCGACGGTGCCAACTGGTGGCAAGCGGCTCAGATCGCGGCGGCGCCGGCGTGGCGCGATGTTTTCGTGGCAGCGGTCGGCGGTGGCGTGGCTATGGCCGTCGCCGCACTGGTGCAGCGCCGCGCGCAAGTGGCGCGACGGTTGGCGACCGGGACGGGAGCGGTGGCACTTTTGGTGTGCGGCCTGTTTGGGGTGGCGCACTTGGAATTGGCTCTGGGTTCGCATTTCGGGCTGTCGTGGACGTTCCTCAAAGAGGGCTTCGCCAGCGGCGACGGCAACGACGCGATCGCCCATGCCCGCGCCGATGAGGTCTTGCGAGGGTCGGTGGCCCCAGCGATCTTTGGCCTTGCCTTGCTGGCCCAGCGCTGGCCCGCGACCCGCTTGCATCTGCGTCGTCTGGCGGTTGTCGCCCTCGTTGTGGGTGTGTTCGGCAGTCTGGCAGCCCAGTGGCGCCGACCGCTGGCCTTGCCTGACGCCGTGCCAGCGTGCGCTAACATCGCTCCGCTGTGGTATTTGGGCTCCACAATTGTCGACAGCTTGTCAGCGACCAAATCTGCGACGGCGGCCCCACGGTCCACTGTGGTCCAAGTGCATTCGCCGCGCGCCCGCAGTGCCGCTACTGCTGACGGGGGGCCACCGGTCGAGGCCGCCGAAGAGGAAGAACCGGTCTCTGTTGCAGCGACGGCTAGCCAGACCACCGACGGCATGCGCCTGCGTGGCGCCGATTTTGTGAACCCGACGGCTAACCTGCACAAGTCGCTGCCCACCGCCAACGGGACCCGCTACAACATCGTATGGATCATTATGGAAAGCGCCGGGTTGCGCTACGCGATGGGCAAGACCGCCCCTGCCGATAAGCCGCCAATGCCGTTCCTGTCTAAGTTGGCTGCTCAGGGCTGGCTGCTCAAGCGACACCACTCGACTTCCAATTCCAGCGCAATTTCAATTGTTTCCATGCTGTCGGGCCTGTATCCCAGCCCGTCGCATTATGCCTTTGCCACCCGCCGCGAGCTGGCCCTGCCGTCGTTGGCGACGCTCATTGGCGCCGACTATTCGGCGTTCTTTGTGACCCCGGGCAAGCTTAACTACTACTTTCCCCATGGTTTTTTGAAGAATTCCGGCTTTGCTGATGTCCAAGGCTACGACGAAGTTCCGGTCAAGAAAACCGCGGTGGTGCAGGGAATCGGCAAGGACGAACCGGCGACGGTGGAGCACTTTCTGCGGCGCATCGATGCCGCCAAACCACCGTTCATCGGGGTGTACTACAGCTTCATTGCCCATTGGGATTACGCCGATTATGGACCCATGTGGAAGCGCTACAACTCGTCGCGGACGATGGATCGCTACCTGAACAACCTGTGGCTGTTGGACAATCTGATTGAACGGATCGTTGCCCACCTCAAGGCCAGCGGTCGGGGCAGCGATACGTTGGTGGTGTTGTGCGGCGATCACGGCGAGGCCTTTGGTCAACACGAAGGCAATTGGTCACATCCCTTTGCAATCTATGAAGAAAATCTGGAAACGCCGGCGGTCTTGTGGCAACCTAACCTGTTGACCCCGCGGGTCGACGAACGTCTGACCGCCCACATCGATCTGGTGCCGACGGTTTTGGACGCGGTGGGCGCGCCGTGGCCGCGACAGCTGCTGCAAGGTGAATCGCTGTTTCAGGCCGAATTCGAGCGCAAGTACCTGTTTGGATTTGGCAAAGATGGCGCCGTGTTTGCGATTGACCCGCTGGGACCCAAGATTGCCCTGCCCCGCGAAGGTGCTTGTGCAGCCTACGATTTAGTCCACGACCCCAGCGAACGCCGGCGCCTAGACTGCAACCGCTACGCGCCGATGCTGGCGGCGCTGAAGAAATGGAAAACCTGGCAACGCACCGCGATTGCCGCGCACAGCAAAGCAACCGTGACCAATCCGGCTGGCGGATCATCGGCGGGCGGCAAGGCGGCCGCCACGCAGCCGAACCGGTGACACAGGTCCCGCTACTTGGCGACAAACTGCAAACGCTGGTATGGTCCCAACCTACCGCACCGTTTGCGGCCGCCGCGCCATGAGCCAGATCCTGCTTGCCCAAGCCGCCGGGAATGACGCCGCCATTGCCTCGGGCTTGCGCGGCCTCAACATTCCGGCCAATTGCAAAAACTACATCATCGCCGCCGGCGAGCCGCATACCATTGACGGCGCCAACATCATCACATTCAAGGATGATCCGTCGTGGGACTTTGAGCGCCTCAATGGCCCCGAAGGCAATTTGGTCGACGGTCGCCGCATCCCCGGCAAAGTCGATATCGTCAAAACTGTGGCTGAGGCCCAAGACGTGGTCAAGGGCGTGCTCATCCACGCCGACATTACCCCCGACGCGCGCATGTGCTTCAACGTGCTCAAAAGCCGAACGTTATCAACACATTTCATGATCGACTGGAACGGCGTCATCTACCAGGGCACCGACGCAATTCGGGAAGCTGCGCACGGTGGCGGCAAAGAAAACACCCTCAAAGACGCCAACCACTGGACGATTGGCATCGACATGAATTGCATGCTGGTCAAGATGACCGGCGACGGCAAACCGTCGGGATCTCAAGGCGATCGCCGCGTATTTGAAGCCACCATCAACGGCGAACCGTGGCGTTCGATCGGCTACACCGACGCCCAATACGATGCTCTGGTCAAATTACTGCGCGGACTCAAGCAGTTGTTCTCCAAGATTGTGCTGATGCCGCCGATTGGTCCCGACAAGCAAGTTTTGATGGAGCAAACTGAAATTGACCTCGAAAAATGTGGAATTTTCGGGCACTTTCACCTCAACGCCCAAAAGATCGACCCGGGGCCGGGCTTTGAGTGGACCCGACTGATCGCCGATCTCAACCGGCAAGCCAACTCGTTCCCGGTGATCTTGGAGCGGGCAAAAGACGGAAAGCCTAAAAATATCGATACGGTGTACGCCGAATCGGAAGTGCGCAAGCTGGCCGAAGCCTATTTTCGCAACATCGAGGATCCCAACGATGGCGCGATCGGCGGGACCTTTCCGATCGGTTCCAATGGTCAATGGCACGGCGGCATTCACTTGCACTTGCCCGCTGGGTCGCCCGTCATGGCGATGTTTGCCGGTCGGGTAGTCGCCGCCAAGTCCAGTATGCCCGGCGAGCCCGAACCGGCCTTTGGCAGCAACAATTTTGTGGTCCTCAAGCATGAAATTGCGGTGGATGACACCGATCCGGCCAGTCGCAAATTTCGGTTTTGGTCGCTGTACATGCACCTGCTGCCGTTTGATAGCAGTGTCGACCACACCGAGGCGATGGCCCAGCTCAAGAACGAAAAACTCGACGAAGACGAGCGCAACCGCATTGCGCCTGATTGGGTGCACCAGCTGCGCAATAAGCTGGCGGGCAAAAAAGCCGAGGAAGAAGCAGCCGAGCTAGCCGCCGCCGCCGAGGAGTTCAAGAAGGCCGAAAAGGAAGCGCAAAAGGCCATCAAAGAGGCGCAAAAGGCCGAAAAACAGGCGGCCAAGGGCAAGGCCAAGGGCAAGGCTGGCGACAAGGACGGCAAGAAGAAGAAAAAGAAGACCGACGGTGACGATGAGGACGGCGAGCAAGTCAAAGACGACGATGAGATGCTTTTCCTTGAAACCGGCAAGAATCTCGACGCCCTACAAGACGGCCGCCTCGCGCTTATCGAGGAAAAATACCCCGTGGACGTCAAAGTCGGCGAGCGCATCGGTCGGGTCGGCCAGTTTGGCGATTCGCCCGATTCACAAACGTCAGTGGTCCACATCGAAGTGTTTGCCGATGGCAATTGGAAAGAGTTTGTCGACTTGTTGGGCAGCCACGCCCAAAGTTGGTACGAATCCAACCCCGACCCCAGCGACGACGTCATGTGCGACGATGAGGAGTTGTTGCGCACCGTGTTGCCCGAAGAAAGCAGCCGCCGCGGACGCAAGATGCGCAACTTCTTGGACGCCGGCATGCGCATTTCAGGCGACCAAATTGTCGACTTTTTCAAGTCCATGCCGGCCGACAACCCGGCCGTCGACCGCATTCGCAAAGGCATTACCTTTCACATTAGCGAATGGAGCGATCAGGTCGATTGGTTCAAGTCGCTGTCCAAAGCCCAAGATTGGGCCGGGCGCAGCAAGGATATCGAAACCTTGCTCAAAGATTCTCAGCACGGTTGGAGCAACCGCCTGTTTGCCGGCCAAATTCGTCGTCAATTGCCCTACATCTGGCTCAATCAAGAAGTCGCGATGCATATAGGCTTGGACAATGCCAAGGGCAATTGGGACGGCCATTTATTCCACTTTCATCCGATTAACTTCTTGCTATGGCTCACTTTTCGCTTTGGTACCAATAAGATGGCGCGACCGACCGCCAGCCGACTGGATGAGGCCAAGCAAAAACTGTATCGCAAGGCTCAGGAAAAAGAGGAAGCGGAACAGCGCGAAAAAGGCCAACTGGAATTTGGCCAAGACATCATGCCCGGCGCCGGCGGCGATCTGGAGCCTCCCGAGGATGTTCTGAAGGATCTGTGGGAAGCGCCGCGTTTGCCTAATGAATGGAAATTACGGGAGACTCCCTAGGAGCGTGTCGGAGTATTCCGACTCGCTCCTAGCGCCGTCTGGCTAGACGGCGGCAACTGTCCGAAACTGCACAGATTCACTCCGGGCAGTTCCCGGACAGTTGAGAATAGTTGACTGGCTAGGAGCCTGTCGGATCGTAATAGATTCATTGTGTATAACCTGTTAGACATTTCACAACCGGTTGATTTCCGACAGGCTCCTAGAACGGGCAGACCGGCACGGCCGGGGCTGCATCATCTCTGCCGAGAATAGAGGTCCAGGTGAGCGCATCGATAGAACGGCCGGACCGCGTTGCCTTTTACCCGGGATCCTTTGACCCGATGACCATCGGCCACGTCAACATGGTCGAGCGAACGCTGCGCGTTTTTGACCGCATCATCGTGGCCCTGGCGCAAAATGTGAACAAGAAAGCGATGTTCACCATTGAAGAACGCAAAGCGCTCATCGAAACCGTGTTTGCTGGCGAACAGCGGCTGCGGGTCATCACCTTTGAGGGTCTGATGGTTGAAGCCGCTCGCCGCCACGGTGCGGCTGCGGTAGTGCGCGGTCTGCGCGGCGTCGCCGATTTTGAGTACGAGTTTCAGTTGGCAACGATGAATAACTTGCTGCTGCCTCAACTAGAAACGGTGTTTCTGATGACAGAAAAGTCGCACTTTTTCGTGTCGTCGAATTTGGTGCGGGAAGTGGCCAGCTTGGGCGGCGACGTGACCGCCTTGGTGCCACCGGCCGTGCACTTGGCGCTCAAGCACAAGCTAGCCTTGAATGCCTAGCTGGCTACGCTTGTAGTTGCGGGCAGTTGGCTGGACGCTGAAGTCAGGGCTGCATTTGCCGGGGACACCTGAGTCTGTGCCGGGACAACTGAATCTGTGCCCCGAACAACCGAGTCTGTGCCCCGAACAACCGAGTCTGTGCCCCGAACAACCGAGTCTGTGCCCCGAACAACCGAGTCTGTGCCCCGAACAACCGAGTCTGTGCCCCGGACAACCGCGTCTGTGCCCGGGACTACTGAGTTCCTGGCCGGACTCTGGTCCACCGCTCAAAACGGCCGTTTCTGCGCGCCTTTGACAATGCGGTCGACAAAGTTCTGTCGAAAATCCAGCGGTGTGTACTTGACTTCGCTGCGGGCCAAAACGTAAAACACGCTCGGCTTAAAGATGCGGCCCTCGATGTTTTGCAAGTCGAGTTCCTGCACACCTTTGTCAGCGTCGTTGACACGAATATTGCCGGAACCTTTGCCTTTTACCTTGCTTTCCCGTTCGGCGCTCGCGGTGCTGACAAGCAGCAAAGACGCTAAAACCGTAACAGCGCCAATGAGTTTGCGCATAGTAGCCTCCCTGTGAGTTGACACCGCTGCGTGATTACGGCGGCGGTGGTGGTGGCGGCGGTTCTTCAGGCTTGGTTCCGCCGTCACCGGGCGGGGACGCTGGTGGCGGTGGTGGCTCCTCTTTCTTGTCCTCTTTCTTTTCACCGTCTTCTGGTTTCGGCGGGTCCGCTGCTGGCGGCGTGCCACCATCAGCAGGTGGTGACGGCGACGGAGCGGGCGCTGCGCCACCTTCTGGCGGTGGGGTTGGCGGTGCACCGCCTTCAGGAGGTGGTGCCGGCGGCGTGCCGCCTTCAGGAGGTGGTGCCGGCGGCGTGCCGCCTTCAGGAGCAGGAGAGGGCGACGGTGTGGGCGCTGGCTCTGGGGGCTTCTTAGCCGCCTCTTCTTCGGCCTTTTTGCGCGCAGCTTCTTCTTCCTCGGCCTTCTTCTTGGCGTCTTCGGCTTCCTTGAGCTTCTTGTCGGCGTCTTTCTTGATCTTGTCTTCGTCCGCTTCTTTGGTGGCCTTTTCGGCATTGACACGCTTGGTTTGCTCTTGCTTGAGGAAGAGTTCTGCGTCGCTCAGGTATTTCTTAAACGCCTCCAGTTCCTTGCCTTCCAGCGCCGCGCCGCGCATCTCTTTGTAAGCACTGAAATACTCGATCGATTTCTGGAAGCGCGCTTCGTCCGTCGCCATGTCGGCAGTCTTATTTTCGAGGTACAAAAGCGCCAAGTTAAACTGGATCTCCGCCCTCTTTGGATCTTGAGCCATCGCCGAGTCGTACGCGACTTTAGCCTTGTTGGCGCGATCCGGATCCTTGCTCACCCGCCAAGCGCTGCCCAAATTGATGCGCGCTTCCAAGAATTTGGGCTCGTTTTCCAAGGCCTTGTTGACCGCTTCGACCGCCTCTTCCCCCTTGCGGGCTACGATCCAGCAAATCCCCAAGTTATTCCACGCTTCTGCATAATCGGCGCGGTAGCCGACTGCCTTTTTGAAGTGCTCACGCGCGGACTCCCAATCCTCGTCGCGCATCGAAAACCGACCGTACAGGTAGAAAATGTGGGCCAAACCCGACTCGCGGGACAACGCTTCGGCTCCGGTGCCGCGCCAAGAGCCACCACCTTGGGCAATTCGCACTTCGTATTGCTTCTTGACCACAACGTCCGCGGGCGCGTCTTTGGCCTTTTCAGCCTCGTCGATATACACAGAATAGGCCCGTGTTAACGCCAATTTAGCCAAACCATCGCGCCCCAGCCCCAAATAGGCTTCGGCCAAGTACCGCATCACCTCTGGATTACTCTGATCGTGGCGCAGGGCCTCGATGCACGTCTTCACCGCGGCCTCATGATCGCCGACAGCAACCTGCGCTCGGGCCTTGGCGCCGAGCAACATGACGTCATCGCTGCGCTTGGCTAGGGCCTCGGTCACGACTTGCAACGCCAGCGCGTGCTCATGTTTGCGCAGGTGCAGGGTGCTCAGCAGCACCACCGCTCTAGTGAAAGTGTCGTTTAGGCCGACCGCCTGCTTGGCCGAGGCAATGGCGTCATCCTCCTGGCCCATGCGGAACTGGCAGATCGCCAAATTATACCATGAAGTCGCCGACTTCGGATCCTGTTTCGTCGCATTGAGCAAGCGTTGTTGGGCATCGTGCAGGTTATTCTCGTGCAACAGGCCAATGCCTTCAGCCAACATCGTCTCGCCAGCCGAAGTCGAAAATTTGACATCCGGCGCGCGGATATCGGCCACCACTGCGCCATCTTTGGCGGCTGCTTTGCCGTCTGTAGGCGAAACGGCATCCGCTGGCGCTGCCGGGTCGGGCTTGACCTCGGCCGGTTTGGCATCACCTGCTGGGGCGTCCTTGGGAGCATCCACGGGCGGTGGGGTCTCAGCCGCAGGCGCAGTGGGTGGCTTGTCGGCGGGTGCATCTTTGGCAGCGTCGGCTGGTTTGGCTTGCGGCGGCTTGTCGTCGGCGACGGGCGCGCCACCGCAAGCTGCCGCCATGGGTGCCAGTAGCAGCGTAGCGAATACGCGCAAAGCGGCACTGCTCAACTTATTTGGAGCTGGCGACAACGTCTTGCGGGCGAGATCGAAAGAACTGAACATTAGCGCAGCTCCTTTTCGACCTGGGGCAGGGTCCCAATGGGCGAAGCAAACGCCCGCTTCTCATCGCGCAACAGCGGGTATTCCTTGGGCCGATACTTGTTCATCTCGGACCGCAGTTCCGTCACCCACTGATTGACGACGCCTTTGCCTTCAGCGTCATTGAGCGCCAGTTTAAGCGATTGAATCGCACGGTTTTCAAACACGGCTCCCAGTTTCTCCAAGAACTCCTCGTACACCGTCACTTCGTCTTCGCTCAAGTCCGCCGGTCGGGGCGCGTCGTAGATTTGGCGCGCAAAATACTTGAGCAACCTTGCCCGATACAAAAAGGCGGCGTACGACCAGTTCTGTGAACCATAGTTGGATACGGCGGACAAATACTCATCGTACAAACCATTTTTCGTCACGTCGGCGACGCACACCGAATCGCGACACAGCTTGTTGCCCAGCGGACAGTCGCCGCACCGAGCCGCGGCTTGCGAGCCATCTGGGGCTTTGAACTTGATTTCGGGGCCTAGCAGCACCTCCATCATCTTCTTGACCTGATTTTGCAGGTCGGGCATGCGTTTGGCCTTGGGCAGCTTGGCATTTTCCACCAGCTTGGTGGTCATGAAATCGTCAAACCGCGGCCGCAGCAGCTGGAAGGTCGACTGAGCCGCCGCCGAAGCTTCTGGTCCACCATTTTTCTCGTAGCCACCCTTGATGAAGGCCTCAATGATGCGCGCGTACATCTTATTGGCCGCGGCCTTGTCCCCTTTAGTTTCGTGAATTTCAGCAATAATACCATAGGCCTTGAACACTTTGCCCGAAGACGGTTTGTCCGTCTGGTACCGGGCGATAAACGCTTCCAACGTCTCAATTTGCTTAGGTATACTCGCCCGCGACTTCTCAATGATGTACAATTGCCACACAGCGTCCTTGACCACCAGCTGTTTGGCCTGTTCGGGCGACTTCTCAAAGCGGGCAATCACTTCCTTATTGAGTTGAATCGCTTTTTCCCAGTTCGAGTTAAAGAACGCCATCTGGGCTGCGGTCTTGAGGTAGTAGTCGGCCTTCTTGCCGTTGATGTCGTTTTGGTACAGCAACACGAAATCGCTAATCGCCTCTTCGATTTTGAAGAAATCAAAGTTCAGATTAGCCCGGATTTCGAGGACTTCCTGCAATGCGTCCGTTCGTTCTTTCTTTTCGCCGGTGTCAGTAGGCGACCATTCGCGCAGCATCTGCTCGGCCTCTTTGAGGGTATCGACACATTTGTCCCACAATTCGGCACGATGATAGGCACGCACCGAGTTGAGCAGCACCACCCGGGAGGTCTTGATGCGCTCAGCTTCCTTCATCTTTTCAACGCCCATCACTTCCTGACGGACTTTGCGAAAATCGTCGGCCGCCAAGGTATACCGCTTGCGAGCTACGGCCAGCAGCTTGCCCGCATCATCGGGATTAGGCATACCCGCGGCAGACTTTTCATCGGCCTCAGCCGCTTTGAAGTTGGCAAACGCCCGATCTGACAAAGCGCCGAATTTAATAAACTTAACCGTACGATCGATGACGGTTTTGTCCTCTTTGGGTACTTGATCGCCAAACTTTTCGGTCACCGCGGTCAAGGCGTCGATGTCGTTTTCCAGCCAGTAGCCGGTCAGCAAGTTCTTGACGGCCTCTGACGCCTGCTTGGAACCGCGAAACCGATTCAAGATGGCCTCAAATCGCTTGCGAGCGGACCAGAATTCGGCCGAAGTGCGCGGGGTCGCGCCTTCCTTCCACGGGTCGAAATGGCGATTCTTATACAAGAGTTCTGCGGCCTTAAGCGCCAGCTTCGGGGCTCGTTCTGGATCCTCTTTGCTCAAGAATTTATCGGCGTTGGCAACGTAGCCATCGGCGGCCAAAATCCACTCGACTGCCAGTGGATCGATCGGCACGCGGGTGACGCGTTTGATGTCCTTTTCGTTTTCGTTGGCCTTTATCGTTTCTTGGTCCTTGGCATTGGACGGCCGGATTTCGGGCAGGGACAAGGTGCCCACGCGCTCAGGGTCAGCCTTGTCGTAGGCCGCCCGCGCTGCGAGCACCTGCTCCGCGGCACCTACAGCGGAAAAGGCAGCTTCCTCTGTCTTTTCCATGGGCTTTCCGGTCTCTTCGTCTTTGGTGTGTGACCCTTTCCAATCGCGGACCATGTTGTAATAGGCGATCGAGTTTTGCATGGCCTCGCAGGCTTTCTTGATGACCGGTTGCTTTTCGGCTGGCCACGGCACGACTTCTTCGTCGACCATAATCAAGTTGCGATCCTTGTCGCGCGGGGCATTGCATTGAACACCGGCAAAATACCAAATTTCCGCCAATGTCCACGCCAACTTATACGCGTCCGGCGCGTCGCGATCGGAGTTGAGCAGATCCTCGTATGCCGAAGCGGCCTCGGCGTATTTGGCGATCGCTTCGTCGATCTTGCCTTCGCCCTTGAGCCTTTGGGCCTCAGCATGGCTTAACATCGCAAATTCGCGGCGAATTCGGGACGTTTGGTCGTCAACTTGGGCCGACAGGTCCTTGTCGCTGCCGTACTTCTTGTACCACTCGGAACCTTTGCCGAATTGCTTCATGTAGCGCTGGCGCTCCACTATCTGGCGCGCTTTGGCCTCGTTGGCCATATCCAAGCCGATTTGGGCATCGCGACCGCCCTTGCCGGTTTTGATCTCGGCTTCGAACGACGCCGCAAAACTGGCCAAAATGTCGACCGACGAGATGATTTTGCGCTGCAGATCCTGCGCTTCGCGGACCATTGGGTAGTTGTCGATGACGTAACCCATCACCCGAATCGCCTGCCAGTAATAGTCATCTTCACGTTGATTGAAGAGCGTCAGGCCATAGGTCAGTAAGATATCAAACACATAAGGCTTTCCATTGATCAGACTGGCGCGCACGTCGTTACGGGCCTGAAAGTTTTTTTGCATATTGGCCAGCACGTCGCCCTTAAACGGCGTCTGCCAGTTGGCCTGCTCTGGCGGTAGCTTGGGCTCCAAAATGCTGGCGGTGTACAGAATGGGCCGCGCGCGGGGGTCGACGATGGGGCACTCGCCTTTGGTGGTAGTGGAGCCAAAATCGTCACAATTATCGTCATCCCAGCTCGGTTCGGCCAGCGACTTAGCCAAGTATTCGATGGCTTCTTTGCGCAGATCGAAGCCCGATTTTTTCTTGTCCTTTTCGTCGGCCTTGATGGATAGCTTGAGTTCGTCTTCAAACTCAATGAGCTGCTGAAACCACTTGACCGCTTCCGAGTATTTGTAGAGCTGAAAATTCGACCAGCCGAGCTTGTACAGCGCCAGCGAGTAGTTGCCGTTGTCACCCAGCTCCTTGGCCTTGATGGCCGCGCGCTCGTAGGCGGTGGCCGCCTTGTCATACTCGTTGTTGTCAAAGTTGATTTCGCCAACACGCAGCCAAGCTTCCGCCACGTACTTGGACTTGGGGTAGTGGTCCTCAAGCGCCGCCAGAGTCACGACCGCCTTGTTTTCCATCTTGGGGTCCAGCTCGCGCATTTCGTACTCGCAAAAGCCTTGCAAATACATAGCTGCGTCGCTGACGCCTTCGCGTTTGCGCCAAGAGTCATTGGGTTCCAAAATGACGCCGGCCAGCTTTCCGGACAATGGGTCCATGGTCGTGCCCGGCGGAACCCAGTGCAAATACTTGTAAATAGCGATCGAGCGCGAAAAGTCGCGTTTGGCATCATTGGGTGGATCGAGCAGCTTGCCGCGATTGTACAAGTCAAGTTCGCGCGCAAAGTTATCCGACGCCCGGTTGTAAGCCCCGATGGTGTCTTCGTAATACAACTCGGCGAGTCGGAACATCGAGTCGGGCGTGTACACGTTGTGGTCGCGATGCCGAAAAATAAATCCTTCCAACCGAGCAATCGCATCGCGGCGCAGGTCGAATTGCTCTTGCTCCAGCTTGTCGATCTGCGTTTGGTAGGTGTTGGCCAGTGAGCGCTGTTTAGTGCCAATGTCGCGGCCGATGAACTCTTTAACTTCCTTTTGATATTCGCTAGCTGCCTGCTTGAAAAGCTCGAAAGCGGCGTCAAATTGCTTGCGTTCCTGAGCCAACACCGCCGGATCGATGACTGGATCGCCGACAATCTTGTACTTGGGCATCAGGCGTGGCGGCGGTTGGGCGGACGACGCGTTGCCGGCCACCAGGCTCAGTGCGATCAGACAGGCCAGCGTCAACGTGTGTCCAAGGCGGCGACCTGATTCCGAAACGGACAGGCGCACGCCAACTGGTGCGCGTGGGGTCATGGCTACTCCTCGCCTTCGGCGTCGCCGGTGAGGTTTTGCAGAACATCGCCCAGACTCTTGATACGCTGACCGCGCTCATCCTGCAACTCGCGAATTGTGGTAGCCTTTTGCTGCTTGCGCTGCCAGGCAACGTCCACCAAACCGAGATCGGCTTCCAAAAGCACGTCCGACAACCGCCGCTGCGCTTTCAGCACCAATTCGTTGCCCACGTTGCGCGCAAGATCGCGGGCGTCGTCCTCATAAGTACGCATAGAACTTTGATATTCTGAGATGTTGCGCTGCTCAACCGCTAGGATTTTCTTGATGCCGCCCAGCCGCTCCGAAGCGCGCTCTTGAACCTGACTGATCAGGGTCCAGATGTCGGTATAGAGCTTTTCCAACGCCAACCGTGAAGCACGCAGGCGATTCGGGTCACCACCGCTGCGCTCAATGGCGTCGACATACACTTGCATCTCATAGCGTTGAGCGCTAAGCAGGGCTGCGCGAATGGTATTTTCGTCGGCGCTGACCTTGTCGCCGGCGCCAACAGTCTGAGCGGCGACTTCGGCGGCTTGAGAAAGCTCTTCGATTTCGCGGGCTACGCGGCGAATTTCGTCTTTTTGGCCCTGCAGTCCATCGCGGATCGTCTTTTCTAGGTCCTTGGTCAGGACCACGCCTTCGCCGCCAAAAAGGCGTTCGTTGAGCATTTTCTCTACGCTCAGCAGTTGTTCTTTAACGGAAGCAAGTTGCGCCTTGAG
Source organism: Myxococcales bacterium (assembly GCA_009692465.1). Taxonomy (GTDB): domain Bacteria; phylum Myxococcota_A; class UBA9042; order UBA9042; family UBA9042; genus SXRM01. Next base: position 22,115 of record SHZD01000004.1, read on the forward strand.
CAAACCGACGTCGCCCGAAAGGTTGGTAAAGTCTTGAACCACTCGGTTTTGGCGTTTGATGTACGAACCGGCGTCCGGCGGAATTTTGGAGTAGGCTTCCTCAAGCTTCTTGCGCACCTGCATCATGCCGTCGGAGCGGCCTTTTTCCTCACTGCTCATGATCGGTAGGGCACGGTCGCGCAGTAGCTCGGTAATCCGCTTGCCAACGACGATACAGCGGTTCTGCGACTCCGCCAAACGCACCCAGGCATCTTTCAGATCAGGGAACATGTCTAAGCGTGCCGAAGCCCGCAGCGCCGTGTCCAAGACGTTGGCAATCTTGGCTGATTCTTTGACGTCGGCGCGTTCTGCCGCCATGTTGTCAAACACTGAGACGACCCGCAGCATGTCCTCGTCCCTTTCCAAGTACTTGGCGACGCGATTGGACACGGGTTGAATGACTGCGTAGTCCTCACTGCCGCGCACCAGCAGCCAAGCAAAAAATTGCTCAAGGTTTTTCGGAACTGCGGCAAAATTGCGCAATTCGCCTTCAATGGCGGAGTAGCGCTCGACCACTTCCTTGTAGGCGGCGTCGGCCTTTTCAAATTGCTTGTCGAGCATGTTGATGCGGCCGCGCAACACTGCGGCTTGGACAGCCACGTTATCGTCGCTGACAGTAAGCAACAAGATATCAAGCACCTCTAGTGCGCGCTTAGGTTTTGCGCTAGCCACATACGTCGCCGACAGCTCAAAGAGCGCTTCCTCGTAGATCGGCGACTTGCGATCGATGCGCGCGTAGTTTTCTGCCGCTTCATCAAATTTTTTCTGCTGCAGAAGCATCCGACCCAAGGCCATGTAGACGTAGTCCGCAACCACAGGATCTGGCTTGCGATTGGGGTCGGTCGACTGAGCCTTGAGGGCGTCGGCGACCCGCTTGAATTCGGCCATCGCGTCGTCTTGCTTGCCCAGAGCGACCAACGCAGCACCGATGTAAAACCGCGAAGCAGCCCAGCGGGTTTCGCCAATTTGGATTTGGTCGAGAAACTGGCGACTGCGCTCCAGATAGCTGCGCCGCGTCCCTGAATCACCGGCAAGGAAAAACGATCGGCCAAACTGGTACAACAGCTCAGACTTGCGGGTATCCGATGGCACAGATTCTAGACGTTTGGCCAACACTTCAACGTCTTCCATCCGGTGCATGCGCACGGCGATATCGACGAGTTCGGCCAGAGCAGACTGAAAGTGCTTGCCGCCATTCGAAATGATTAATTTGTCCAAGTATCGCTTGGCACCGGCGTAATTGCGCAAGCGATACAGGGAGTCGCCGAGCATCTGCAGGGCATCGGCATAGTCGCTGCGCACCTGAAACTCGGCGTTCTGCACCAAGTCGGTCAACATGACGGCGGCGGTCGAAAAATTACCCCGGTCGTAGGCCAAGCCAGCCTCGACAAACCTTCGGTCGAGCGGATAGCGGCGCTCTTTTTCGCGCGCCTTTTTCATGTCGTCGTCGACAAGGCTGACATTATTGCGAATATTGCCGATGTCGTTGTCAACACCGCGCTCTGCGTCGTCGGCCCAAGCGGCGTTCGGCACCAGCACGGAAGCGGACAGGATTGCGCAAGCTAGCATCGACAAGCCGCAGGCCAGCACCTCAAACCAGTGTGCCATGCCTACACCAGCGCGCCGCTCAGCTCGCCCTGACGGATCGCGGAGGTGACGCTCGGCGTGCATGTGTACTTGCCCGTCGACCATCACTTCGCAGCCCCCTCGCCCTCTTTGTCCTTCTTGTTCTGGATGAGCTTGACTTCATACTTGATGTACGGCTTGTCTTCCAGATCGGTGCCGACGCCGCCGCGCTCGTAGCCGACGACCCCGACTTCGGTGATCCGGCCTTTGGTGGCGTAAAATGTGTAGGAAGACTTGAGCTTGAAGACGTAGCCTTTGAGGTAACTGAACAATTCGGAGTTGCCCTGATAGACCATTTCCACCGACAACGAATGGTTTCCGGGGATGACCGAGCCGTTGTAGATTTCAAACTCTTTGCGTTGACTGAGCAAACCGTTGGAGTTGTCCTGATAGTAAATCTTCTTGCCGTCCAAATAGTAGGTGACGTCTTTGAGTAGGAAGAAGTTACCCATCTCGTTGCGGTGAATCAGAACCGCCCGCGATTCGGCGATGACTTGCTCCAAAATCTGCTCTTTGAGCAGCAATAAACGCGTTTTTGTGTTGAAAATGCGCTCCTTGATGCTGACCACGCGTTCCTCAATTTGGCGCAGTTTGGCTTCATATTGGGCGTCACCGGCTTGCGGCACGGCGGCCCCGGGTTCGGCTGCCGCTGGGGCGGTGGCCGCGGGCACGGCGGTGGCAGCGGGCGCGGCGGGAGCCGGCGCAGTACCGGCAGCAGGGGCAGGTGAGGCCGGTGGGGCAGGTGAGGCCGCGGCGCCGGCAGGAGCGGTTGGCGCTGGCTTGGGGTCCGCTTGCGCGTAGGCAGTGGCAACAGGTTGTCCGCTGGCCACAGTGACGGCCACGCTCAGCGCCGCTACAGCGGCCCGCGCCGCGAATGTCTTTTGCGCCAGCCCCCGCCCCAGTGGCGCCAGCTGGTGATCAGCGGTGGTGATCGTTTCGTTTCGAACAGGCATCGAATCGACTCCTCGTCGGCGACCGCGCCGCGGTGGCGGCGCTGGTAGTTGCCATGTATTTGGCGCAAGTGGCGCCTTAGTGAACCAAGTGTTCGACGCTGCTGGCGTCCAAGATAACGCGTTGTTGACGTCGACCCAGGAAAGATATTGATTGCATTGACATTATCAACAAAAACTGGCCGTGCGGGAACACTCCTCGCACAGGCTGATCCAGCCTAGTGTGCCACGGTGCGGCACGTTCTGTCACCTGCAACGCGCCAGAAAACATCCCCAGTTCAAGACAAGCAAGTGCAGTGGCCGCAATGGCCTAGGTTATTGCCTGTTGCCAAGCTCGGTTCCAACACAGTCGATGCGGTTGGAGCGCAAGGATAGGACTACATGGCTCGTTGGTCAAATAAGCCAAGGCGTCTGGGTGTCCCGCTTTCGGCGCGCCATGCTCCATGAAGTCGGCCGGCTCAAAAGCAGGCCTGTTGCGTCGCCGTTGGGCTTACCTCGTTGCGGCGTTGCCAAGCACGCGTCAGTCGTCAAGCCCCTTATTTCGTTGATCTACAGCCAAAATCGGAACTCGGGCAGTTTTCGGTGGTGAAAATGACCCCAACACCGATGCTAGATACGCGGGGTCGGCATCTTCGATTTGCCTTGTTTACTGAATTTCGCACGGCGCGTCGGTGCGGGCTTGGTTGTGGGTTGGACAACTGGCGCTTCGGCCGCACAGGGGTCGAATTCCGTGGTCGCCGCTGGCAGTGGGCGTTCAAAGTGAACAGCCACCGCATCCAGCCAAAGCTGCAGGCCCGTGCGCGCGACTGCTGAAATGGCCATGACCGGTTCACCAATCAGAGCTGCCAACTCTCGGGCTTGGTCATCTGCCTCTGGGCCCAAGAGGTCGGCCTTGGACAGCAAGACCATTTGCGGCCGGTCGGCAAGTCCGGGCTGATAGGCCGCCAGTTCGGCGCGCAAGGTGGCCAGCGCCTCCGGGGCAGGTATTTCGTCGGTCGGCGACACCAAAAGGGCGATCAGCCGACAGCGCTCAACATGGCGCAGGAAGCGCAGACCAAGTCCCGCGCCCTGCGCCGCCCCGGCTATCAGCCCCGGAATATCGGCAACGGTAAACACCTTGCCTTTGTGGCGCACGACACCCAGGTTGGGCACCAGAGTCGTGAACGGGTAGTCGGCAACCACGGCTTGAGACGCAGAAATGGCGCGGATCAAGCTGGACTTGCCGACGTTGGGCAGACCGACGAGGGCTACGTCGGCCAACATCTTGAGATCAAAACGTAAATTTAAGGTCACGGTGGGCTGGCCTTGGTTTGCTCGGTCCGGTGCCTGTCGCGTCGCTGTAGCAAAGTGGACATTGCCCCAACCGCCGTTGCCACCGCGCAACAGAATGGCGCGTTGACCGGCGACGCACAGGTCGACCAGCAGTTCGCCGCTATCCGCGTCATACACTTGGGTGCCCGGAGGCACTTGAAGGACCAAACCAGCGCCGTCGCGGCCGGTCTTATTTTGGCCTTGGCCCGGTTTGCCGGGTTCGGCCGCGTACTGGCGAAGGTAATGATAGTCGAGCAGCGACCGCGAACGGTCGTCGGCCACAACTTGCACGTCGCCGCCGCGACCACCGTCGCCGCCATCGGGCCCGCCCTGCGGTACGTGTTTTTCGCGGCGGAAATGGCGACTGCCGACGCCGCCTGCTCCGCTGCTGGCAATGATCGTTGCTTGGTCAATGAAATGCATAGGTCACAGGCTCAATGCCGCGACGATGCGGCAGATGAGGTTGTACATCGGGCAGAGGGCGTGCGCAAACCGGGCACAATATCATGCGTTTAGGCAGTAGTTTACAGATAACCTAGGCGTTTGCACGAGTTGCGGTGAGACGCTGGTTTTGGGCAACCGTGGTGATCATCGGTGCCGTCACCCGGGATAGGCGTGGAGAATTCGGCAGTTCTCCCGGTAACCATCTGATATTTAGTTGGTTATTTGCGGTCGCATGGAGAGTGCCTGCCGCCAATTTGGATTTTATTTTTCGGGCCCAGTTTCCTGTGCGGCGGCAGCGGACAGAACTGCGAATTGCCGCAAACGCGATCGGTCGATCGCCCCACATCTAGCGTAGGGTAAAAAATTTGACGCTAGGTGTGGTGGTGGCAGGCTGTGCCCAGATGCCGCGGCGATTGACCCGGCGGCCAGTTGGGGCTAGCGTATGCAGTGCGAAGTGGCGCTATGGCCGATGCGGCAGCGACTCCGGCAGAGCCGGTCTAACCAGACCGACCGCCCAGTCATGTCCTTGGTCGTTTTGCCCCTTTTTGCATCCCATTCGAACTTGAGTGGCGCGGGTCAGCCTCGCGCTGAGCTGGCCGGCCGCCCAGAAGCGGAACTACCGGACGGCAACGGTCGAAATTTGCCCATTGCTCCAGCTGGCGAAATGTCCGCTGGCGTTGATGGTGGCCCGATCGGCTTGCAGCCGGTGGCTGAGCACCTGCTCGCTGAACACCTGGTCACTGAGCACCTGCTCGCTGAACACCTGGTCACTGAGCACCTGCTCGCTGAACACCTGCTCACTGAGCACCTGCTCGCTGAACACCTGGTCACTGAGCACCTGCTCGCTGAACACCTGGTCACTGAGCACCTGCTCGCTGAACATCTGGTCACTGAGCACCTGCTCGCTGAGCCGGGACCCAGTCGCGCCGAGCCAGTAGGGCAATTGGCATGCAAAACCCGGTCTTCTCAACATCGCTTCGTTAAGGATGGTCGCAACGGCCGCAAATTGCGCCGCGCCGACCCACCGCTGCAGGACCAGGTCCACTTAGTTCACCAATCAACTGACCGATCAACTGACCGATCAACTGACCGATCAACTGACCGATCAACTGACCAATCAACTGACCGATCAACTGACCAATCGACTGACCAGCTAAATCGCGCGCTCGTTGCCCATCACGCAGCACGGCCGCACCGCACAAGGAGTTTCACCATGGACGCAGCCATCGGCAACACCAACGCCAACACCGACGCCGCCGATCAGGGCAGTGTGATTGCCAGTCATGCCCACATCGGCCCAAGCTTGAGCAGTGCGATCTCGCTGTCGTCGACGGGTACGCAGATACCGAATGGCACCTATAACTGCGCCGTCGACAGTTCAACAAGTTCGGCACAGGCTTCGCTTTTTGACACAATGGTCGCCGCGGCCGCCCAAGCGCCGCGCCTAGATACGCACAGCGTGAGCGTTGCCCATTCCACCGCCGGCACTGCATTGCCCGCCACCCAGCGCCCCGACCGTGGGGCTGGTTTGGCTTGCACGCGCCTGTTTTCGCGAGTTGGAGTGCATCCGTTTGAAGAAGTGGCGTGGGAACGCCGCACCGCCAGCATCACCAATACCAAGGGCGAGGTCATTTTCGAGCAGAAAGGCGTGGAATTTCCTGCGTCTTGGTCGCAGACGGCAACGGCTGTCGTAGTCTCGAAGTACTTTCGCGGCACCTTGGGCACGGCCGATCGCGAGTCGAGCGTGCGCGAGTTGATCGGTCGCGTCGCCGGCACCATCGCCAGCTGGGCCAAGGCCGGCCGCTACTTCGCCACCGACGACGACCTGCACGTGTTCGAGATGGAGCTGACTTGGTTGTTGTTGCACCAACGGATGAGCTTCAATTCTCCGGTGTGGTTCAACGTCGGGGTTGAAAAGCAACCCCAATGTTCGGCCTGTTTTATCAACAGCGTAGACGACACCATGGAGTCCATTCTCGGCTTGGCGAAGACCGAAGGCATGTTGTTCAAGTTCGGTTCGGGTACCGGCAGCAATTTGTCGCCCATTCGCTCGTCGCAAGAAGCGTTGGCTGGGGGCGGCGAAGCGTCGGGGCCCGTCAGTTTCATGAAAGGTTTTGATGCGTTTGCTGGCGTCATCAAAAGTGGTGGCAAGACACGCCGAGCGGCCAAGATGGTCATCTTGAACGCGGATCACCCGGATATTTTGGAATTCATTCACTGCAAAGAGCGCGAGGAAAAGAAAGCGTGGGCGTTGATTGACGCTGGCTACGACGGTCGCATCGATGGCGAAGCGTACACCTCGGTGTTTTTTCAGAATTCGAATAATTCGGTACGGGTCACCGACCGCTTCATGCGCGCCGTGGAACGCGATGAACTGTGGCAGACCAAAGCCATTACCAACGGTCAGGTGGTGGAGACGATGCGCGCTCGCCAACTGATGCACGCGATCGCCGAGGCGACATGGTGGTGCGGCGATCCGGGCATGCAGTTCGACACCACCATCAACGACTGGCACACCTGCCCCAACACTGCGCCGATCAACGCCAGCAATCCGTGCAGCGAGTACATGTTTCTCGATGATTCGGCGTGCAACTTGGCTTCGCTCAATTTGCTCAGGTTCGTCGGAGCCGATGGCGAGTTTGACTGCCGGGCGTTTCAACACGCGGTGGACGTGACGATTACCGCTCAAGAGATCTTGGTCGATTTTGCCTCCTACCCAACCGCCAAGATTGAAAAGAACAGCCACGCTTTTCGGCCTTTAGGCATTGGTTTTGCCAATATCGGCGCCCTGCTGATGACCCGCGGGATGGCCTATGACAGCGACGACGGGCGGGCATACGCCGCCGCGATCACTGCGCTGATGCACGGCGAGGCCAACTTGCAGTCGGCGCGGATTGCCGAGCAAATTGGCACATTTCCGGGCTATGCTCTCAATCGCGAGCCGATGCTGGGCGTGATGCGCAAACATCAAGCGGCGATTGGCGGCATCGATGAACGCAGGGTCCCGGCGCCGATGCTGGCGGCGGTTCGGGCGGTGTGGAACGACGCGATCGAAGTGGGCACGGAGCACGGCTTTCGCAATGCCCAAGTCTCGGTGTTGGCGCCGACTGGAACCATCGCCTTTATGATGGACTGCGACACCACCGGGATCGAACCCGATATCGCGCTGGTTAAATACAAGAAACTGGTGGGCGGCGGCACGCTCAAGATCGTCAATCAGTCGGTGCCCGAAGCCCTGCGGCGCTTGGGCTACGCGCAGGCCGAAGTCGGCGAGATTACGACCTACATCGATCAGCACGATACCATCGAAGGCGCTCCAGGCCTGCGTGACGAGCACTTGCCGGTCTTTGATTGCGCGTTTCGGCCGGCCAATGGTTCGCGGTCGATTCATTACCGCGGCCACCTCAAAATGATGGGGGCGGTGCAGCCGTTCTTGTCCGGGGCGATTTCTAAGACCGTCAATCTGCCGGCGGAAGCAACGGTCGATGAGATTATGCGCACCTACGATGAGGCGTGGCAGCTGGGCGTCAAGGCGGTCGCGATCTACCGCGATGGCTGCAAGCGCATCCAGCCGATGAATACCAAAAAGACCAGTGAAGACGCAGGGGAGCGGATCCAGACCCCGGCCGAAGTGGTCGAAAAAATCGTCGAGCGCGAGGTGGTACGCGAGGTCTACAAGCCGCTGCGCAAGAAACTGCCCGATGAACGGCAGGCGCTGACCCACAAGTTCTCGATCGCCGGCCACGAGGGCTACATCACGGTCGGCATGTACGAGGAGGGCAATCCCGGCGAAGTGTTTATCACCATGGCCAAGGAAGGCAGCACGCTGTCGGGTCTGCTCGATGCGTTTGCCACGGCGATTTCGCTGGCGCTGCAGTACGGCGTGCCACTGCAAGTGTTGGCCGATAAGTTCACGGCGACGCGGTTTGAGCCGTCCGGCTTTACTGGAAACAAAGACATTCCGATGGCCAAGTCGATCACCGACTACATTTTTCGCTGGCTGTCGCTCAAATTCTTGCTGCAAGGCGACGCCCAGCTGGACAGCGCCGATTTGGCCCACGCGTTGCCGACCCAGCCGATCAACTCGCAACACCAGCCGATGACCTCCCAGCAGGCTTCGACCGGGGTGGCGCTCAAAGTCAAGATGCTCAACGAGCCGTCGGTGCGAACGACCCAGATACTGCCGTCGCCGCAAGCTCAAGATCGGCTGTACCAAGCGCGGGCCGACGCCCCGCTGTGCACGGGCTGCGGCCGAATGATGACGCCAGCGGGCAAGTGCTATCGCTGCGATTGTGGACAGACTTCGGGCGGTTGCTCGTAGAGAGCGCCCAGGTCCCGTTCAGGCTCAACCCGGCTCGATAAGCGAGGGCTGGTAGTCGCTTGGCGCAATTAATCCCAATAAGTTGAACAGGGTAGCTGCAACGTTGGCCAACCCAGCTTGCGGCAAGTCGTCGCGCAGACGCCAGCGCACCGCTGAGCGCGAGTCCCAAATGGTGAGCGGCACCGGCGCCAAGGTGTGCGACGTCTTGGCCACAATACTGCCGTCGGCGCGCCGCAACGGGCGGCCTTTGCTGTCGCGCATCCACATATCGTCGGCATTGCCATGGTCCGCGGTGACGACCAAAATGCCTCCCAGTGCTGCGATCGCCTCGCGCAAGCGCCCCAGTTGGGTATCGACGGTTTCCATGGCCTGCACTGTCGCCACCAAATTGCCGGTATGGCCGACCATGTCGCCGTTGGCCAAATTGAAGCGCACGAAGTCGAACGGTGGCTGCTGGTCGAGAGCCTGTAGGACCAAGTCGATAATCTGACTGGCTTTCATCGCCGGGGCGGTGTCAAACGCTAGCCGATCCGAGGGCACTTCGGCGTAGCGTTCTACCTCTGGCGCCAAGACGCCGGACCGATTGCCATTCCAAAAGTAGGTGACGTGACCGTATTTTTGGGTCTCCGAGACCGCGAAGGTACGCAAGCCGCGCCTAGCCAAAAACTCGCCCATGGTGCGGTCGATGGCTGGCGGTTGAACCAAAAAGCGCGCCGGCAACTTGAGATCTCCGTCGTACTGGGTCATGCCAGCAAAGCGGACTTCGGGTTGGAATTGGCGATCAAATGCGCTGAATTGTGGGCCATGTTCAAAACATTGGCAGAGTTGCATGGCGCGATCACCGCGAAAATTCCACAGCACAAAGGCGTCGCCGTCGTTGACGCGGCCAATCGGTCCCGCGGCATCGGCAATGATGAAGGCCCCCAGCGTCTGGTCGGATCCACCGCCAGGGCGTTGGCGCAGTTGCTGCAATGCAGATTGAACTGTCTGAAATTGCTCGCCTTGGCCCAGAACATGCGCTTGCCAACCGCGCTGCACCATCGACCAGTCGGCCTCGTAGCGGTCCATGGTGATCGCCATGCGGCCACCGCCAGAGGCAATTGCCGCATCACAGCCAAGGGCAGTCACTTCGGCCAGCACGGCCTGGAGTTGCGCCAAGTAGCCTTCATAACTGGGATCTTGCACATCTCGGCCATCGGCCAACGCATGAATACGCAAGCGCCGCACACCGTCGCGATGGCTTTGGCGCACCATGGCCAGCACATGATCGAGGTGGGCATGGACGTTGCCGTCGCTCAATAGGCCACACAAATGCAGGGTGCCACCAGCGCGCAAAGGCTGGACGAGCCAAGTCCAGGTGTCGCTGGCAAAGAGCGCGCCGCTGGCGATCGCGTCGCTAACTAGGGCTGCGCCTTGCTCAAACACCCGACCGGCGCCGAGAGCGTTGTGGCCGACTTCGCTGTTGCCCATGTCGGCGTCTGAAGGCATTCCGACGGCCTTGCCGTGGGCTTTGAGCGTTCGCGTCGGATAATTATTCCATAAATCTAGCAGGTTGGGCTTGACAGCCCGGTGAACTGCATCGCCGTCATCTTGGGGCCCCCAACCGACGCCGTCGAGAATGGCGAGCACCACCGGTCCGGTCGCTTTGGCCAACTGGGGGTGATCGTGCAGAATTTCTACTGCCATTGGGGCCTTCCTCTTTGGAACCGTCCCTGAATAAGTCATTCTGAGACTGGTTCCATTTGCTAGCTTTGTTGGTCGCTAAGCTCGCGTCCTGAAAGCGCGACTCGCCGGTCCAGTGTTGCGCGAGTCGATCGAGTTATTCTGGGAGCCTGTCGGAAATCAATCGGTTGTGAAATGTCTATCAGGTTATACACAATGAATCTATTACGATCTGACAAGCTCCTAGCCAGTCAGCTATTCTCAACTGTCCGAGAACTGCCCGGAGTGAATCCATGCAGTTTCAGACAGTTGCCGCCGTCTAGCCAGACGGCGCTAGGAGCGAGGCGGAATACTCCGACACGCTCCTAGGACGCGAGTTTGCGACCCACCCACCGAGAAACTTGATCAATACGCAATAAAGTCATTGATGTACGATCGCTTAGAGGCGGTAGCCAAAGCCGAATTCCACGCCCAGCGGACGATTGAGGGCTTCGGCCCCACTGAGCGGCAAGAAATAGTTGGACATGGACACCCGCACGGCCATCACAAAATCGCGGCCGACGTGCAATTGGCCGCCTAGGCCGCCGTTAATGCCGAACAGGACGCGCTCGTCCAGATTGAGCACGCTGGTTTTGTCGCACAAGCGGTGATTGACGCCGAATAACTTGCAGTTGGGATCGATGGAGGTGACGAAATTGCCAAGTAAGTGGGCGTCAAGGCCTAAGTTGGCAAAGACGCGCAGCGGACCACTGCGGCCAACCGCGCCCAACCCGGTGATCACGCGGAGCGAATTGAACGATCGCAGCAGATCGCGGTAGGGGTCGGGCAGGCTAGTGTGCAGCCCTAAGCGCCCGTACCAATGCAAGTTTTGCCGGATTACCATGTCGGCGCCACCAGCAAAGCCTAGGCTCTGAAAATCGCGCCGGGTCGGTTGCTTGAGGAAAAGTGCCCACGATAACGACATGTCGGGCCATACGGTCTGGGTCGACGGCACTGAAACACCTTGGTGGGCGATGGGCACACACGCCAGCCAGCGGGTGATAAACGGCTCGAGACGCACCGGCAGTTCGGCGAGGGCAAAATGGGCTTCCGCTTCAATCAGGCGTTTTTGGGCAGAAAACACGGCAACGAACAGCTCAGGGCCGTGGTCGCCACGCCGCAAGGTGGACAACACCAACCAGTCAACCCCCAACTTGCGGGCGACGGCGGCCATGCGCGTATTGTCGCCGTAGGGTCGCGATGGATCAGCGGTACTCAAGAAGTCGGTCAAGGCCGCGGCGATGGCGGCGGCGGCCGCTGGGGCAAAGAAATCGCGGCGAAACCGGCGGTCGGGCTGGTGCGCAAAGCCCGCTTTGATGGCGACGTGCCCCTCAGCGGCGCGGCCCGCGTCCACCAGTGCCACTCCCAGCATGAATTGGGCGTCAGCGCTGGCCTTGGGCTCAAATACTTCGGCAAAAACATCAGCATAGACGCGAGTGGCCTGGGCCAGCTTTTCGACAGCTCGACCGGTAGCCAACCCGAGATAGAGTTCAAGACCGTGTCGATAGAATTGTTGGGCGGCAGCCGTGCGCGCGGCGACGTCACTTGCTGTGGCCAAGGCTGCCCGCACCGCTGGCGCGGGCAACGGATCGACGTACGGCATTTCACGCAGGGCCGACGCCACGGCGGCGTCGACTTGGGCGGAGGTCGTGTCGGTTGCGGGCGACAGTTCTGGGGCAAAAACAGCGGATGCAGCCACCAAATAGCTCTTGATGGGCAAGATGGCGACCGTCAATGGGCGTTTATTGACATCGGGGACGTCGCTGGCCGTCAGCGCATAGGGCCGCGGCGCAGGCTGGGCCGCAGCAGGACCCGCGGGTGGTGCGACGATTCCGCCTAGCGTCAAGACCCACAGCGCGCCGAACGCCCGCATGGTCACAGTCCGCTGCTGGTGTTGCCGGTCGGCAAAGGCAACGGGCACTGCAGGTCGGCGTCGGCGATGTCGCCTGCGCCGCCAAACTGCTCCAAGTCGATGTTCGTTTCGCGTTGGTTCAAGGGCGAGCCGGGATGGTTGACCTTGAGCTTGAGCTGAGCGCCCATGGGCGTCCGCACCAGTTCACCACGAACCAAAAGCGGTTGGCGGGTAGAGCCGCCCGGCAAACAGCCTTCAATGGAAAACCAAGCGTGAGCGGCTGCGGTATCCACTTTACCACTGTGCAAGTACACGCACGCACACTCGCGATCGGGAGCATCGGCGTTGCGGGCCCGCAAGAACGCCTGAGCGCGAAAAAAGCGAATTACCCCAGCGATATCCGGCCCGAATTCGCCAATGATGACTTCGACGGCGATCGCGGTCCCGTCGTTGCCGCGAACCAACGAATCGCTGCCAATCGGCGCCATCCCGCGCCAAATGCCGCCCAACTCGCCGCCACTACTGCAACTAGCAGCAATGGCGAGGGCGTACACCATGGCGAGGGCGTACACAGCCCGGTAGGCAAGCCATCGCGCAGATCCCACGGCTATTCGAGCGGGGCGCAAACGACTTGAAAATTATCGATGTAGATGCCGGCGCCGCCGCGAATGCCGATCATCACCATGCCCGGCGGGCAAATGGCCTCAAACGGGGTGCCGCCCGCGCCGCCGACGCTCGACAAATTGACTTGGTTGCGGCCGACTTTGACTTTGACTTTGCGCTTTTGCAATTCGTCCAACGCATCTTGCAGCAGCTTGGCGGTGAAATTGCCGAGCCGATCGGCGTTGGCGGCTTTTTCGGCCTCATAGGCGAAGCCGGCTTTTTCGGCATACGGGACGATGCGCTTGCCGTCGCCGCCGCCAGCCAAGCTGGGCTCGCTGGAAATGGCTTCGCCCGATAGGGATTCCTGCAGGACTTCGCCAATTCCGGGCATCGAAATCACGATGATCGCGGTCTTGGGATCCAAGTTTTTGGGCAGCGCCGTCAGCCGCCCTAGAGCGATTGAATAGTGGCCGTTGTCGATGGCAACCCAGTGTTTCTCTTTCCAAAACGCCTTTTTCGATTTGGGTCGGCGCAGCTCAAATTGCATTTGAAAGATGCCGGCGACGGGCTTGTTGTCATCATCTTTGAGCGTGCTCTGGTAGCTGACGATGGTGCGGGAATCGGCCTTGCGGGCCGGCTCTCCGGCCCATGCGGAGCCAGCGCCCGCAACTGCAAACGCCATCACGGCAAAACAGGCAAGTGTATAAAAGTCAAAGCGAACCCGAACCATACTCGATCTCCTTGGGCCTAAACCCGCGCGCAAGGGTAGCTGCTGTTGCCCTCTGGTTTCAATCATCGGCGGCAAAACGACCACTGCTCGTGCTTTTTAGGGCGATGGCAGGCCACCATCGAGCCAAATCCACAGCGAATCTGCAGATCGCGCGATGTCCGTGACCACCGTACCAGCCGGCAGCGCCGCAGTAGTGGGTAACACCGCGTCTGGCGAAAAAATGCTGACGATGGCCGCTCGCACCAACACTTCGAGAGGCCCGGCTTTAGCCGCCACCGTGCCACCGACGATCGGACTGGAGACGACGGCGCTATCCATGCTGCCAGTAGCCAAATGCAACGAAATTTGGCCATTACCGTTGACAGTCGGCACTAACGCACCGCGCAACCTGCCGCGAACCGCAAAAACTACCGCTTGAGCTCCGCTGACGCGGCCGATAATTTCCAAGGTGGCGTCATTGAATTGCCAGGCGATGGCCGGGCCAACGCCGCTGTCAATCAGTTCTGTGGTCGGCGAACTGTGCGGCAAAAGGCGGGCCAGCGGTGGCGATTCATCAATCCAGCCAGCCAGTTCTGGCACAACGGCGCTTGCCCAGTTGGTGGCTGTTCCGGTGAGTTGAACCTCAGCAACGGTGCGACAATAGGCACCGGCGCGGGCCGCGGCCGCAACGAGTAGCCCAATTGCGGATTGGTGGACAACCAGCGCCCGCCGCAACACCGCCTTGGCCGCCGGGACCGGTGCAGGGGCCAAACTGGCCGCTATGGGCGCTGGGGCAGCTTGCACATCAACGGCACAGGGATCGCGCACGGCGTTGCTTGCCAAGGCCAGCTCAAAAACTGCATACTTTCCAACAACTGACGCTGGTGAGGCCCCTAGTTCGCCAAAATAGCGCTGTTCCAGATCGAGCGCTCCGCTCGCAGCTACATGGGGCGACCACCGAATCCCGACCGCCAATTCGACCGGAGCTAGCGTGCGCAATGCCTGCAAAGTAGCGGCACTCAGTCGTGGCAGCCACGCGGCATGGATGGCCAACTGAACGGCCTGGGCGACTTGATCTTGACCGGCCGCCGAAAGCGGTGCGAGGCAAGGCTCCGAAGCAGGAACAATGCCATGTTTTACAGCCAGTTCTGGCGCGGCAGCCAGCGTCACTTCGACTTTGCCTGTGGCCGTGGTGGTGGTGCGGGCGCGCAGCTTGGCCGTCGCCTGCTTGACGGTCCACGCCAGCGCGCAGGCCGGTTCGCCACTGCGGCCAATCGCCAAGGCGATGCTCAGCGGGGCACTGTGACCGACGACCTCAAGTTCGCCGGCGGCTGTCCACTGAGCGGCCATCGTGGCGACCGGCAAGGCGGCGTTGAAAGCGGACAACTGGTGGTCCCCGCCCACGAGCTTAGTGGGCGCTGCGGCCAATTCGATGCTTTTGCCACTGACTACACGAATTGTTTCGGCAATTTGAGGCATATCGGCTGCCGCCACGGCTAACCGCACCGCCCGAGTTTGGCGCAGCTCCGGTGCCAGTGGACTGGGCAGCGGAGCCCAATTGCCGCATCCAGCGCAGGTAGCCACCGCGAAGGCGGCCATTGTCGCAGCCGCGGCGGCGCAACCGCTGACCCAAGGCCATTTTCGGCCAGATGCGACCGCAGTGGTGGCCGGGGTCACGGCCAGCTCCCGGGGGCCAACTGGGCGGTGGTCAAATGGGCAGCCGACGGCAAGCGACCGCGGCCGACTTCGATCCACGCCCACCGAATTGCACCGTCGCTGGCCACGGTTAGATTGGGCCACAGCTGCAAGTTGCCGGCGTTGCCTGCTAGTGCTGTGGTGGCGGGGTCGAAACTGCCATTGAGTCGCTGCAAGGCCACATTGGCTCTCCACGTTGAACCATTGAACCAGGCCACTGCCGCCCGACCGTCCGCGCGCACCCCCAATGCCAACTCGGTCCCAACCCATTGCGGCGTGACGGTACCCGCTGGTCCTGGCAAAGCGCCATTGACCACCGTGCGCGAAACGACGGCACTGCCGGCCACGCGGGCCAGGCGGATTTGCCCCAAGGTGCGGTCGCGGTAGGCCACCAACAGCGCGCCATCGGGAGCCAAAGCGAGAGCGCAAGGGTCTCCGGCATCGCCGGTATCGACGCCAGTGACCGGATCGACGCCGGCAATTCGCAAACTATCCCACTCGCCGGCAGTCCGAACCGCCAAAACCAGATCGCCATGGGTAGCGTCATAGGCCGAGATCGCCAAACCGGACGGCATCGCGACCATCGCCAGACTGCGACCAAAATCTGTGCTGGCCGCCAAGCCTTTGCGTGGCCCGGCGGGCATCGGTACTGGTGTTACCGACCATTGGCCGCTGCTTTGCTGCTGAGCGACTACGATACCTGAGGCGCCAATCGTGCGCAGGGCAACGGTGGGCTGGCCATCCACTAGCGCGATCGCTAGCGGCGACGTCACCGCGCCGAGCTTGTCGATTTGGGCAGACTGCCACTGCGTGCCTGAGCCGGTGGCCAAAAATGCGACGTGATCACTGGGACGAATCCACGCGATGTAGGCAACGCCGTTGGAATCTTGGGCAGCCGCGACGTTTTGACCGGCCGGTTGTTCGCCAGCATGGGCCGCAGGGCCGGCTAAAAACGCGGCCGACTTGCCGTCAAAGGCCGCCAGACTTTGGCGCTCTGGCGAATAGCCGGCAATGAGCAGGCCTCCCGAGGGACGCGCCACCAGGGCAAAGCGGCCAAAGAGCCGCGGCTGAGCCGAGTTGGAGTGGTCACCCAATCGACACAGTCCCGTCGCTTGGTCACAGGCGTAGCCGACCGGGCAGGCGCCAACCTCGCAGCCGGGGTTGGTCTGGCCACACCCCCAGCCCAAACAGGCGATTGCGGTGGTCACTACGAACACGGACACGCAGCACGCGATCGATTGGCGAGCCCAACGGCGTAGGGCACCGGCTGGCAAGGTCGCGAGCGCACGCCCAAGCAAAGACGTAGGGGGCCGGGCTGCAAAATCGACTAGATTGTGCACCGATCCCAAGCGACGGGCGGCCGAAAGGTTCTCATTGCAGGGAGTGGACACGACTAGCAGCTCATGCATCGAACGCCAAGGGTGGCAGAATCGTGGGCAACGGCGCAAGCAACTGCAGTGACTGCCGGTGAATTCACAGCAAACCCAGCTTCGTTGCGGCACGCCGCGAACGGCACCCTCGACAGATGAAACTTGTTTGAGTGCTGCAAGGCGCCGGGGGCTGCGGGCGCCCGCGCGGCTACGCAGCACACGTGGGGCGGCGCGCCCCGAGTTTGTATCTAGGAGCGTGTCGGAGTACTCCGACATGCTCCTAGCCATGCAACTGAGTGTGCCACATGCGGATAAAATCTGCGGCGGTAGCATAGCGAGGAAAAGGCGGACCCGGCCATATCGGCTGTTGCGGCAATTGAAACGCCCCACCGCGGGCCAGTTCGTCTGCCAAAGCAGCAAAGGCCGCGGCGCTGGAGAGGCCCGGCAGCAACCGCAACAAGTCATCGCGAGCCGGATGCAAGCGCACAGCCACCGCCGGACGATCCTTGCCGCCCAGATCGGTGATGACGTCGATCCAGATTTCGGGGGCGACGTCGACATAGTTGGCGTGAATGACCAACCCGACGGCCACCGCCCGCACGCAATCGGCGGCTAGGCTTTGGCTGTCGCTTTCCATATGGGCGCGCAACACGCCGTACTCATCGCGGTCGATACTGCGGGCCAATTGAACCTTGGGCGCCAGCGGAACATCGTCGGCAAAGGCTGACAGCCCTAAGGATGCTGGTCGGACCCGACCGTAGGCCACCGTGCTTTCGTCGTAGGGCGAATAGGCCGGGACGGGCGGCGGGCCGCTTGGAGCCCACGCCGCGGAAGGTGGCAAGGCCAAGGCGGTGTCGCGATCCAAAGCCTCTGTGGAGGGCTGAACTTCATAGAATGCATTGAGATCAAACTCAAACTCCGCATCAGTGGGTCCAGGAGCCGCAATCTTGGTCGCGGCTTTGGCCTGCGGCAGCATGGCCGACAGCGTGGTATGAAAACCCGCGCCTTGACCAACAAATTCAATGGCATTGGCCGTGGAAAAATCGAAAAGGTGAGGTGTGAGCGGCGCAGCGAGGCCAGCCGTTGGTACAGGGTGCGGCGCGGCCACTGCGGCTGGCTGTAGCACCGTTGGTTCGTCGACCAAGGCGAAGGGCAAGTTCACAGCGGGGCCGATCAGGCGGGCGGCAGGCTGCTGGTCTGGCACTGAAGGCGCGACCGCCGCACCAGAGGCCCAAGTGGCGGCGGCAATAGGCGGCGGCGTGGCCACTTTCTTGCGCCGAATTTGGGGTTCTTGATACGGATCCGCAGCGCTGACCGCCCACGCCGCATCCGGTGCTGGTGCCGACGGGTCCAGCGGCGCGGCGGGTTCGGCGCTGCGGCGGTCTGACTCAGCCGGCCGTTTTGCGGAGCGCGCCACCGCAATGGGCTCCGCATGAGCTTGTGGCTCCAAGTGAGTCGAGTCATGGCGTTGAGTTGAAGGCGTTGGTGCCAGTGTTGGGGCGATTCTGTGCAGGACTAGGAGGGTGGCAACCAGCGCGAGCACGAAACTGCCCAGCTCAGCGAAAACTTGGGGGCGCTCCACTCCGGCCACGACAAGCGTTACCGTTCGCACCACCAACCACCAAACGGCCACCGCCCATGCGGGCTGCAATACCTGTTTGGGCAAGGGCGAAAACGTCAAAAAGCGCACTGGGCGGGTCGCAAAAGTTGCGCAAAACACCGCCAAAACGGCCGCGGTCACCCCTTGGCCGCCAGCCCAACCGGCGTTGGCATCGGTGGCAGTCTGTTGCCAAATCACCGCCGACAGCACAACGGCGCCGACCAACATGGCGCCAAAGTGCGCGCGACCATAGTGCTGTTCAACAGCTGAGCCGACCACCAACACCAGCATCAGCATGGCCATCGCGCCGGCCGCGGGATTGGCCCAAGCGAACGGATGAAGCAACCACGCCGCCGTCGACGTCATGCGCCCTGTAGGCTGCACGGACCAGCGCAACAGCCCGCCAACGCGGGCGGCGTCGCTCGCCTTGATGCAGCGCAGCTCAAACTCCGCTGACGGTGGCAAAGTGGCAGTGCTGGACCCCTGGTCCAGGTGCTTCGACCCGTGCTCGGCTTGCTTCGACGCCGGCCCGACTTGGTTCGACGCCGGCCCGACTTGGTTCGACGCCGGCCCGACTTGGTTCGACCCCCGCCCCTCTTGCTGCCGCAGCCACGGATCGCAAGCCGTCGGCGCCAGTTGGTCAGGGTGGTCCGCGGCAAAGGTGGCAAGCTCGTGGTGTGCGGCAGCCAACGGACCATCGGGGGCCAGCCACGCCAACAGGGTCAGGCACACAGAGGCGGCAGCGACGGTCAGGGTGACCAGCGGCAACGGTTGGACGGCAGTATCGGCGACGCCAAGAGGGATCAAAGGACAACCAGCAAGGTGGCAGGTGAACGGTGCGCTCTGCCGAACGGACAATTACAGCGCGTGCAGGAATACCTTTGTCAATCTGCCAGCCGAACGAGGCGGCGCGCCGCTTGGCACTGGCGCGAGATTGCGACCCACCAAGCCGGCATTTGCGACCCACCAAGCCGGCATTTGCGACCCACCAAGCCGGCATTTGCGACCCACCAAGCCGGCATTTGCGACCCACCAAGCCGGCAAGAGATCGCTGGGCAGGCAAGAAGGTCGCTGGGCAAATCGCCAAGACTCTACCCGAACTGCTTAGGCGTGCGCGGTGATTTCCTTCATCTTAGCCACGTCAGCAGCGGCGCGGGCCGTACCGTCGACAATGGCGCCGTCGTGAATATAGACGACCCGGCGCGCGTGTTCCATTACTCGCGGATCATGGGTAGAAAATAGAAAGGTTACGCCATGTTCTCGATTCATCCGCAACATCAGGTCGATGATCTGCTTACTGGTCGTCGAGTCCAGGTTTGCGGTCGGTTCGTCGGCAAGCACCAACTGCGGTTGGGTAATCAGCGCTCTGGCGATCGCCACCCGTTGCCGCTGACCGCCCGACAGCTCATCGGGCCGGTGCAGCAGTTGCGGGGTCAGTCCGACTTCGGCGGCCACTTGCTCCACGCGTTGGCGCAAAGTTTTGCCGCCTTCGCCGCGGATCACGCAGGGAAACTCAATATTTTCAATGACATTAAGCACTGGGATGAGATTAAAGTTCTGGAAAATGAAGCCGATCTTGCGATTGCGCACTTCGGCCAGATCATTAAAGTCGCGGTGGCCGATTTCCTGACCGTCCAGTTGGTAGGAACCTGCCGACGCGCGGTCCAGGCAGCCAATGATGTTGAGCAAGGTAGTTTTGCCTGAGCCTGAAGGGCCCATCACCACTGTAAATTCACCGGCTTCGATGCTCAGATCGACACCCTTGAGGGCGATGACTTCAGTCTTACCCAGCTGATACGATTTATGAATGCCTTGCAGTGCGACGAGCGCCATCTGTGCCTCTTGGGTTGTTCACCGGGTCGAATCGGTGGATCTAAAAAAATGCCCGCGCTGATAAGAACGCACGCGCCATCGATGGTTGCAGCGCGTACTCGGTCCAACTTTGGGCGGTGGCGCCGCTGCCGGTCTGCACGGCATAGGAGGTCACGCCAGGCAGCGTAACGAACGCCCCGGCAGTCACATTGAGCCACTCTTTGGCCGACCACGTTAGTTGCGGGGCGATTTGGCCGGAAAAATCTGCCAGACCCAAGATCATCACCAAGTTAATCGTAAAATCATCGCGTAACTGTGGGTGAATATAGGTCAACAACAGGTAGTGGCGGCGAAACGGTTCAAAGGCAAACTTTTGCGGGGTGCCGGGATCGGCGGCGGTTGGCACTCCCAACGCAAACGGCAATGGGGTGGACGCGGGCAGGCTGCGCGCCAAATTCATCCCGCGCACCAAGTTGGTGAATTGATAGGCATTAAGCCCGTCGCCATGGTAGAGATACTCGGCTGAAATGGCCGCGTTTTCGCCAAATTGGTAGCGCACACCAGCCAACGCCTTCAGACGCAGGTCTGGGTCGGTGACTTTGGTGTAGCCGACCGGCGACTTGCCCACGGCCACACAATTGGCCAAGGCTGCGCTCAAATCGGTGACACAGTCCGCCTCTGCGTACAGGCGCGCCGAGCCTTGCTGGCTGACCAGTTCGGCGTGCACTTCCACGCTGTCCCAAAACACCCGCGACATCGACACGGCCGCGCGCAATTTGTCTTGAAATGCGTCGTTGTACAGGTTGGAAAAGTACACCATCGCGTTGACATCGGCATCGGCGACCAAATGGTAAACGCGGGCGGCGAGGGTGTAGTGGGCAGCAGTATCGGGCTTTTGGGCCATGAAATCGGGGTAGGTCACCAAGCCCGCAGGCAATCCGCCGTACTGTTGGGTTGTCTTGGCCGCGCCGACCAAGGACAACGTCCACGTATCCAACGGCAACTCCAAACGCAACAGCCAAGGCCCGGCGCGCTGCAAGGTCGGATCGGTGGGGTCTTTGGGCGGATTGAGCAAATCAGAGGGGTTCCACGCCATGCCCGAGCCCCACAGCACCCGCTTTTTGCCCAAGGTGAGGTTGAGGCGCTCGCCTAAAGCGGCCAACAGGTAAGCTTCGGCGACAATGGCCGCCGGATGCAGCGCGGGTACGTCGTGGTCAGCCAACCGAAGGCGCGCGCCGTCTGGGCCACTGCGCCAAAACATCCAGCCGCGCTGCCACACGAACGAGACGTCGGCAAAAACTTGAGCCCTGCCCGCCCAATCGAGCTTGAGTTGGGCGTTGGCCTCGGTCAGATTGTGCAGGTGCGGGGTGTCGTTGGCCGGTAGCATATGGGCCACGGAGGCGTAGGCGCCGGACCAGCGCGTGTCCAAAAAGCCGCTGACGCGCACTTTGAGCTGCGGTTCGCTGACTGAATCTGGTAGCTCTGGGCTGGATTGTGCTGGGGCTGGAGCCGCCGATTCCGGTGTAGCGGCGTCAGCACCGGCAGGGGAGGTGTCGGGTGCCAGAGGCGCAGCGGTGCCGGCAGGCGCAACACTGCCCGCAGCCGCAACAGTGCCCGCAGCCGCAACAGTGCCCGCAGCCGCAACAGTGCCCGCAGCCGCAACAGTGCCCGCAGCCGCAACAGAGCGCTGCTGGGCAATGGCCGATCCAGCGACTGTCGCCGCTGCGGCACCGAGCGCGATCCGAAGCGCTAAAATGTGAAAACAGGTAGGCATTTCAGCATGCTCCAACTGAGGTCAATGCCAAGCTGCTACTTGCCCAAATCGTCCAACACAAATTTGGTCGGCGGCGGATTAGCGGCGATATTGAGCGTTTCCCACCGCATTTCGGAGTGGCGAGCGGTCGCCAGCATGTTGCGCATCACGATTTTGCCGGGTCGGGTCAACCCGCCAAAATTCTTGTAGTCGCCAAACTCGGCCTTGCGCAACAGCTTGCCCGACGAGGCGTAGTATTCACCTTGCACGGGCATCGAATCGGCTTTGCGCAGCCACAGTTTGATTTTGTCGTACGAGGCGTTAGGCGTTTTGGCCTTGAGTTCGAGCACCCAAGCGGTGGCCATGGCCGGATCGGCGCTAACCATACCGGTGTAGTCGGCGTGGTACTTGACCCGCAAAACGTCGGCATTGTTGAAATCGCCACCCTGAAAGGAATCGCGATTGATCAACCGGACTGCGCGCTTCAGACTGGGCATATACACCCAAGTGTTGTCACCATGCCGCAACATTTCTTGGCCGACCATCGAAGCAGGTTCTGCAAAGGTTAAGCGCAATTTATCGTCGCCTTTCTTAAGTATCAGCATCTTGTAGGCGCGAGTCGTGCCGTCCTCGCGGTGGGCAATCATGCGCACTGCGCTCTCAAACGACTCTGGACCCATCAACTGGTCGTATTTTCGCATCAATTCGTCGGCGCTCGGATCGGCGTGCGCTTGGGTCGGCGCAAACAGGGCCACAGTCGACGCGGCCAAAGCCAGAATCAGAATCGCAAAACGCATGGTGAAGGCTCCTGAAGACTGCAGCGATTAGGTGCTGCGATTTGGGCGAGTAACGGGGATCGGTCGATTCTCATTCGCCGCAGTACAAACCACTCGACCCGGGTGGCTAGACGGCGCGCAGCGCTTCGACCGGACGCAGCCGACTGGCGCGCCAAGCGGGGTACACCGCGGCGAGCACGGTAGCCAAGGCGGTCGCGCACACCACCAGCAAGACCAGCCAATCGGGCACATACGGCTGCAGTTGCACGATCGCCTTGGACCCGGGCGGCGTCACGGCAAAACCACCGCGGTACACCACCCACGCGATCACCCCAAAGCCGAGCGCACACCCAGTACCGATGCCCAGCACCGCCATCACCGCCGCCTCGGCCAAGAACAGACCAGTAATCAGCTTGCGGCGAATGCCGACGGCCATCATGGTGCCGATTTCGCGGGTGCGCTCCAGCACCGCCATCAACATGGTGTTCATGACGCCGATCACAGCGATAATCAGGAACACCAGACACACCGATAGCAGCACCACTCGCTGGGTCTTGACGATGTCCAGCACTTGCGGGCGCAGTTCGAACCAGGTCTGGACGTGATAGTCAGGGCCCAATTGCCGTTGCATGTCGGCCGCGATGTCAGGCAGACGCTCGCGGTCGTCAATCGCGATAGCATATTCAGTCACCCGGCCGGGCAGTTTGAGCAACTGCTGCGCCATGGCCAGCGGCACGTAGACCATGCGCTTGGATTCAATCGGTAAATTGTTGTTGACGGTGCCGGCCATTTCCAGATCCATGGCGTTCTGCTGCCCATCTTTGGCTGCCGCTTGCACAACCATCGAAGCGCCGAGTTTAGCGCCGAGCGCTTCCGCGAGTTCAAAACCGACCATGCCTTTGGTCTCTACTTTGGGCGTCAGGGCTTGGCCCAGCAGGCCGCGATTGGCGCTCGGGCAGACCTGGTATTCGTGCTCGGCGTCGTGGGCGTTGCCGATCACAAAGGTATTGCGCATGCCATTGTTGAGGCTGCCGGCAAACAGAATTCGGCCGGTCACGGCGGTAACACCAGCTATTCCCTGGATTTTCTTGCGCAGTTCGCCGCCATACTCCATATCGAAATCGAGCGGCAAGTTGTCCTTGACGTTGTCGTAGCCGCGTTTGTGGACTTGCAGCGCGCCGGTGCGACCCAAAATCACATCGTCGACAATAATCCCGGTCAGGCCGTAGACGAAGCCGCCGAGCAGCATCGTCATCCACACCCCAAAGCCGATCGCCCCGCAAGTCAGCGCGGTGCGGCCTTTGTTGCGAAAAACGTTGCGTATCGCCAGTTTGATAATGGTGAACACTGCTGGACCTCGTGAACCTAGCCGCTGGACCTGGTGAACCTAGCCGCTGGATCTGGTGAACCTAGCCGCTGGATCTGGTGAACCTAGCCGCCGGCAAGCGCTTCGACCGGCCGCATCTTGCTGGCCCGAAACGCGGGGTACAAGGCAAACACCACCGCGCCAACACCGGCGAGGGCAACGATCGTCACGATGTACTGCCAGGTCACAAACGGCACGACGACAAAGGCAATGGGCGAAGTCGGCAGCGGGATGCGCAACGTGCGCTCGTGCATGTAAAACACGGCTAGCCCGCCGACGCCGCCGCCAGCCAAGGCCCCTAGTACGCCAATCGTGAGAGCTTCAAGCAAGAAAAGCGTTAGGATTTTAGAGCGGCGAACCCCGACAGCCATCATGGTGCCGATCTCGCGGGTGCGGTCGAGCACGCTCATCAGCATGGTGTTGGCGACGCCAAGCAGCATCAAAATCATGAAGACGGCAGACACAATCGACGACACCACGTTCTGCCGATAGACAATGTCTCTGAAAAGCAGTGCAATTTCATCCCAGTTGTGCACTTCATAATCGGAGCCCAGCGCCTGACGCAACCCAGCGTTGACTTGGTCCATGTTGTCGATATCATCAATCGCGATAGCTAGTTCGGTCGCACGACCCTCCATTTTGAGCAGCCGTTGGGCCAAGGCCAAATTGACCAGCGCGATTTTCTTTTCGCCCGGTGCGGTCATGGTCATGGTGCCCAAAATCTTGGCTTCTTCGGCGGACAGAGCTCCATCGCGATCTGGTGCCAAAATGGCGGTAGGAGCGCTGAAATCTTTTCGCTTTCCGCCCGACAGCAGCCCCTTGGCTAGTTCATCTGTCACCACCACGCCATTTTGGACCTTGCCGGACACGAAATCGGCAGCGTTGGCGGCGATTAGTTCCTTGCGCTTGGGCAGGGCGGCGAATTCGCGCAGCGGATCGACAGCAAAAATCTGCACAAAAAGGGTGTCTTCGTCCAGATTGACCATGCCGCCAAACAGGATGCGCGGGGCCACCCCGGTCACGTGGGGCACGGCCAAGATTTTGTTGAGCATGACCGCGTCGCTTGGCAAATCAAGGTCGAGCGGCGACGCCAGCACGTTCTTGAGGTAGCCCTTCTTGTGGACCTGCAAACTGCCGGTCTGGCCCAAGGTGGTCGACTCGATCATCGAACCTTGCAAGCCATTGAGCAGACCGCGCACGCTGACCATGACCCCGACCCCGATAATCAAGGCCAACAGCGTAATCAACGTCCGACGTTTGTTGCGCAAGACGTTGCGCACGGCGATGCGAATGAGGTTATTCATGGACTACCAGTTTGCAGTCGATACTGGCACCAGATGAAACTGGCGCGGGCGGCGCTGGGTCTGCGGCAAGACAGCCACTGACGTTCTCGGTTTTGTTGAACGCCGCAGCTGCCTAGCTAAGGAACTGTCCCAGAATAAGTCATTGTGGGACTGGTTCCGTTTGCTTGCTTTGTTGGTCGCTAAGCTCGCGTCCCCAAAGGCCGACTCACCGCTCCTGTGTTGCCCAGATCGATCGAGTTAGTGGCGGACAGTTCCTTAGCGCGGTGGTCCGGTGACAGCGGCCCCAAGTCCCCGCCATCATGCGCTGAAAACGAACCACTGCCAACCGCACGGCTACCCGCGCTGCGGTCGGACCATTCATCGGCCACTGCCTCAATTTGCCATTGAAAAACGCCAGAGCTTGCGGTAGTTTCCGCGCCCGCACGCCCGCTCGACAATTACGCCAACTGTGCGCAATGATTACACAACTAATCAACGCTGACCGCAATGTGTCAGGTTAACTCGGTGGCTGACTATCCACCTGCACGCCTCGGAGGACCGATGCCCACGCCCACTTCTCATGCCAAACTGCTTCAATGGGTTGAAGAAATTGTCACACTGTGCCGCCCAGACGCGGTGCAATGGTGCGACGGCAGCCAAGACGAATACGATCAGATGATTCAACTGGCAGTGGCTGCCGGCTTGGCGACGCCGCTCGATGCGGCCACCCGGCCCAATAGTTACCTGTTTCGCTCCGACCCCTCCGACGTCGCCCGCGTCGAGAACCGCACCTACATCGCCAGCCGCAACCCTGAGGATGCCGGGCCAACCAACAACTGGATCGACCCCGAAACTCTCAAAGCCACCATGCGCGGGTTGTATGCCGGTTGCATGGCTGGGCGCACACTGTTTGTGATTCCGTTTTCGATGGGCCCCGTCGGATCGCCGATTGCCAAGATTGGGGTCGAAATCACCGACAGCCCGTATGTCGTTGTCAATATGCACATCATGACCCGCGTCGGCGGCAAGGTGCTGGAAGTCCTTGGCACCGATGGCGAGTTCGTCCCATGCCTGCATTCGGTCGGCAAACCGCTGGCGCCTGGGCAGGCCGACAACGGCGTATGGCCGTGCGCTCCACTGGATAGCAAATACATTTCGCATTTTCCCGAAGAACGCATGATTTGGGCCTACGGCTCGGGTTACGGCGGCAATGCGCTTTTAGGCAAGAAATGTCTAGCCTTGCGCATCGCATCGGCCCAAGCCCGCGACGAAGGGTGGCTGGCCGAGCACATGCTGATTCTCAAGCTGACCAACCCGCTGGGCGCGGTGCGCTTTGTAGCGGCGGCGTTTCCCAGTGCGTGCGGCAAGACCAACCTGGCCATGCTGGTGCCCACGATTGCGGGCTGGAAGGTCGAGACCGTCGGCGATGACATCGCGTGGATGAAGTTCGGCAAAGACGGCCAACTGTATGCGATTAATCCCGAAGCTGGTTTTTTTGGTGTCGCCCCCGGCACTTCAAGCAAGTCCAATCCCAACGCCATGAGCGCCATTGCGCGCAACACCATCTTTACCAACGTCGCGCTGACCAGTGCCAACGACATTTGGTGGGAAGGGATTGGCTACGAGCCGCCGGCCGGCGAAGTGATTGACTGGAAAGGAAAATCATGGGAACGCAAGGAAGTGGCCGCGCACGCCAACGCTCGCTTCACCGCGCCGGCCCATCAATGCCCGGCGATTGCGGCTGAATGGCAGGACCCAGCAGGGGTGCCGATTAGCGCGATCTTGTTTGGCGGTCGACGTCCAGGCACTGTGCCGCTGGTGCATCAGGCCCTGTCGTGGCAGCACGGCGTGTTCTTGGGTTCAATCGTCGGCTCTGAAGTCACCGCGGCGGCGCTCGATGTGCAGGCCGGCACCGTTCGTCGCGACCCCTTCGCCATGCTGCCGTTCTGTGGGTACAACATGGGCGACTATTTTGCCCATTGGCTGCGCATTGGCGAGACCGCGGGCGCTCAGTTGCCGCAAATCTTCTTCGTCAATTGGTTTCGCAAGGCGGCCGATGGTCGTTGGCTGTGGCCGGGCTATGGCGAAAACAGCCGCGTGCTGCGTTGGATCTTTGAACAATGCGAAGGCACAGGCAAATTTGTACTGACACCCCTAGGCATCATGCCGACCGATGACGCTTTGGATGCGCCAGCCTCGGTGTCCGCGGCGGACATGGCCGAGCTGCTCAAGGTCGACCGCGAGGGCTGGCTGGCTGAGATTGCCGACGTACGCAGTCGGCATTACCCCAAGTTTGGCGATAAGTTGCCGCCGGCGCTCCTGCAAGAACTGGATGCGCTGCAGGCGCGTCTCAGTGCTTGATTTTGCAGCGAGGTCAGTGCTTGATTTTGCAGCGAGGTAGGAATGGTTCGCATTGTAGCATCGCTGGTCAGCTGGGTGGTGTTGACGGCCGCCGCCGGAGCCCCTGCCGGTGGTGTAGCCGCGCCTTCCGCAAATGGCCGGTTACCGGTGGCTGGATCGCTCGCGCAAGCGGCGGCACCGTCACTGCCTGCGCCGTCACAGGTAGCGCCCGCCCAACCAGCACCGGCTACCGTAGCGGCTGACGCTCCCGCAGCGATCAGTCCGGCCACGGCGGTCTCACCTACTTACGCTGACATCATGGCTACCGGCGAAAAACCCAAAGGTTTTGCGTATAACCTGATGAACGGCTCAGTCGTCGCCGAACTGAATGAGTCGTACCTGTACATCAAATCCAGCCCGCAATCGAAAATCTCGGTTACGGTACCTGTCCCCAAAAACCGTGAGTTTTTCAACAAGTGTATCACTGGCGGCACCTTTGAAGACCTGGTGCACGGAGCGGTGGTCAACGTCAAATACGATCCCGCCGGCAACGTCCGACCTGTCATTGAAATTGTTGAAAAAGTCGTGGTTGAAGTCTATGAAGATGCACGCATTTTGGACCGCGGAGGCAAACGCATCTACATTCGCGCCGCTGACGGCCGTGAAAAGGGCTTTGAACTCGACGGTGGGCCAGCGGCATGGGACCAAGTCATCGAGGGCGCCAAGTTCGCGGATCTAGTGCCGGGCTCCATTGTCCGGGTGGAACACGATCCGGGCGGCCGCACCGCTATCCGCATCATTTTTAAGCGCAAGCCCGCTGACCTCAACGCCGACGGCAGCAAGAAATCCAGCGGTCGCGGCTGTGGCTGCGATGTGCGGGCAAAAGCGCCTCTGGGTGGTGGCGAAGTGGGCCTAGCGCTACTTGTGCTCGCCCTGTGGGTCAGTCGCCGCCGGTAGCCGAACCGCTGCGGTCGGTGTAGCATTGTCGGCCTGGGGGGCGTATGATGTCGCAGGATCGCCAGTTTGAACAGCTAGTTACCACTATCGCCGATCGGGTAAAGGCCGAACTGGCCAAGCAGCGCCACACCTCGCTGGGCGTAGCGGCGCGCAGTTCCAGCGGCAGCGCGGACCGAGGCCACGGGCATTCGGCCGGTAGTGGTCCCGGTCCCAGCGGCTCCAGTCACGAGGCTGGCCATGGCCATGCCCACGGGCCGAGCACTCCGTGCAAAGCGGGCAAAGGCGAATGCACCGGTTGCGGTTGGTCGATCTCGCGCCGTCCCGACGATGTGGCCAAAATCATTGAACTGGGAGCCCAACGGGTGTCGGCTGCACCCGGCATGGACGGCGCCGGACTGCGGCAGGATTTGGCCCGCTACATTGACCACACCTTGCTCAAGGCCAATGCCAGTCGCGACGAGTTCAAAAAACTGTGCGAAGAGGCCCGCAAGTTCAAGTTTGCCTCCGTGTGCGTCAATGCGGCTAATGTCGCTTACTGCGCCCGCGAATTGCGCGGCTCAGGGGTGCCGGTCGTGGCGGTAGTCGGTTTTCCACTGGGTGCGACCACCCCGGCCGCTAAGGCCTTTGAAACACGCGAGGCCGTTCGCGATGGCGCCGAAGAAATCGACATGGTCATCAATATTGGCGCGCTCAAGTCCAAGGATTATGGGCTGGTGCTGGCCGATATCCAAGCCGTCGTCGGTGCTAGCGGTGGCAAAAAAGTCAAAGTCATTTTGGAAACGGGCGAACTAACCCGCGAAGAAAAGGTCATCTCCTGCGCTCTATCAAAGGTTGCCGGGGCGGCGTTTGTTAAGACGTCGACCGGTTTTGGCCCAGGCGGGGCGACCGCCGAGGACGTCGCCTTGATGAAAGCGGTGGTCGGCGACGAACTGGAAGTCAAAGCTTCTGGGGGCATGCGCACTTCGGAGGATGTCGACAAGATGCTGCAGGCGGGCGCGACCCGCATCGGCGCCAGTGCTTCGGTGGCAATTGTGCGCGGGGCCACTGCGGCCGCCGCCAAGAAACCCGAAGCTGGGGCGGTGCGGCGAGTCGGCGGCTACTAGCGAATTGGCCGGCCACTAGGAGCGTGTCGGAGTATTCCGACTCGCTCCTAGCGCCGTGTGGCTAGACGGCGGCAACTGTCCGAAACTGCACGGATTCACTCCGGGCAGTTCTCGGACAGTTGAGAATACTTGACTGGCTAGGAGCCTGGCAGATCGTAATAGATTCATTATGTATAACCTGATAGACATTTCACAACCGATTGATTTCCGACAGGCTCCTAGCTGAATTGCCGCCAACTAGCCGAATTGTCGGCTCACTGCGCCAGCGCAGGTCTGCCTCGGCTATCCGACCCTTGATTGACAGTCGCTGGTGCGTCGACCCACCTCATCGCTGCTCGGGAGTTGACCGCCATGGTATTTTTGCGAGAAATTCGATGTGCGATCGCGGTGTTGGCGATCGTCGGCTGCCAAGCGCAATCGGTCCCGATCGCGGCTGACGCCAGCGCCAGTTCAGATGTCGTTTCGGCAAAACCGTTTGATCCCAAAACAAAAGTCTATGCCGCCGATCTCGTCACCGGCGCAACCGCTCGCTACGATTTGAGCGCCAAGGATTGGCATGGCCTACCGTGGCCAACGGACCAACGCCGCGCTGCCGATGGAACCCTCGATCTTTCTGGGTTTCCACCGGTACGCGACGGCGAAATGCTCAGCCTTCTCAAGCAGTATCTCAGCTTTGGCCAAGCTGAACTGCGCGGGTTTTCGATTCAACCGACACTGTACGTGCAGTTTGACGCGGCACTGTCGAGCAAGTCTCTGGTAGGTCCGCTGGCTTCGGCCAAAGCCGATTCACCCTATCTGGTGGTGGATATCGACGACGGCAGCCCGAATTACGGTCAAGCGCGCGAGGTACATGCGGCGCTGTCGCCCGAAAAGCGCGGCCAGTACTTGTACCCGAACATGCTGATGTTGCAGCCAGTTTGGGGTCGGCCACTGCGGCCGCAGACGGTGTACGCCTTGGTGGTGCGCCGGGCGTTGCTGGACAACACTGGCAAGATTCTGGGTCAACCCAAAGTATTGAAAGACATTTTTTCAGCCTGGGCGGCCGGCGCCCAACCTACTGACCCAGCGACAGCCAAGTACGCGGCAACGCTGCTGCCTTTGCACAAAGCGGTGGGGGCCGGCAAAGTGGCGGTGCCGTACGACGATATGGCGGCGGTGTCGGTGTTTTCTACCGGCAATCCGACCAGTCAGCTGCGCAGTATGGCCCAATGGATGCGCACCGTCTGGAAGCCCGATGCCGCCAAGGATTGGAAGGTCGCCAAGAAGACAACCAAGTTCTGGCTTTTAGAGGCTAATTATCACTCACCCAATTTCCAAAATGGCATTTGCCCGTATGCCCAAGACGGCAGTGGTGGGTTCGCCTTCGATGCACAGGGCAACCCCAAAGTGGCCAAGGAAGAAACCTTGCGTGTCTCGGTGCTGGTGCCGATCGATCGCAGTGGCGACGTCGGTGGCAACACACCCGTCGTGATGTCCGCGCACGGCACCGGCGGCGATTGGCAGTCGTACATCAACGGTGGCAAGTACAAGATTTCAGACCAATTGGGCACTTCGGGCCTGGCGATTGTCAGCATCGACCAGCCGATGCATGGGCCGCGCTGCGATCCGCCGCTTGTGGACAACCAGTTGGATGCGCAGACCTTTAACTTTATCAACATCACCTCGGGTCGCAGTGGTTTTCGCCAGTCAGCGTTGGATTCGGTGGCGATGGCGCGGATGATTCGTGAGGGATTGCTCAATGTTCCCGCTGACTTCACTCCCGATGCCAAGCCGTTGCATCTGGACCCGCAGCGCGTAGCCTTCATCGGCCACAGTCAAGGCGGCTTGTCGGGCGCACTGCTGGCGGCCATTGAACCCAATATCGCCACTTTTGTGCTGTCCGGTGCCGGCGCGGGCATCGCGCTGACGGTGGTGCAACGCAAAGATCCTGTTGATATTTCCGCGTTGGTCACCACGTTTTTGGCGATGGATCCTGGTGAGATTTCACAGTTTCATCCGGCGGTGTCGCTAGTGCAGGCGCTGGCCGATGCCACCGATCCGTTGGCCTACGGCCACTTGATGTTCAGCCGCGAACCGGGCATCAAGCCGCCCAATATCTTGTTAACCGAAGGCTTATTGGACAAAGCCACTCCGGCGGACACCTCCGAGGCGCTGGCGGCGGCGATTGGCCTTGATGTTTTGGCGCCCAAAGTGCACCTCAATGACGCACTGCTGGCCAACAAGGCGGCGGTGCTGTTTTCGCCAGTTCAGGACAACCTGAAACACAATGGCTTTGCTGTCACGGGTCTGGTCTCGCAATGGGAAAAGCTGGACCATTTCGCCATCTTTACCACCAAAAGCGTCGCAGAACTGTATACGGGCTTCTTGCTCAGCGCGTCGCAAACCGGTGTGTCGACGGCGATTGTGACCAATTGACCTTGGTAAACGGCCCAATCGACGGTGGCCCAAACGTCAAGCTACTGATCATAAATCTGAATTTGAGTAGTGATGAACGCGGTGGCTGTGAGGCGATTGCCCGTGCGCTGGCGGTTTTGCGTCCGGAGGCGTCGATCGACATCGTGAATTACGCAGACGTGCAACAGCGCGCCGACGTGCAACAGGGCACCGACGTGCAACAGGGCACCGACGTGCAACAGGGCGCCGACGTGCAACAGGGCGCCGACGTGCAACAGGGCGTCTGCAACCTTTCTGCCATCGACGGCGTAATTCTGGGACCGCAGGGAACTCCCTTTTCGCAGTACCCGCCCGAGTTTTTGCCGTGGCTGGCGGAGTGGACGCAAGCGCTGCCGTGCCCGATCTTGGCCATTTGCGGGGGGATGCAGGCGCTGGCGCTGGCCCTAGGCGGGCACCTAGAGGCCGTAGACGGTAGTGGTCCGATTGCCGGCCCCAACTACGCTGGTCGGGCCAAAATCACCGGCCTAGTGGCCATTGCAATCGACGCCAACACCCTTCCCGCCTGGTTGCTGGCGGGATGGCAAGGCCCAATCGACGGTGAACCGTGCATGCAAAGCCATTGCGAGCAAATCGGCCGCCTGCCGCCGCCGCTGCAGTCGATCGCCCACAGCGCGGCGACCCCCGTTGAGGCCTTCGTCCATCCGCACCGACGATGGCTGGGTTGCCAATTTCATCCTGAGCGCGGATGGGATGCGGGCGGTTCTGCGGGAAAACTGTGGCTGCGGGCGTGGTTGGCCACTGTCGGCCACCGGTGAACGGCCGCGGCGTCAGCGGGCCAAGAACACCGATTTGACGTCTTCGGCCAGTTCTTTGGCCGTGCTGTAGCGGTCTTTTGGCTTTTTCGCCATCGCTTTTTGGACGATGTGCAGCGCCTTTTCGTCCAGCTTGCTATTGAACTTGCGCGGATCGGGCACCGGCTCGACGGCATGGGCGACAAAGATATTGCCCTCTGAAAATGGCAGGTAACCGGTGAACATCCGAAACACGACGACGCCAAGCGCATACAGGTCGGCCCGGTGGTCGACATTGGAGCCGTCCATCTGCTCGGGCGCCATGTAGTACGGGGTTCCAGCCAGCACCGACAGTTCGCCAAAACCCTCGTCGCGGACGCGGGCAAGGCCAAAGTCGAGCAACTTGACCATGCCGTCGTCGGCCACCAGCACGTTGTCGGGCTTGATGTCGCGATGGACTAGGCCGGCGCCATGGGCACAATCCAGCGCGGCGGCAAACTGGTCCAAGATGTTGCACATCCATTTGGGGTCTTCGACCGGTTGGCCAAAACTGAGGTAGGTCGTCAGCGACTTGCCACTGACAAACTCCATCGCATACCACAGCACGCCATCGGTTTCGCCCATGTCGTAAATGTGCACGACGTTAGAATGGTTAAGCTGGGCCGCCAGTTTGACTTCGCGCAAGAAGTACTTGCGCTGCATGTCGGTGGGCATCGAACCCTCGAGCATGAATTTGAGCACGACTTGCCGACCCAATAGCTTGTCAGTCGCCTTGTAGACGATGCCGTTGCCACCCTGCCCCAGTCGCTCTAAGGCACCATAACGATTGGATAATGCCGCAGGGACCCCGTTTGGCCAATTGCCGTCACCGCCGCCGCCAAAGTCGCCCAAAGTGTTTTCGCCAACGGATTCGGTAGACACCTGATCACTAATGCGACGTTGGGCTATAGCCGGTTCCGATTTCGCGCGGAGGCTCGAGGCAGGTCGGGGTGGCGCAATTGCGGGCGCCGGCAGTTTGGCGTCGACGTCCTTGAGATGGATTGCCAATTCGGAGGCGGGCTGCGCCAGAGGTTGCAAGCGCTCGATAAGTTGGCGGGCACGGACAACGTCGCCCACTTCAATCAGTAGGTCCAACGCCTTGCGGCCATGGGCAATTCGATCGGCTTCGGCCAACGGAGCGTGCACCAGAGCCGCCAGCGTGCGCCCAGCCGTGGCCTTGTCGCCTTTTTCCAGCGCCAAACGCGCGGCCAGCACCGACATTTCGACGTACGCTGCCTCAGAAGGCCCAACTGACAGCGCGACACGCAGCGCTTCATCGACTTGTCCCATCGCAGTCCGCAGTTTGACTACGGTCAGTTTGTCGCCTTCCATGGTCAAGCAGTGGATGGCCCGATCGGCATTGCCCACTTTTTGATGGTTTAGGGCGGCTTTGCGGTATAACCCAATGCCTTCAAACAATTGCGCAGCTTCGCTGTAGCCTTGGGCTTGCACGTAACGGTCCGCCGCCTCCTCGACGCGCCCGAGCTTGACCAGCGCGGCGGCCGAACCGGCGACGTCGCCCGCATGTTCCAGACACCCCAGCACTCGCGCCCAATCGCCGGCAACTTGCCACTGTTCGGCGGCTGGCCTCCATTGTTGTTCGACTTCTAACAAGGCCGCCTGCAGTTTAGCCGCGACTTGGGGCTTGCCCATGCGCCGCAACAGCCCGATCGCTTTGTCATTTTGGCCGACACGTTGATACAATTCGGCAGCCAATGCCAAGTCGTTGGTCTGTTCAGCCAGTTCGGCGGCACCCGCCCAGTCCTTGGCCATTTGCAACATGCGCAACTGAGCCGATTGATTGCCCAGTCGCTTGTAGCAAGCGGCGGCGCCGGCGAATTCCTTGGCCTGCTCAAACAAGTCCGCGGCGCGGTCCAGTATTTTGGCTTGACGATAGGAGCGCGCGGCATCGCCTAAGCGTCCCAGCCGCTCAAAGAGACGGGCAGCCTGCTCGTGGTCGCCACTCTCAGTAGCCAACCGGGCGGCGAGGGCCACGTCGCCTCTGGCCAGAGCGGCCTGAACGTCGCTGCCAGGCTTGGCCTTCTCGGCCGCCTCGGCGCTGAACTTGGTCATCATCCGGTGGATGGCCCACGTGCCAACGACGACGACTATTGCCAGTAGCGAATAGCTGAATAGTCGTGGGTCGGACGTGTCCATGCTGCACCCGCCCCGCTTGAGGCCCACGGCATCCTAACCGATCCTCAGTTTGCGGCAACGGTGGCCCATCCGACGTCGCAGGTGACGTCGAATCGGCGCAAAATGGGTCGGGCGAGTCGAGCGGGACGGTGGACAAGGCCCGTTGGGTATCACGCAGGGGGACCTGAGCCGCGCTATACTCGATCGCCCAAGTCCGGCACCATGTGCCGGATCGGCGATCTCGTGCTTGCTGGGTGGGTCGCCAAGCTCGCGTCTGCTGTGCAGCCGACTCGCGGCTCCGATCCAAGGTTGATCTCGAAATTGGGAGACTGTGTATAGAAACAGCGATTTGCGCCAACTTGTGGCGCGTGCGGGCCGCCCGAAGGGCCTGTATTGGCTTGATCAAAGTGCTCACGATTTGGCACTAGATCAACTGTCGCCGGGCCGAGATCAGTTGCTGACCGGCCGATCAGGTGCGGTTTGATCGGCTCGCGATCGGTTTAGCGACAGACGATCAACACCTTGTAACCCTGTTCAAATAAGCACTTGGCCTTGCCGCCCGTGGTTGACTCGACGATGCCGTAGCCAAAAGTCGCGTGATCGACGAGTTGACCGGCGTGCGGTTGCAGCGAAGCGGCATACGACGTCGCATGGGCGCGATCTAGGACGGCCATTTTGCGCTGCCACAACGACTTGGCTGCACGCAATTCTGGTGATTCAACAGGGGGCTTGGACGTTCGCGCAGGAGTTGCTCCGGCGGCCTTGGTGGTGCCTTTGGTCGCCGATTTGGCGGCAGCCTTAGTGGCGGCTTTGGGAGCGGCGGCCGCGACTTCGGTGGTGGTCTTGTACTTGTGGGTGCCCACGCAGGTCTTGCAGCGCACCTGAACGATCTGGGTGCCAACCATTGCGACGATGACATGTTCCATGGCTTGCGCGCACTTGGAGCACCACGCTTCGACGTCGCGGCCGACCGCGGGTTGGGCGGCATCTAAGGCGCGGCGATGTAATCCAGTCATACCGTAATCCGTAGTCGGCGAATTGCCGCGGCGGTGATCGTAGTCGGGAGAAGGCGGTACGGCAAGGCACTTGTGCAAAAAGAATCGTGAGGCTACACATGTCGCGCTTCGGCAATCGTTAGGCGGAGCAGGACAAAAGGATGCAGGCACAGACACTGAAGGGCTTTAGAGATTTCTTGCCGACCGACATGGCGCCGCGTCAGGCGATGGTGCGCCGCATAGAGGTCGTGTTTGAGACTCACGGCTTTTCGCCATTGCAAACGCCGGCTTTGGAGTATTTGGAGACACTGACCGGAAAATACGGCGATGAAGGCGATAAGCTCCTGTATCGCTTCACCGATCACGGCGACCGCCAAGTGGCGTTGCGCTACGATCTGACGGTGCCATTGGCTCGCGTCGTCGCTCAACACCGGGCGCAGCTGCAACTGCCCTTTCGCCGTTACCAAATAGCGCCGGTGTGGCGGGCCGACAAGCCGCAACGCGGTCGCTATCGCGAGTTTGTGCAATGCGACGCCGATATTTGCGGAGCGGACAGCGCCCTGGCAGACGCCGAGGTGCTGGTTGCTGGCCTGAGCGTGTTGCGATCGCTGGGTGTTGAGCAGGCCCAAATGCACCTCAATCATCGGGATATTCTGTTTGGAATCTTGAGGTTATGCAATGTGCCGCACCACCCAGCGCAGATTGCCTGTATTCGGGCGATCGACAAGCTGGACAAACTAACGCCGGCCGCCGTGGTCGAAGAGATCGTGCAGCAGGCAGATCTGCCCGCCGACCAAGCGCAAGCGGTGGTGGCTGCGTTCGCCGCCGGGTGGCCGCTGAGCCACTGGCAACAGCAAGCGCTGGACGCCGCCGATCTGCCGATGCAAGCGGCGATCGAGCGCGTTGCCGCCGTCATCAACTTGGTGACCGCGGCAGGGCTGGACCGCTGGCTGGCTTTTGACTGTAGTATCGCACGTGGTCTGGATTATTACACAGGAATTATTTATGAAACCCGGTTGACCGACCCCAAAGTGGCCTCGATGGGCGCTGTGATGTCGGGTGGGCGCTACGACGGCTTGATCGGCCTGTTCGGCAAGGAGAAAATCCCCGCTGTCGGCATTTCGGTCGGTCTGGATCGGCTGTTTGCTGCGCTCTATGAACTGGGCTTGGTACGAACGGATTCTGCACAAGTGCCTATTTATGCGACAGTTCTTCAACCTGAGTTGGCTGGTGCGGTGTTGATTTTGGTTCAGGGACTTCGCGACCACGGCTGGCGAGCGGAAATCGACACGCTCGGAGGCAAGGTTGGCAAGCAATTCGAACGGGCGGCCAAGCGTGGCGCCCGATTGGCCTTGGTTTTAGGGCCAGACGAACAGGCGGCTGGTACGGTGGTGGTCAAAGATCTGCGCCAAAGCACTCAACAAAGTGTGGCCCAGACCCAGCTGGCGGCAGTCGTCGCGGCGATCTTGCGGCCGCAATGACTCCGGCAGCGGCACCTCTGGCTCAAACAGCGTCAGCCGGAGGCACATGAGGCATTGTTATCGTTAGCGAAAGCTAATTGGCGGCGACGACGTAAACAACACGAACAAGTCGTTGTCGGTAAAGGTTAGACCCAGGCCCAAAAACAGGTCCGCGCGTACACCGGGGAAAAGCAGTTCGTCACCGCCGGCAAATGCGTAGACGTGGGGCACAAATGTCCACAGCAGACTCGCCCGCAACCGCGGCCGCTCGGAGTTTTGAAAACGAAATAAATCGGCTGAAATCAAGAGCTTATCGCGCACTACGCTCAAGTCGAGGCCACCGCCGGCGCTGTTCTCGATCAACCCGCCGCGCAACACTACTGCGCCGAATTTGCGCGCGTATTGCAGCCCGAAGCGCATGGCTGATTCAGCTTCAACAACCGTTTCCCGCAGCACCCCCGCATCGGTGCCACCGACCGAATCGGTGGTGCGCGAAAACGTGCGCGTCACCGGCAAGTTGTTGGTCGTCAAAGTCAATAGCACATACTTGTCTTGGCTGGGCTGCAAGCGCAGCGCCAAATGCGACTGCCAGGCCAACTGATTGGGGTCGCTGATGCGAACGGTGTGGGTAGCCAGCCGATAGTCGATGCCAATTTCCAAATCTGCGTAACGTTTGAACAAATTGCCAGCAGACCCCATCAACTGCTCGGAGTTGCGCACCAGTGTTTCGTCGCGCAGCAAACGACCGACGGTGCCCTTGCCGGCATCGACATCGGCGGCAATGTTCTCGACGTGGCCCATGACCTTATCGACGCGGGCTAAGGCGTCCTGGACCTTCTTGAGGGCATTGGCGATGGTGCCGACCGTGTCGTCGACGCCAGTCTTATTGCGACCCACCAAATCGCGCACCTGTGTGGTCACGACTTCGATGTTTTCAATGCTGCGCACCACGCTCTTGCCGGCGTCGTCCATGGAACTCGATGTTCGGGTGATGATGGTGTCGAGTCTGCCGGTTAATTGGCTCAGTTTCTCAGCGGTATCGGCAAAACCGCGCAGTCCGCGATCGAGATCGCCACCCGGGGCCAGAACTCCTTGCGTCATCCGATCGCGCAGCGCACTGGTGGTCTTGGCCACGTCGTCGCTGGCAGACACCAAATTCATCGTGATCTTGGCAATTTGGTCAGCGCCGGTGTCGCTTCCGAGCACCAGCGCGGCGTTATGGGTAATTTTGGCCACATCAGTGGCAATTTGGTCGATCTTGGGCACGATGTCGGCGGCACGGTCCATCTTCTGTAGGGTTTGCTGCAAGGCCGTCGCCGTGATGACCAGCCCAATCTCCTCGCCGTCGGCCAGCACTTTGCCAGCCATGCCCGGCGCCAGTTCCAAGTAGTAGTCGCCAAGCAGCGAGGCTTGCAACCGCGTGAGCACCGCGCCATTGCGAATGGAGCGATCAGGGGCAGTAACGCCATGAAATACCTTTATTTTTCTCAGCAACCGCAAGCGCACTTCGACCCGTTGGCCGCGCAAGTCCAAGTCTGTCACTTCGCCGACGCGCACACCGGCAATCGTGACTTTGGTGCCGGGAGCGAGGCCGGTCACGTCGTCGAAAAAGGCCCGCAGCATGTAGGTATCGGGACCGCCACCGATGCCGCGATTGGAAAACGCGACCCCGACCACAGTGGCGACGATCGCCAGCAGGGCGAACACGCCGACTGCCAACGCGGCGCGGGCATTCTTCATGGTCGGACCTGTGGCGACGCTGCAGCGGTAGC
The DNA here is from genome assembly GCA_009692465.1 of Myxococcales bacterium. Classification (GTDB taxonomy): domain Bacteria; phylum Myxococcota_A; class UBA9042; order UBA9042; family UBA9042; genus SXRM01. Next base: position 61,313 of record SHZD01000004.1, read on the forward strand.
GACCAGCGGACCGGTACCGCTGACGAAAATGAAGTCGCGCACAATCGGGTTGCTGCTGGCCCGAAACTCGGCAGGATTGCCTTGCTCAATAATTTCGCCTTGATAGAGCATAGCGATTCGGTGGGCAATCCGAAAAGTGGAGGCCATGTCGTGCGAGATCACCACCGAAGTCACCCGCAACCTCTCTTGTGTTTCAGCAATCATATCATCAACCTGCTTGATCATCACCGGATCAAGTCCGGTCGTCGGTTCGTCATAGATCAAGATTTCTGGCCGCATGATGGTCGCGCGCGCCAGCGCCACCCGCTTGCGCATGCCGCCCGAAAGCTCGGACGGAAACTTGCCGACGGCGTGTCCCAGCTTGAGATCGGTCAGCGCGGTCATGACGAGCTCCCGTTCTTGAGCTGGCGCAGGTCGGCTATGCTCGCGCAACGGAAAGGCCACGTTATCATAGACATTCATCGAGTCAAACAGCGCCGAGTTCTGAAAAAGCATGCCAAAGTGGCGCCTGGCGCAGAGCAACTCAGCATCGTTCATGGCGAAAATGTCGCGACCGCGGAAGCGAACTTGCCCGCGATCGGGACGCATGAGCGCGACAAGGTGTTTGATCAACACGCTTTTTCCGCTACCCGAACCGCCAATGATCACGGTGATTTGGCCCTCTGGAATCGCCAAATCCACCCCGCGCAACACCACTTGGTCGCCAAAGGCTTTGTGCAGCCCGCACACCTGTAAGATGGGTTCGCTTAGCGGTGACAAGCCCGTATGCTCACGTTCAGCCGCCAAAATGCCACTCCAAGGGACCCGAGTTGGTCCACCTGCAGCATAACCGAGCGCTCGAACTCGCCAAGAAAACCGCCGCAATTCGCTGACGTCTTCCGTTTGGCTGGCCTGTTGCCCAATTCGCCAATAGATTTCACAGTGCCCTTCGACTGCGGAGATCAAGCGATCAGAAGCACCAGCCGCGATCCAGACCGCGGAACCACCCGGCCACAAGCGGACTGCAGCGCAAACATACGGTTGCGCCGAAAGCGGGAACAGGCGCTCATCCCAAATTCACCACCAAAATCCTGCGCGGCCGCCGATTTGGATGCCAGTGCTCGCTCGCTCGCTGCCAGTGCTCGGTCGCTCGCTGCCAGTGCTCGGTCGCTCGCTGCCAGTGCTCGGTCGCTCGCTGCCAGTGCTCGGTCGCTCGCTGCCAGTGCTCGGTCGCTCGCTGGCGCTCGACAAGGCGCAAGGAGCTGAACGATTGAGCCATAACTGCGTGCGGCGATTGAGAGAAGCGACCCAGCAACGCACAGATGCGCCCAAAGCGGTGGATCGCGCTCACGAGACAGGCTTGACAGTCGCTGCTGCCGCCCCCAGCATCCAAGTCTTTGCGGCAATGAGTGGCCGCGATCCTAGCGCAATGGCCCAAGCTCGGCGTCTTAATCTGCGTGTGATGTCAGGCGATTTGCGTGGTCAGGTCTTTGCGGTGGACCATGAACTCGTAGTGGGCCGCGCTACGACCTGCACGGTATTTGTTCCCGACCGGCGGGCTTCGCGCGAACACTCGCGTTTTTTTATGGAAGACGGGCAGTTGATCGTGCAGGACTTGGGCAGCCACAACGGCACGTGGCTCAACACCGAACGAATCGAGCGCGCGGTCCTCAAGCTAGGCGACGTCGTTCGCATCGGGGTGACCCAATTTGCCGTCGAGGCGATCCCGGAAGATTGCGCCGCGGTGCGGGTGGTGACCGACCTCAATCCGGTGCAGCCGTGGCTCGTCAAGCCGGTGGAGCCGATTTCTGGGCCGATCGATCTGGCCAAAATGACCGCGCAGGACGTGTTTGACTCTCTTGGAGTCGGCATGACGGAGCGGTTCGACGATTTGCCGGTGCTGCCGCTGCTGCGCAAGACCCGCAGCTTCGCAATGTTGGTCGAAGCCAGCAAAATCTTGCAGCGCTATGCCGACTTGCGCGAAACGCTGCCCGGACTGCTGGATTTGGTGTTGCAGGTGGTGCAAGGCGACCGTGCGGCCGTGATGTTGCTCGACGACAAGGGGCAACTGATTCCCAAGGTCGTGCAAAAACGAACAGACACCAAAGGTTCTGCCTCAGGTCGGAATACCCCGCCGATGTCGGCCAATTCGCCGGGCATCGGTGAAGCGCTCACGCCTGCGCAGCCCGAGATGGTGCTGTCCAGAACTGTGGCCGACATGGTGCTCAAGCAGCGCTGCGCAGTGATTACGGCCGATGCCTCTAGTGACGAGCGTTTTGCCTCGGCGGACTCGGTGATTCTGAGCCGAGTGCGCTCCCTTTTGGTGGTGCCGGTTTTGGTCTCCAACCGCTTGCTTGGGCTCATCGAAGTCGAAAACCACCATAGTGTCAACGCATTCGATGAAAACGACTTGCACCTGTTGAGCGTGCTCGGCTCGATGCTCGGGGTGGCTCTCGATCACTTGGAAGTATCGCAAGCGCGGGAACGGGCCATTGTAGAACTGCGCGCCGCTCAAGAACAATTACTGGATACCCAACAGCAGCTGATTGCCTCGGAGCGCATGGGCGCGATCGGGCGGCTGTCGAGCGGCATTGCCCACGAGGTCAAGAACCACCTGAGTCCGTTCATGCTCGCCGACATGATCGCGCAGAAATATCCAAAAGATCAGGAAATTCAAGAGGCTTCACATTTGATGCTGGAAGCGCAGCAGCGCATCTTGGGCTTGGTCGACGAGATCCGCACTTTTGCCAGCGGTTCGCGCGCCGAGATGACTATCGCGCCGGAGGACTTGGCGCAGGTGCTGGAACATGTGGTGCGATTCGTGCGCTGCGACCGCATTTTGCACAACGCCGACGTCCGGGTGACCTTGCTCGATCGGCCGATTGTGCCGATGGATGGCGGCCGCATTCGGCAGGTGCTGCTCAATCTGATTCGCAACGCCGGCGAAGCCATCGAGCATCGCAAGAATGGCTATGTCGAGCTGGTCGTACGCATCGATTCCCGCACGGCAGTGGTCGAAGTCCGCGATAATGGTTCGGGGATTGCCGCAGACGTGCGCGACCGCGTCTTCGAGCCGTTTTTCACCACCAAGGGCGACAAGGGCCTGGGCTTAGGTTTGGATATTTCAAGGCAAATTGCCCGAGCTCACGGCGGCGCTCTGACGTTTGACTCCGACGTCAACTTTGGCACGGTGTTTCGCTTGGCACTGCCGCTGATTCAGCAGAATTCGTATGTTGATCATGAGATTGACGATATGCTGACCGACCCGGGCGGCGGCCGCCTGGTCATGCTGAACCCTTGAGCCGCGCCGACCCGCCGGTTGCGCTGAGTACAAATTCTAGTGCGCTGAGTACAAATTCTAGTGCGCTGAGTACAAATTCTAGGCGGCTGGGTGGCCATCGAGTCGGCAACGCCGTCCGCTTGGAGCGCATCGTCGTCGTCAAGAAATCAAGCGCGATTGAGCAGTTACAGCAGCACCCCGACCAAAAGATGCAGCAAGCTTTGCAGGACGGCCAGCCTGTCGGCCACCGGGTAGCCGTTGCCCACCGCGAGCATGTCGCCAGCCTGCTGCAGGTGCAAAAGACCCTCGATGAGCTCGGTGTGCGCTGGCGGTTGGTGTCGCAGCTGAACCGGCGGCTGGCGGCGTGGGCCGACCTGATTATTACGGTCGGTGGCGACGGTACCTTCTTGTCCGCGTCGCACAGCATCGAAGCGACAGGGATCAGCGACGGACCGCCGATGCTTGGCGTCAACAGCGCGGTCAGTTCGTCGATCGGCTATTTTTGCGCCAGTGACGCCAGTGGTTTGGCAGCGGTCTTGGACGCGCTGGCGGCAGGGCGCCTGACGAGCCGGCCACTGTGGCGGATGGAGGTGGCGATTAATGGCGTTTCTCTACGCGATTTGGCGCTCAATGACGTCTTGTTGGCCCACAAAGTACCTGCCGAAACGACTCGCTACGCCGTCGAAATTGGCGGGGTCAGTCAAGATCACAAGTCGTCTGGGATTTGGGTCGCCACGGCCGCCGGCTCAACTGCGGCAATTCGCTCGGCTGGCGGCGCGGTTTTGCCCATTGAGAGTCCACTTTTGCAGTATCGAGTGCGCGAGTTAATGACTTGGGCAGTGCGCGGCGAACCCTTGGTCGGTGGCACTTTTGATGGCACCTTGGCGATCACGTCGCGCATGCTGACTGGCGCGCTGTACATCGACGGCAGCCACCTCAAAGTCAGATTTGGCTACGGGGACCGCATTTCATTTGCCCCTGCGCCACGGCCGCTCGGCTGGATTGCTCCGCCTAGTTTTGACCAACGGCGGGCGACGATTGTGCAGGGTAGCGCGGCAGTTCCGGCCTAATTGGCTAATTGACAGTCGAACTACTCGGATCCGCGAGCACCGGTGCAAGCTGAGCGACTGGTCCCGGGACCTGCAGGGCAAACCCAAAGCGCCGCAGCCGCACCGCCGCCAACCCCGGTCGCGATAGGTGCCCGCGCGCACACTCGTCGCGGTAGACAACGGCGACGGCGGGCCGCGATTGCCCGGGCTGCAGGTACTCGCCCGATTGCCATGCTGTGATCAGTGGGGCCAATTCCGCTTCACTGACGCGCGCAATCTGGGTTCGCCGCAGGTAGCGCTGGCAGCGCGGACACCTCGGCTCCACCGCCAGCCGCAGTAGCGCCCGCCACACCAGCAGTGCCACGATCGCGACGCGCACGCCTATCGCCGCCGCGAGCGCCGCCCACCCGAGCGGCAACACCCGCTGCACCCCAAGTGTGCGCTGGACCACAATTCCAGCCTTGTTTTGGGCCAGCCATGCGCCGACAAGGCCGCTGTCGCCGGTTTCCGCGCGCAAGCCAAGGTCGACAAGAAGTTCGGCAGAATCCACCTGGGCAACGGCCATATCCTGAGCTAATTGAATGGGTTGGCTTTGAAGCCACCGGATCTGCTCTTGGCGAAAAGCCCACGCGTCGGTCGTCTCGTGGACGGCGAGCCATCCTGCAGCCGCTGTCACCGCCACCAGTAGCGACAACCGGTTGGGACGCAGCGCTTGCAGATGACACAAAGCTACCGCGACCGAACCCAGCAACAAGGCCGCCGCTACCTCATACAAACCTGCAATTAGGATGATGCGGCTGGCCAGCGCACTAGCTACACCGAACACCGCGGCAACTGCGCCAAGCAATCCGGCGGTCAACAACCAGCGGAGCGCGTTCGCAGTCAAATTTGACGACAATGCGGCGAGCGAGCGCCCACAACGGCTACGCTGCTACTTCTCGGCTTTGTACAAATTGGCCGCGCCCAAGGTCAGGTCAATAAATTCAACGACCTTATCGGTGGTGGCTGGAATCTGCCAACAGGTCACACCGCAAACGCCGTCATGAACCCGAACGTCGACTGGATCGAACACCCGCAATTGAAAACCAATATCGCCCGACAGCAGTTCTTCGGCAGACGCCCCAGTCGACAATCGCAGCTTGTAGCCTTCGGGAAGGCGCGAATCTTCAACCTCTGGCGCCTCTAGATCGGGCAAGTCCAAACCAGTAGGCGGCGCAACCGGCCCAAAACGAACTACGGTGGCAGGGTTGATTTTAGACAGCACAATGACGCGCATGAAGCGATCGCCTTGACCGGCCTCGGGCGGGCTAGACTCCATTTTGATGGAGTAGTCTTTATAAGTGCCGGTCGCCACTGTCGATTGCTGACCCTGCACCACGGTCAGGCCCAATTTCTTAGCAGCAACCGCTACCGTGTCGGCGCGCCGACGCGTGGACCGGTAGGAGAACAGCACAGCAACGCCTAGCAGAGCCACCAGTACGGCGATAATGGCCGCCTTGACCGGGTTAAACTCTTCGGGCGTCGGGGTGAACTGAATGCAGTTGTCGATTTCGTCGGCGCCATGGCCTTCGCCGGCCTTGGCCATACAGGCCTGCACGGTAGACGCCGGTTTAGTCAAGTATTCCTTGATCTTGGCGTCGTGCATTGCCTTCTTTTTTTCAACAAAGATGGCCTGAAATTCTGCGCTTTTCCGCAGCGGCTCGGCGTCGTCATACAGAGCGTCGGCGTCTTTGCCTTCGGCGATCGCTTTGCGCTTCTTGGCTTGCTGAAACCGCGACAGGACTTCATTTTCTTCGCGATCGGAGCGCAACCCGGCCAGCTTCTCGGCATCTTGAGGCGACGCAGTCTGCACTTCGGCGCAGCCGACCATGCCGAAACTGAGCCCCACTAACGCGAAGCCAAATAGAGACCACGATGCCATCACTGTGGCCAAACGGGTCTGCAGCGCGAACAAGCGCTGGCTCAGGTGGCCGGACGAGCCCAGACCGCGCATGGCAAGCACGCCCGAGGCTGGCGAATTCGGCTGCTGAAGTGGTGCGAGCATCATATGGTCATCTCCTGAAGGTCGGTACGACCCTACCACGGGACACAAGATCGCGCAATCCAAAGGGCAGTCTGTCCCTAACATTACGAATACGCTACTATGTTTCGATGCGATTTCGGCGGCATGCTCGCCAGGTGTCGACCACACCTGCAGCGCGGGGTTCGCAGCGTTCGGTTCGCAGGGCGCGGTTCGCGCTGAATGCCCTTGCCTGTGCAGTCTGGTTGCGGTCGGTGGCGACGCGGGCCTCGGGGGCGGGCTGTGATTTGGCTGCGCGCGAGCAGGGACTGGCCACGGCGCAAGCAGGGACTGGCCACGGCGCAAGCAGGGACTGGCCACAGCGCAAGCAGGGACTGGCCACAGCGCAAGCAGGGACTGGCCACAGCGCAAGCAGGGACTGGCCACGGCGCAAGCAGGGACTGGCCACAGCGCGGTCCAGGATTCCCCATCGAAATTCTCCGCGGCCCCCGATTTGGGATGCAGATCAAGAAGCAAGGAGCATTTCGACTGAGGCGTACTCGCGTACGCCGCAAGGACAAAGGCGACGCCGCAACGCAGAGATGCGCCCAAAGCGGGGGATCGCGGCGGTCAGGCTGCGGTGGCGGCATGTACCGCCAACTGCTCGTAAAGGGCGCGCTGCTCAGCACTGAGCTTCTTGGGCACCACCACCCGCACGTGGGCAAACTGGTCACCGCGACTCGAACTGTTCAAGTGCGGGACACCACGACCGCGAATGCGCAATTGTTCGCCCGGCTGGATGCCCGCCGGAAGCTTGATTTTTTCCACGCCACCGTCAATCAGCGCAATGGCGACGAGGCCGCCCAGCACGGCGGACACCACATCCACATCAATGTCGCAGTGCAAGTCGTCGTCAATGCGACGAAACTTGCTGTGCGGCTGCACGTGGATGACGACGTACAGGTCGCCCGAGGCACTACCCGGGACAGCGCCCTTTTCGCCTTCGCCGCCGACCCGTAACCGTGTGCCGGTATCGACTCCGGGCGGGATCTTGACGCCCACTTTTTTCTCGACGCGCCGTTGGCCACCGCCGCCGCAAGTGCCACAGCGATTAGAAGGCTTGAGCGTCTTGCCCTGCCCGCCGCATCCGGGACAAGTCACTGAAAACATAAATGGACCCTGGCGAGTCGACACTTGACCGCGGCCCCGACATTGACCGCAGGTATCGGCGTCGGTGCCGGCTTTGGCGCCACTACCGTGGCAGGTGTCGCACGCCTCCATTCGCGGCAAGTCGAGCTCGCGGCGCACGCCAGCCACGGCGTCTTCCAGCGTGATTTCAATATCGCAGCGCAAGTCGGCGCCGCGGTTGCTGCGGGCCCGTTGACGACCGCCGCCGCCAAAAATGTCGCCAAAAATGTCGCCAAAATGGCTAAACATATCATCCATGTTGCCGTAGTTGGCCGCACCACCGCCGGTCATGCCGGCGTGACCAAAGCGGTCGTAGCGCTGGCGCTTTTCGGCATCCGACAGGGCATCGTAGGCTTCGGCGGCGTCCTTGAAACGCTCCTCTGCCGCGGCATCGCCGGGATTGCGGTCGGGGTGGTTTTGCAACGCTTGTTGGCGAAACGCTTTCTTGAGATCGGCGTCCGTAGCGTCCTTGGCGACGCCGAGCACCTCGTAATAATCGCGTTTTGCCATAGAAAATACCTTGTTAGGAACTGTCCCAGAATAAGTCATTCTGGGACTGGTTCCGTTTGCTTGCTTTGTTGGTCGCTAAGCTCGCGTCCTGAAAGGCCGACTCGCCGCTCCGGTGTTGCCCAGATCGATCGCGTTATCTTGAGGACAGTTCCTTAGGGCTCACCTATGAATTGTTCATTCACCCAAGCCGTCTGCTTATTGACCGGGTGGGTCGCGCACTCGCGTCGGTGCAGGCCGACTCGCCGCCTTGCTCGAGAGCAAAAAGATCGAGTTTTTACGGTGCTTGCGAGTGAAGCGCGACGGCTGGCGATGGGCACGCGCCAAAAATGCGCGCGCACGGCCCCGAGCGAACCGCGCCAAAAGCAAGGTTGGATGAGCCGTATGTCAAGTGGTGCGGCGAACCGCGATCTCCCGCACGCTTTTTGACCCCCAGAGCACGCGGACGGAACCGGGCTCAGATTGGCCAATTCTGGTGCAATTGATTAGGGCGCAAACCCGCCCTTGGCCCACAACTTGATGACCGCTTTCTGCTGCTGCGACAGCTTCAATCCCACCAACGGCATCGTGTTGGTGTCCACTTGGAACACGATCTTGTCGTACCACAGCTTCCACTGCACGGCGTTGTGCAGCTTGACCGTGCCGGCGTCCGCCTTATGACAATCAAAACAATGCGCTAGGTAAATAGGCTGCACAATAGTGGCCCACGATGGCGGTGGTGGCGGCTTGATTTCGCCCAGAACCACCCGCGTCAGCCCCGCGGTGCTGACCGTGACCAACGCGGCGGTGCTGGTTAAATCGCGCAACGAGTGCCCTGCAGTATTCAACAGTGGGAAAAATACCCCGTTTTGGTGAATCCATAGCCCAGAGGCCGTCGCCAGCGCCGCGATGGGCAAATCAGTGCGGGCCACCAAGGCGGTGACTGGTTCGGGCAGTGCCAACCATTGCCAACTGCCGTTGATCGCGCGCCGATGCACGGTGCCATCCTGAGCCAACAGCCACACCGTACCCGAGCCGTCGCACTGCAAGTCGGCGCCGTTGGCGATCGGCTCGTCGATCCACAGTTTTGCAAAATTGCCTTTAATAACAAGAGCATGAACCGCGCCCTGCCAGTACAGCCACAGCGCTGGGGTCGCCACCCCGTTGGCTTGAGGCTGGCCGGACTGACTGTCGATCGCGACCTGCGGACCCGCGCGCCAGATCGCAGTCGTCAATGCAGCCGGGTCAGTCCCGAAGATGGACAACGGTTGGGCAACGCTGCCGTCGTAGCGCCATATCCCCGCGCCGGTCTGCAACCACAAGTGGTTTTTGCCGGCCACGATTTGGGTAAAAATGCGCTTCGGTATCGCCCCGATGACGGCTTGCAGCGGCGAAACGAGCAGCATGTTCTTGACCGCGCCGTACAGGCCCAACTCGCTGGCGACCAACAGTTCACCTGCGGCCAGCGCGACCACGCTGTGGGCCTTGCCGATGGCTCCGGTCAACGGGATCGGCGGCAGTTCGGGATCGCTGGCAATTACGGTGCTGGTGCCGGCTTGAGCCAAGACAGCAGCCCCCTCGGCCGCAGCGGCAAAAAGCACCGGCGGCTTGAGCAGCACTTCAAGGGTGACAGGGACGGCCGGGCCGAGTTCAGCGGCAATTGGCTTGGCTACGACTGGACCGTCCTTGGCGGTCGTGTCGGCCGTGCCGTCGACCTGAGTGTCTTGTCCGCTGTCAGTGGCGTCATTGACTGGCACATCATCTACACTTTCAATGAGTATGGCGTCGCCGCTATCGCCATTTGCCGCGGTCTCGGGGCCAGTGTCCGGTTGCGCGGTCTCGGGGCCAGTGTCCGGTTGCGCGGTCTCGGGGCCAGTGTCCGGTTGCGCGGTTTCGGGGACAACCACCTGATCGGGCACAGCGTCGGCAGCGGGTATAGTATCGCTGGAGGCGGCGTCGGCGCCGCTATCACTGTCCGCACCAAGTGCCGTTTCGGTGGACGCAGAGTCGGCGGTCTGAGCCGCAGAAGGGGCGTTCGCGCCTGGCGCGGCGGCTGAACAAGCGGCGACGACCAGGGCCATAACAGCGTGTAAAACAACAACTCGATCAGCCTGCGCGAAGACCGGAACCCCGAGTCGGCTGTAAAGACGCGAGCTTGCGACCCACCCAGCAAGCAAACGGGCACCGTAGGTGAATGACTTATTCATTTACGCTGCCCCCGGAGCGCTTGCATCGGTTTGCGCAACCATGCCAGCATCGAATCGGTTCAGAGCGATCACGGTGCGGTACGGCAAGCCAGTGGGCCAGCCAAGCGGGATATAGCCAACTGCGATGCAGCCAACTGCGATGCAGCCAACTGCGATGCAGCCAACTGCGATGCAGCCAACTGCGATGCAGCCCAGCAGGCCGGTGGTGTAGGCAGTGGGATCGAGGTTTGAAGCGCCAATTGCCGGTGCCACTAAGGGCCCCAGCACAATTAACTCGACGACGCTCGTCTGGGTCGGAGCGGCGAGTCGGCGCAATAGACGCGAGCTTAGCGACCCACACAGCAGGCAAACGGGCGCAACCAAAATCGATTCGATTTTGTTGGTGCCCTAAGCGGTAGTGATAGCGACAAGCAGCGGACATGCCGCTCGGCGAAAGCCCTTGAGGGTGAGCGCGCTGAGTCGGTGAGGTCAGACAAGTGGAGGCAATCATGGTAAGGCAAAGCATTAGGCCAAACGCCGCGATGGGTCAAGTCGCAGTCTGGCTGGGGTTGGTGGGTGGCCCATTGGGGTGCTCGACCCCGCCAGCGCCGGCCTCCGCGGTCAGCGGTTCCGACACTGCAACCGTTCCCGACGCTGGCGCCACTCGTGCAGAGGGTGACGTCAATCCGCCGATCGATGCTGCGGACGCTGCCGCGCCGGACGTAACTGGGGCAGACACCGGTGATCAAGGGATTGCTGTCCAAGACAGCGCCGTTGCGGACACCGCAGCAGCGGATAGCGCAGCAGCGGATAGCGCAGCAGCGGACACCGCAGCAGCGGACACCGCAGCAGCGGATAGCGCAGCAGCGGATAGCGCGGGCCCCGAAGCGAGCATCGACAGTGTCGACGAGGCCGACGGCGGTGGCGCCGAGTTGGTCCAAGATACTGGAATCGACGGCGGTGTCGACGCGGCTACCGATGCGGCAAGCGCAGCAGAAACAACGGCGGTGGACGCCAAGGCCGACTCCAGCGATGGCAGCGGCAGCAAGGACAGCAGTTTTGGGTTCGACGCCGGGACTGAGGTCAAAACCGTGCCGCCGTGTTCGCCGGCGCTGGCCGTGGTGCCGGCCAAAAAGAAGGTGCTGCCATTTGGTCTTGTGGCGCTCAAGGCGACTGGCGGCACCGGCCAGTACAAATTTGCTCTGACCACCAACGCCTCCGATGGCCTGGTGAATCAGTACACCGGGGCCTACCTGGCCGGCGACGTCACGCTGGTTACCGATGTGGTTACGCTGACCGACTTGGGCTGCACCGGCACTGCAACTGCCGAACTCAACGTGCTGCAGCCGATGCTGGTGGCGACCGAAGCGGCGTCAGTGCCGCCGGGCGGAAAACTCAAAATCGCCCCGCTGAAAGGTTCTGGATCATTCGCCTATTCGCTGAGCCTAGCGGCAAGTGGCGGCTCAGTGAGCGGGGGATCCATCGGTGTGTACACGGCTGGCGCCAAGGCCGGCCTGGATGTGATCGTCATTGCCGACACTAAAACAGGACAAGTCGCTGATATCACTGTAACTGTTGTCGCCGGTTCGGTTTTGCAGCCCAATCCGGAGCGCTGGGCGATCCCGCTGGGCAGCACCGTGAAACTGGGTTGGTCTGGCGGCTCATCCGTGATCAAGGCGACTTCGTCGGCTGGCACCGTCAAGGTCGACGGCACCGTCTTGCACGCTCTGAGCATTGGGGCGGCGACTGTGACTCTGACGGACACGATGACCGAGCAAACTGCGCAGGTGCAGGTCAGCGTAATCGCGCCACTGATGCCCAATTTGCCCAGGACTGGGGACTATTTTGAGATCGCTCAAGCGGTCGCGGTGACCAACGTCAAAAGCGGCCTGACCGACTTGGCATTGGGCTGGCCCGAAGCGGACATCACCCATTTCAATGACGGCGCAGTGTTTGTGTATCCGGGGGCTGCGGCCGGACTCGCCGCCGAAGCAGCTCAAGTTTTGCACGGAGTTGGCCAAGAGGAGCGCTTTGGCTATGCCGTCGTGGCGGCCAATTTTGACAAGGCGGGTGGCGACGATCTGGCAGTGGGCGCGCCGCTGGCCGATGCCGGAGCTGGCGATGCCGGACAAGTGCTTCTCTTTACACAAAATACCAAGACTGGCTTGTTCAAGGAGACCCCGTTTCGAGCGCTGATCGGTCCGTTTGGTAACGACCAATTTGGCACAGCGCTGGCCGTGTGTGACTTCAACGCGGACGGATGGCTGGACCTTGCCGTCGGCGCGCCGTTTGGCGAAGACCGCGATTTGGTCCCGCAGCAACAGGATCAGGGCGCCGTCCACCTGTTCTTGGGCCACGAGGGCGGATTTGTCGACAAAGCGGAGCAAAAGCTCTACGGCGCGCTGCCGGACGGCGGGGTGTGGAAAGACAAAAACGGCCTGCGCATCGGTCAATCGCTTGCGGCTGGTGATGTCAACGGCGATGGCGCCTGCGATCTGGCGGTTTACGCCGGCAACTACAGTCAACCGGGCTCGAGCGCGGCCAATGACGGCGCCGTGTTTGTGTACAAGGGCATCAAGGCCAGCGCCCAGACCCAAGGTGGCTTGGCCGACCAACCGGCGTTGGCGTGGGCACCGCAAGATGTGGCCGATGCCGGCTCCAGTTTTGGCCGCTGGCTGGCGATGGGCGACCTCACCGGCGATGGCAAGGCTGAATTAGCCATCACTCACCGTGGCCACGACAACATCTTGCTCAAACCGGTGACCAGCAATGTCGGCGCGGTGCGGGTGTTCAAAGGGGTTGCGCTGCCTAATCAGCCCACTGCCGCGCTTGGCGACTGCATGGACGCCGACTGGTCCGTTGTCGGGCCCAAAGCCAGCGATGCCTACGGTGGTGGGGTGGCGATTGCCGATGTCGACGGCGATGCGATCAAGGACTTGCTGGTTGGCCATGCGTTGGGCGAACTGCCAGCGACCGCAACTGCGCCCGCGTCGGCCAATGATGGCGGGGTGTTGGCCATCTATGCTGGAAAAAGTGGAGCAATGCCGGCCAAGACCGCGGATTGGACTTGGGCCGGCGCGGTCGGTGGCGACCGGTTTGGCCTGTTTGCGACCGTGCTGCCCAAAGCGGACACCAGCGGCAAGTCGTCACTGGTGGCGGTGGCGCCATCGGCCAACGACCAAGGGGCTGGGGTCGGGCAAGTGTACGTGTACGCTGGCGCCGGGACGACCGCCGTCAAGCTGGCCATGCCAGGCGCCGCCTCCGGTCACCGCTATGGGGCAGCGGTGGCGATCGTGGGCGATCTCGATGGCGATGGCTTTGCCGACTTGGTCGCTGGGGCCCCCAACCTGGACGACCCCAAAGGCGGTGAAGCGACCACTGGCAATTTTTGGATGTTTGGCGGCGGTCAGGCTGGTTTTGAAGCTAAAACGTCGTTTGAATGGCTGGATTACCTCGGCCACAATGCCAGCGATGGCGCCGGGTACGCGATCGCCTCCGCTGGCGACTTTGACGGCGATGGCAAGGCCGACTTCGCGGTAGTTGCGCGCAATGAGGATGTTCCGACAACGTTTTCTGCTAGTTACGTTGCCTTGCCCGCATCGGTGTCGTGCATTGCCGATCCGGCAAAACCCAAGAGTTTCAAAGCCTCCAACGATATCGGTGCGGTGTTCGTGTTTAGTGGCGCCGATGCTGCGCAGAAAAACCCGCGCTGGGTCACGTACGGCGTACAGGCCTCGCAGTCGCTCGATACGGTGGCCGGTGGCTTCGATTTCAATGGCGACGGTTTGGACGACCTGCTAGCCGGCTCGTTGGCGGCGGACCAAGTTGGGCGCATCAATTGCGGTGCGGCGTTGCTCACCTATGGCCGCAAACCCTCATCGACGGCCGGCATTGCCGTCCAGTGCCCCGATCTGGTGCTGTGGGGTCCCATTGCCAACGACAACTTGGGCCGCAGCGTAGCCGGCTTGGGTGACATCGACGGCGACGGCTGCGACGAAGTGGCGATCGGTATCTCAGGTGCCGACCAGCCGGGCAAAGTCGATCAGGGTGCAGTGGCGGTAGTGTTCGGTTTTGGGGCCAAATGCAAGCATAGCGTGGCCAAAGCGGTGGTGTTGTACGCCAACGAAGCGAGCGCCCAGGCTGGGTTTTCACTCGGTGCCGGCGATTTGGACGGCGATGCCCTGCCCGATCTGGTGGTCGGCGCGGTGGGTCACCTCAAAAGCGGCAATTCGGTCGGAGCGGCGTGGGTGGTGTTGGGCAGCTATCTGGCCAAGCAGACGCCGGAGCCGTGGGCGGATGGCGAATTGGCGCTCACCAAACCGGCACTACTGGACCCCAATGGCGGCGTCTTGGCCGTGGAAGGCGAAGTAGTCGGCGAGCGCGCCGGCACCGCGGTAGCCATTATCCCGCGGCCAGCTGGCAAGGGGTTTGCCGGGATCATCGTCGGCAGCCCCCTGGGTGCCATTAGCGGAACGCCGTTTTCGGGCGGGGTGCGGGTGTTTCGCTTCAAAGCTACGGGTGCAAACGCTGGCCTGCAAGCCAACACCGCCTACGCGCTGGCTGGCGAAAGCTCGCCCAGCTTGGGCCGGGTCGGCGATTTCCTGCAGATCGGGGTCGTCGCCGGCAAGCCGTGGCTGGTGGTCGGAGCCCCGTTGGGCACTCCTCATTTAGGCATCAATGGTGCGCCTGCGGTGGACATCGGCACCGTCTATGCCGTCAATTTGTCGGGATTAGTCCCTTAGAGGGTGTTTATCTTCAAACGCCTGCTGCGCGTAACCCGTCGATGAGTTCGCTGGACTCATCGACCCCGCCATGCTTTGTTGTCAGCCCTCTTCCTCCTTGCGACGCACTACAAGTGCGCCTCAGTCGCCAGAGTGCCTCCGCCTCGCCTTGCGGGCGCCTGTTTGGGCTCGCTTGGGCAATGAATGTAAACACCCTCTTAGGGCCCGGCTAAAATCAAGTCGATTTTGCCCTCCGGCCCATTGCTTGCTTAGTGGGTCGCTAACTCGCGGCTTTGCAAGCCGACTCGACGCTCCGTTTTTATCGCGGATCGATCGAGTAATTCTTGCTTGGGCCCTTAGGCGACCCTTGCCCGCACCAAAGCCGTCGTTCGCCGATGCTGGGCCGAACTAGTCATCGCTGCTCGCCACCTTGAGCGGTTCGCCGGTGGCCGCCGCCAGCAAATAGGCGGTCATCAAGTTGTCGAGCTTGCCATTGAGAACCCCTTCGGTGTCACTGGTGGCAAATCCGGTGCGGTGGTCCTTGACCATCTGGTAAGGCTGCAGCACGTACGAGCGGATCTGGCTGCCAAAGTTAATCCCCAGCTTGGCCGCCTCGACCTCGTCTTTGACCGCATTGCGCTTGCGGCGCTCAAAGTCGACCAGCCGCGCGTGCAGTGTTTTCATGGCCAAACTGCGGTTTTTGTGTTGACTGCGCTCGGCCTGACAGGCGACCACGATGCCGGTCGGCAGGTGGGTAATCCGAATCGCTGAGTCGGTGCGGTTGACGTGTTGACCGCCAGCGCCCGACGCCCGGTAGGTATCGACGCGCAAGTCAGCTTCGTTAATGTCGATTTGGATCGAGTCGTCTTCCTCGGGCACCACAAACACGCTGCAAAAACTGGTGTGGCGGCGCTTGGCGGCGTCAAACGGGCTGATGCGCACCAACCGATGGACCCCATTTTCCGCTTTGAGCCACCCAAAAGCGTAGTCGCCCTCAATGCGCAGTACGGCATTGCGAACCCCGGCCTCTTCGCCGACCACTTCGTCGAGCAATTCGACTTTCATGCCGTGCGTTGCCCCCCAGCGCTCGTACATGCGCACCAGCATTAGCGCCCAATCTGCACTTTCGGTGCCACCGGCGCCGGCGTTGATTTGCAGAATCGCTGGCGAGCGATCGGTCGGCGCGCTCATGGTCCGGGCAAATTCCGCTTTGTCCAGCGCGACTTCTACCTGCTGCAACTGCGCCATCAACTCGTCAAGCAGCGAAGTGTCGCCCTCTTCCTCGGCCATATCGGTCATGCCAATCGCTTCGTGCACGCACACTTGTGGTCCGTGCACGGTGTCGATCGCCGCCGCGATGTCGCCGCGCTCTTTCATCAGGCGCTGGGCGCGCTCGCCGTCGGTCCAAAAATCACCTTGGGCGCTGATGTCTTCTAGTTCGGCTAAGCGTTCGGTCTTGTTGTCGAGATCAAAGCGACCTGCGCAGCGCATCGATCCGCAATTGGAGCGCGGCTGCGCAGGACCGTACGTCGGCGTAAATAGCCATGGGTTTTCCTGCAGGTGAAAAAAGAGCACTGCCAACGGCTGCGAAGTCCGGCCGGGCGGTGGATGGGGAGTGTACGTGGTTTGCAACGAGTTGTCAGCCGCGGCTGCCGGCGCTTTCGCTGCCTTTGGCTTGATCAGGACAGCGCGCGCAAACCCTTTGCCGCGAGCAGGAGCCGCAACCGGCGAAAAACGTCTCAGCGCGGTCAGTTGGCTAAGCGCGCCTAGGAGCGTGTCGGAGTATTCCGACTCGCTCCTAGCGCCGTCTGGCTAGACGGCGGCAACTGTTCAAAACTGCACGGATTCACTCCGGGCAGTTCTCGGACAGTTGAGAATACTTGACTGGCTAGGAGCCTATCGGATCGTAATAGATTCATTGTGTATAACCTGATAGACATTTCACAACCGATTGATTTCCGACCGGCTCCTAGGAGCGTGTCGGAGTATTCCGACTCGCTCCTAGCGCCGTCTGGCTAGACGGCGGCAACTGTATGAAACTGCACGGATTCACTCCGGGCAGTTCTCGGACAGTTGAGAATAGTTGA
>SHZD01000087.1 GCA_009692465.1 Myxococcales bacterium
GCAGGACGAAATGACCAAGCTGCGCACGGTCTTAGGCGGCACTCGTTTCGACAACGGCAAGTACACCCAAGCGGCGCAGTTGTTTGGCCAGTGGTCGACAGCGCCGCAACTCGCTGATTTCTTGACTACCGGCTTGTATCCCTACCTCGTTGAGGCGGTCGCCTGAACGAGTCGTTGGCAACTGGGCACCGCTGCCAGCTCGAAACTGTTCCTACAGTGGCTGATCGACTTGCGCATCCAGAAGCGGTGAATCGGCCTTTCAGGACGCGAGCTTAGCGACCCACACAGCACGCAAACGGGCGCCAGCAAAATCGATTAGATTTTGTTGGTGCCCTAAGATTCGACGTTAACGACGCTATTTGGCACACTCGCAGTTGGAGGTGCCCGATGAATCGTGTTGTCTGTCCGCTCGCCGCCCTGGTGGTCGCGTCAAGTGTGTTGTCGCTGCCCGCGTTTGCTTGTGGTGGTTGTTTTGTGCCGCCAAGCGATACCACGGCGCCGATTTTGCAAAATGCGGAACGAATCTTGTTCGTTCGCGACCAAAAGACCAAAAAATCAACAGCATGGGTTGAAATTCGCTACAACGGACCCGCAGCCGGCTTTGGCTGGGTGCTGCCCTTGCCCAAAGAGCCCAAAGTCGGCGTCGGCACGACCTACCTGTTCGACCGCTTGCATTTGGCCACCGCGCCACGGTTCATTGTCGATTCAGCACCGTCCGAAGGCTGTTCCTCAGCTCGCAGCGACAGCGGTGCCTGTGGCTCGATGAGCGACGCGGCAACCGTTGGCTTTGCGACTTCGGCGCCCAAAAACGCGAATGAATTGGATCCCGCCAACCCCGCGATCAAGATCCTGCAGCACGACCAAGTAGGGCCCTACGACTTTGTGGTGATTTCGGGTAAGACCGCCGACGATATTCTCAAGTGGCTCAACGACAACGGCTATGCCACGCCAGCCAAAGCCAAGGCCACCTTGCAAGACCATGTCAGCCAGGGTCATGTGTTTGTCGCGGTAAAACTTGCCAACGGCAAGGGAGTGGATGAAATCAAACCGATTTCTCTTGAAATGGACGACGCCGAGCCGTGCGTGCCATTGCGCTTGACGGCCATCGCCGCGGTCGACGACATGGCGGTCCAAGTGTTCGTCGCCGGACCTGGGCGGGCAATTCCCAAGAATCACCTGCATGTGCAAGTGAATCCGGCGCGTTTGGACTGGCTGCATGGCTCGGGCAATTACGCTCAAGTTGCCGCTGCTGCGATCGACGAAGCCGCTGGGCGCGCATTTATTACTGAATTTGCTGGAATTGTGCCCAAGACAGTGCGGGAAACTGTGACAACCGAGGAGTTCAGTTCGTCCGTGGAAACCGCGTTTCTGGACTATACATCTATCGACTTGACAAAGCTCAAGTCGGCCGAGCAATTGTGTCAGGCTGTCGAAGTACTCAAGGCCCAGAAGTTTCCGATTACTAAGGAAACAGCGGCGATTTTGGAAACGCACCTCAAGATTGGCAGCGCGCAGGGCATTATCGATCCGCTCTTTGTCTACGGCGAAAAGTGGGCGTGTCCGGCTACGGCGCAAAACCAGCCGTTCAACACCAAGAATCTGGTCGAGCAGCTCACCAAGGAATTCGTCAAGCCTTTGCAGGATATGGGGCCGATACTGACCGCGGCGCCCAAGCTGACTCGCCTGTTGCTGCGCATTTCGCCGGCTGAAATGACCAAAGACCCGGTGTTTGCCTTTTCCAAAGAGTTGCCAGACGTGTCGCGCGAGTCCAAAGCAACGGTCAACCCCGTGTGCCGCAAGCCCGATTTCAACGTCGACGCGTTTCGCCTGACGCTACCGGGGCTGAACCGGTCGTGGGTGGTGGACAGCACGCTCAATGCGACGGTCCCACCGGGCGGTTTTCAAGCGCTGCCCAATACGGCGACCGACCCCCGGTTCAAGACAGCGCCTGCCGCCCTTGTTGTTGAATTGCTGGATGAAACGGGACCCGCCAAACCGATTAACAAGGAGGATATCGACAAAGTGGACTTGGCCATTGCCGGCGCTCATTGGGGCCAACTGCAAGTGCCCAAAGACATGGTGCTCAAAGTCGCCGAAAAGCGCTGGGCAATGCCGGTTTCTGACGCCGTTTTCAGCAACAGTACCAATAGTAGTGGCAGCAGTTGCAGTTTGGAAGCGGTAGTGCCGGCGAGCGGCCGCGGAGCATTGCGCATTAGCCTGATTTTGTTCGCCGTTTTTGCCTCTGTGTGGACAGTGCGGCGCCGAAGCTAGCCAAGGTAGTAATTGCGCATCGAGCCCGCCATGTGCTAGATCGCCGCCCCCGCTGCCCGCTTTGCAGTCGCGCGTACCCAACAGGGCCCCATGAAAATCCATGAATATCAAGCCAAGGATCTCATGCGCCAGTACGGCGTAGCGGTACCCGATGGTTATCCAGCCTTTACAGTGGCCGAGGCGATGGAAGCGGCCCACAAGTTGCCGGGGCCGATCCGCGTCGTTAAAGCGCAAATTCATGCTGGCGGACGCGGCTTGGGTGGTGGCGTCAAGGTTTGCAAGACTCTGGAAACAGTCGAACAACACGCCACTGCGATTCTGGGCATGATGCTCAAGACCCACCAAACGGGCCCTGGTGGCCAGTTGGTGCGGCGGTTGTACATTGAAGGCGGCGCCGATATTGCCCGTGAGTTGTACCTGAGCCTGCTTTTGGATCGCGATTGCGGCAAGTTAGTGGTGATGGCCTCCACCGAAGGCGGCATGGCTATTGAGGATGTGGCGCACGCGACCCCCGAAAAGATCTTCAAAGAGTGGATCGATCCCAAAGTCGGACTGCAGCCGTTTCAGTGCCGCAAACTCGGCTTTGGGTTGGGGCTTAACGCCAAGAGCACAACTTCGTTTACGAAACTGCTGACTAGCTTGTATCGCCTATACACCGATCTCGACTGCTCGCTGTTAGAGATCAATCCGTTGATTGTCACCGGCAGCGGCGACGTGATGGCGCTCGACGGAAAAATCACCTTTGATGACAACGGTTTGTTTCGCCACCCGCAACTGGAAGCGTTGCGCGACTTTGCTGAGGAAGATCCAGCGGAAGTCGAAGCCGGCAAGTTTGACTTGTCCTATGTCCACTTGGACGGCAACGTCGGTTGCTTAGTCAACGGTGCTGGCTTGGCCATGGCGACCATGGATATCTTGCAGCATTTTGGCTCTGAGCCGGCGAATTTTCTGGACGTAGGCGGCGGCGCGACAGCTGAGAAAGTCACCGCTGCCTTCAAGATCATCTTGTCCGATGACCGGGTACAGGCGATTTTCATCAATATTTTTGGTGGCATCATGAAGTGCGACACCATCGCCGAGGGCGTTATCACCGCCGCCCGCGAAGTCGGGCTCAATTTGCCTCTAGTCGTGCGTTTAGAGGGCACCAATGTCGAGCTCGGCCGCCAGATGCTTGCCGAGTCGGGATTGCCCATCGAAACCGCTTTAGACATGAAAGATGGCGCCCAAAAGGCCGTCGCCGCTGCCAACCGCTACGCCGCTCAGGCCCGTTGAACGCATCACGGCAGTGGACAGGTTCAATCTCATGGCGTTGGCAGCGGAGACTCCGTATGGCCAACACTGCGAGCCTGAAACCTAACGAACCAGACACCGGAATCCGCCAAAGTCGCCCTGACCGCGGTGGCCCTTAAAGGACTTGCACCATGGCCGTACTCGTCGGAACCCATACGCGCTTGATTTGTCAGGGAATAACCGGTTCAGCCGGCGCTTTTCACACCCGCAACTGCATTGCTTACGGCACCAACGTCGTCGGTGGAGTGACGCCGGGCAAGGGTGGCACGCGGTTTAACGATCAAGTGCCTGTTTTTGATACTGTTTCTGCGGCAATTCGTGCGACCAATGCCAATGCCACCATGATTTTCGTCCCGCCGCCGTTTGCCGCCGATGCCATTATGGAAGCCGCCGATGCTGGCATTGAACTGATTGTTTGCATTACTGAAGGCATTCCCGTCCTCGATATGGTGCGAGCCAAAACCTACATTGAAGGCCTGCGCGCTCAGGGTCAGTCGCTCCGACTAGTGGGGCCCAATTGCCCGGGAGTGATTACACCGGGTGCCTGCAAAATCGGCATTATGCCCGGGCACATCCACAAACCCGGCCACGTCGGAGTGGTGTCGCGCTCGGGCACCTTGACCTACGAAGCCGTCGGCCAGCTGACTGCGCTCGGTTTGGGCCAGTCGACGTGCATTGGCATCGGCGGGGACCCGGTCAAAGGCACTGATTTTATTGACTGTCTCCAGCTGTTTGCCGACGATCCCGACACTCATGCGGTCATCATGATTGGCGAGATTGGCGGTTCGGCGGAAGAGGCAGCCGCAGAGTGGGCCAAGGCCAATTTCACCAAGCCAATCATCGGCTTTATCGCTGGATTGACCGCGCCACCCGGCCGCCGCATGGGCCACGCTGGCGCCATCATCTCGGGTGGAACCGGCACCGGCCAATCCAAAATCGCAGCCTTTGAAGCCGCAGGTATTCGCGTTGCACCGACCCCTGGGGACCTCGCTTCGACTTTATTGCAAGTGTATACGCCCGGCTAGGCACAAGTCGGTCCGTCGCGACTCGCTCCCCATTCCTCAAATCGAGCGCTGGCAACGTCATTGCTTGGAGCGCTGGGCCAAAGGGCCGCACACACAGGCTTTCGGTCTGTAAACGTATAATTTCACTAGGAGTTCGTTCATGGCAGTTGAGAAAACCTTGTCGATCGTCAAACCCGACGGCGTCCAAAATGGCCATATCGGTCACGTGATTTCGGTCTTTGAGGCCAATGGGCTGACCATTCGCGCGGCCAAGTTGGCATGGCTGACCACCGCTCAGGCCGAAGGCTTCTACGCGGAGCACAAAGGCAGAGGATTCTTTGGCGAACTCATTGAATTCATGACCTCAGGACCGGTCCTGCTCATCTGCCTAGAAGGCGAAAACGCCATTGCCAAAAACCGCGAGTTGATGGGCGCCACGGATCCGGCCCAGGCCAGCGACGGCACGATTCGCAAGCTGTACGCTGAATCCAAGGGCCGCAACACCGTCCATGGTTCTGATGGCGGAGCTTCGGCCGCTCGCGAACTCCGCTATTTCTTTGCGGAAGCGTTTGAATTCTGCTAGTCGGTCGCCAGACTACCGAATGACCAAACTCATGGCCGCTTTGCTGGCGTCAAAGACGTTGTCCAACTCGCCGTTGACCGCGCGCAGGGGATCGTAGCCATTTGGCGCCCAGCTCGGCTTGACGATCATCGCCTCCAACACGTTGACCCAAGACTTGCCGGTGCCGTCGGTCAGGCCGATCAGCATGTTGGCGCTGGCTTCGCCCATTTTTGTCCAAAACGCTGGCAACCCGTTGACTACAATGTCTAACTTGCTCGAAGTGCCCGGGTGCATCTTCAAGAAGTCCACGTCGTAGTAGTTGAAGCTCAAACACGAGTTGACGAGCATCACTTGGTAGCGGTCTGGGAAGTTTTTTGTCGCAAAATTGATGGGTTCCAGAGGGCCATGGCCAAAATGGCTGTGGCCCTGGTACATGAAAATATCGCCGTGCCAAAATGCCTCGAGATAGCGGTTGGTGGCGGCTTGACGCCATTGGGCTGTGCCATCCTCGTGGCCCCAATAACTGCGCAATTGAATTGTGATGTTGCGAGGTTGCTTGTTGATCGTAATGGTCACCGGCAGTTCCCAGTAAACCCAACGTTCAGCCCAATGCTGTAGGGCTTGTTTGCGCAAGGAATTCTGCAAATCCAAGGTATTGGCAGTCTTGGGAAATCCAGAATTGTCGACAACCCAGTTGCAGACCTCGGCATAGGCAGCGACGTATTTGCTGCCGGCGATATCGAAGTCGAGCAGCAGGGCAAACGGATCGGTCGTGGTGACTGCCAAAGTCGGATACTTCGCTAACAAGGTACGCAGGAAGCGAAAGTGCTCTATGGCGCTGACATCGTTGGGATCGGCAATGTCGGCATCGACGCCAAAAAACGCATAAGTGACCAAGAGTTGCCGGTCAGTGCCGAAACCCCACAGCTTGTCGTATTCAGGGTACTTGGTCGGCGGCGCCTTCACGGCGGTGAACTTGGCGCGAACCATGACGAAATTGCGCTCCGAGTCCAGTTTGGAAATCTGCTTGGTTGGATTCAGGCCCTTCGCCGCGGTGTTGATTGTGGAAGTCTCTTTAGCAATCATAGTCTTACAGGCAGCTTGTTGCGGCGTGTAGTGGTACCACATCGAGTCGGCGGCAGTTTTTTGATCGTCGCTGCAGGCGGGCTTTAGCGCCGCGACTTTGGCCACGTAGTCGCCGAAAAGCAGTGGAATCTGCTGCTCTAACGTCGTGTTTTTCTTGCGTACAATCGCCGTGTCCGTGTAGGTGTAGCGCACCCGCGTCAGCGTCGTCTTAACGGCCGGCAGGGCCTCGTCGACGACTTCGACGTCGTCGCGAATCCACAGTTTGGCGTCAATGGTCGTCAGCGCGTCGCGGTCCTGAATGCCGATTTCTGGGCCACGAAAGGCGCCAATCGCCGATTTGATCTGCTTCTGAATGGCTTTTTGGATGACGCTATCGTTGCTCGCCGTGGGCACGTAGACGAAGCTCTGCCATGTGACCCGCTTTTCCGCTCCCGAGGCGGAAGTCAGGTCGTCCTCGCTCGACCCCGTTTCAGCGGCGCAGCCGGCACCCACAATCGCGGCGCAGAATAGCCCGGCCAAGGCCGAGCGGGCCGTGGTCGCGGACCTAGAAGAGCCCGTTGTCATGCGGTTGGGAATTGGGCGATGCATTGCGTTCTTGCTAGTTAGCTAAAGTGCTGACTGCGCGAGTGTAGCCCCACAATCGAGGGCGATCAACGGGATTGCCAATAGCGTTGACAGCGACTGGGCCCGCCGTGTCCAATTCCGCGCCGCCGCAGCGCGGCCAACTTTCAACCACGCGATAATCTAACCACGTTCACCCACTTCGGAAGGCACCATGAGCGACAACAATCAACGGCAGGTCTGGATCGTCGGCGCAGCACGCACGCCCATCGGCTCCTTCGCTGGGTCACTGGCTACGGTGTCTGCACCCAAACTAGGAGCAACCGCTATTGCCGCGGCCATGCAGCGGTCAGGAGTGGGCCTCGACCGCGTGGACGACGTCTACATGGGCTGCGTGTTGCCGGCCAACCTAGGCCAAGCACCGGCGCGTCAAGCAGCATTATTGGCTGGTTTGCCGCGCAGCACCCCGTGCACCACGATCAACAAGGTGTGTGGTTCTGGAATCAAAACCGTGATGTTGGCCGCATCGCAGATTCGCGCCGGCGATGCCGAGGTGGTGGTGGCCGGCGGGATGGAGAACATGTCGCAGGCGCCGTACTACCTAGCCCAAGCGCGCGACGGCTATCGGTTGGGCCACGGCCAGTTGACCGACGGCATGATCAAGGACGGACTGTGGGACGTGTACAACGATTTTCACATGGGCAACGCCGCAGAAATTTGTGCCCGCGACAAGGCCATTAGCCGCGAACAGCAGGACGCGTTTGCTGCCGAGTCCTACCGGAAGGCTCAAGCAGCTGTTACGCAAGGTATTTTCCGTGACGAAATCGCTCCGGTTACGATTGTGGGCAAAAAAGGCGACACCACGGTAGTTGACACTGACGAAGAACCGGCCAAGGGTAATCCATCTAAATTCGCCGGGTTGCGTCCGGCATTCGACAAGGCGGGCACAGTGACAGCCGCCAATGCCAGCTCGCTCAATGACGGTGCGGCAGCGATTGTGTTGACATCGGCAGACCACGGCTTGGCGCTCGGCTGCAAGCCATTGGCCCGAGTAGTGGCCTATGCCAGCCACGCTCAAGATCCCGAGTGGTTCACCACAGCACCAGTGTTCGCCGTGCAAAAAGCGCTGGCGAAAGCGGGCTTACAGGTCGGCGACATCGACCTATTCGAGATCAACGAGGCCTTTTCGGTGGTATCGTTGGCCTGCAATCTGGGATTGGGCGTCGATCCGGCCAAAGTCAATGTCCACGGCGGCGCTGTGGCTCTTGGTCACCCTATCGGCGGATCTGGAACCCGCATATTGGTGACTTTGCTCTACAATCTCGCGCGGCATGGCAAGCGCTATGGCGTTGCAAGTCTATGCATCGGCGGCGGTGAGGCTGTGGCCCTAGTAGTAGAGCGGGTCTAGGCAGGCTTGGATCGGGTCTAAACGCCTGATAACCAAGACTTTTCAGCGCGGCTAGGACTTCACAGGCACCTTCGACCCACACTTGAGCATCTCGGCACCCCAGTACGGATTGCCCATATCGTCACCCAGTTGCAGCCACTTTTGGTAGTTCTTGGCCATGGGGCAGCGGTAGCACACTACGCCACCGGCGACGCCTGAGTCCGTGGCCACAAGACCGATTAAGGTCCGCGAAAACTCCCCAAAAGCCATGCGCGCTATTGCAATTTCGGCGCTCGACCCGACTTTGGCGGCGGCGGCGGCCATCGCTTTCACTTCGTCGGCCTTGTCCGCAAAATGGCTTTGCAAAGCCATTACTTTCGCCGAAGCGCTTGAGGCTGCTGCTTTGGCCGTCGGCAGGTCGTCCGCAGCCAGTGCCTTGCGCATCACGGCGTAAGCGTTCAGCGCTTCAACCAAGCCTTTGGCTTTGGGTGTTTCAGCAATAATTGCTGTCGGTTGAGTGGAGCCCGGCCGTGGATCCGGTTTTTCGCTCACTGGACTGGGATGTTCTGGTCCATCGCCAGCGACGGCACTTTGCTTGGCGCAACCCAAAGAGGCGACCGCGACAACGGCCACACATTGAACTGCAAAATTAAGAAAACATAGACTTTTCACCACTGTAAACCTCCCGAATTAGCCGAAATCAACTCGGCGCCACGTCCGCAGACGCAAACTGTTGCCCACAACACACACTGACGACAAGGCCATCGCCACACTGGCAAGCATCGGCGAAGGCAAACTATGGGTCCACGGATACAGGGCACCGGCAGCCAGCGGCATTGCCAATACGTTGTAACCCAAAGCCCAGGCTAAGTTTTGGCGCAAAATGCGATCAGTTGCCTGGGCCAGATCGATGGCGTCCACGACCGCGGTCAAATCCGGCCGCAATAGCACGATGTCCGCCTGACCGGCGGCAACTGCGCTGCCGTCCCCAATGGCTACCGCTACGTCGGCGCTAGCCAACGCAGGCCCGTCATTGACGCCATCGCCTACCACCGCCACAACATGCCCTTGCGCCCGAAGACCTTGCACAATTGCAACTTTGTCCTCCGGTAGCAGGTCGCCCTTTGCGTGTTGTACGCCAAATTCTGTCGCCAGCGGATGGACATTCGCGGCGCGATCGCCGCTGGCCAACCAAGTCGTAATTCCACGCGCGTGCAGGGCCGCAATCGTCGGTGCCGCAGATAGGCGAGGCGAATCCTGCAGTTGAAAGTAACCAACGATGGCTTGGTCGGCGGCAACAAAAACCAGTGAGCCAGGGCTGGCTTGGGCAGTCACAATTGCGGATCGCACCGACTCTGTTTGCAGGTCGAGAGCAGCCTGCGCCGCGATCCACGGCCATGCGCCCATGCGCCAACCGACTCCATCAACTTGTGCCGCAACACCGCGACCGGCAGTGGCATGGGCTGCCACGGTGACGGGCAATGGCTCATCGGCGGCATTTTTGGCCAAATGGCTTGCCAGTGCCCGCGCCAGTGGATGGGTCGAGACGCTGCACAGTGCCCGCACCGCCAGCCAACCGGCGACTGAATCAGCGCCCCACCACTGCTGGTTCGTCACTTGGGGGTGACCCGAAGTCAAAGTGCCCGTCTTGTCGAATACCACCGCGGAAACCTGCCCGGCGCGCTCCAGAACAACGCCATTGCGAATCAGCAAGCCGCGCCGCGCCGCCGATCCGGTCGCTACCATCACCGCGGTTGGCACCGCCAGACCCATAGCACACGGACAGGCCACGATGACCACGCTCACGGCGACGACCAGTGCTGCACCCCAACTGTGATCGGCAGCGGCAATCAGCCAAATCGCTGCAGCAAGTAGGGCAAAACCCAGCACGAACGGAGTAAAGGCCGCGGCAACCCGATCGGCGATACGCTGCAACTTTGGCTTGGCAAGCAGGGCGCCCTCGATGCCCGCGATAATGGCCGCTAACGCCGTTTCGGCGCCCACTTTGGTCACCAGCACGACCAGGCTGCCGTCCACGACCGCCGTGCCTCCCAAGACCCGATCGCCGACTGAGCGGGCGATGGGCAGGGACTCTCCGGTCATCATCGACTCGTCGACAGCGCTGCTGCCATGCTCGATGACGCCGTCGGTTGGCACTTGCGCCCCCGAAGCCACCCGGATCCGATCGCCGACCTGCAACTGCTGCACGGCCACCTGCACATCGCGATCAGGCTGAACGAGCGTCGCCAAGCGCGGTTGCAGGCGCAGCAACGCATCCAGACCTTGGCGAGTCATGGCGCGCGCCCTGCCCTCCAGCCAGCGCCCCAGCAGCACAAATCCAGGCACCCACGGCACCGCGTCGTACCAAACTTGGGCGCCAAGGCCTTGAGAATCAAACGTTTGTGGTGTGATAGTCCCGACAAGGCACATGATCCACGCCGCGCCGACTCCGAGCGCCACCAGCGTATTCATGTCGGTGGTTTGTCGCCGGACGCTGTGCAGCGCTGCCACGAAAAACTGCCGTGCTGGCAGCAAAACCACCGAAGTGCACAAAGCAAACAGAGTCCAACGCAGCACCGCTGCATCGACTTGCCATAGCTGCGGCAAAACGGAGCGCACTGGTTCGGCGATGGCCATCAATGCTTGTTCAAGCGGGTCAGCGTGATGCGCGTGTTGCATCAGCGGCAGCGAAGCCACCATGGTCGCCACCCCGACCGCTAGGCACCATCCAGCGGCAACTGGCGACGTGGACTCGGTTTGCTCCACAAGACCGGCTGAAACTGCCGACGAATTGTGCGGCGCTGACGAATGGTACTGGGCAACGGAGGGCCCGACCGGAGCGGCGCTGTAGCCAGCCGATGCAACCGCCGCAACCAAGTCCGCAACCGCGATGGACCTAGGGCCGACAACCCGAGCCTGTTCCAAGACTAAGCTCACTGAAGCCGTCTGCACGTCCGACACGGCCAACAACGCCTGCTCGACTGCTCGAACACATGCCGCGCAGGTCATGCCGTGAATGCGCAGCCGATAATCAGCAGACGTGGCTGCATTTGCCGCGCTTCCAACTACCATCGCAAGCGTCGCAGTGAACGCGGGCGGCGCGACTACGACAGCAGGTGGATCTGCACGGGACTCTGGTCGCGGTTGGGGTTCAGGATCGGCGTCGGCGTCAGTTGGCGCGTCGGCGCCGCCAGCTTGCTCAGCGCCAAAGCCAGCCAGTTCGATCGCCCCGATCAGGTCCGCTGCGGCGACAGCACCGTTGTGGTCGATGGATGCTCGCTGGTTGGCCGCGCTGGCGGTTGCTGAGGTTACGCCCGGCACAGCGTGCAACGCTTTAACCACCCGCCCTTCGCAGTGCCCGCACGACATGCCGCTGACACGCAAATGCACTGTTTTTTTTGCTGAATTCGCCAGACGTGCCATGAGTGCACTCGCTTATGCCGGCAGCGCCGGTTTGGGATGGCCGCAAAATAACACGGCCGCGGCGACGTGGGGGCGCCAGATCAAGTTGCGGCAATTTTATTGACGCCGATGCCCAAACTGCCGATCAAGGTCTACGCGAGCCCCGATTTGAGATGCCAGTGCTTGGTCGCTCGCTGTCGCTCGACAACGAGAAGTGAAGCCCGGACCGACGCGAGGGATCCAAGATCGCGCCGGCGACGCGATCGCCCGAGAAACGGCCTTTGAGGCCGTTGAGGACCGGCCTGGAGCGCCGACGCACAGTTGCGCCGAAAGCGGGGAATCGCGGGTGCGTTTTACCCTTGCGCCGGACCTACAAGCTGGTACAGTTGCGCGCCCATTCGACAACGGGCGCTGGTGGACCATCATGCAAAGTACTGAAACCAAGGCGGTATCCGTGTCCGGACTTACGATTGTGCGTGCGCTCGGCGTGCCGTTTTTGGCGGCGATATTGGTCGGCGGTGCTGGCTGTCAAGGCGCAGAGCCCGCGACTGCGGCAACGGGACCCATCGATCAGAAAGCGAAAAACGTACCAGCGGCGCCCACCGCGGACAAGGGCAGGCAGTTCATCGGCCCCAAGCTGGTCATCAAGGCCGGCGAAGAAAAAATGCTGTGCTGGGTCGCCGACTGGACGCCGGATAAAGACTATATGATCCGCAAGTTTCGCGGCTATCAAGGCTCTATGGGCCACCACGTCGTAGCGTTGCAAAACACCAACGGCAACTACAAGCCAGGCGAGCAATTCGACTGCACGGGCGTGGCCCAAATGATCAACTTGGAACCGTTGGTGCTGCCCGATCCCGATGTCCACGCCGACAAACCGCTGCTTCAAGAAGGCTATGCGGTCAAGATGGCCAAGGGCGTGCGCATCGTGTTTCAGTCGCACTACGTGAACTACAATACAAAAGATATTGAAATTCAAGATGTTGCTCGACTCGAATATGCGACCGAAGCCAATCTGACCGAAGTCAGCTATCTGATTATTAACGACGGCTTGGTCCAAATCGCGCCGACCGGCGAAACGACCCGCAGCATGTCCTGCAAGGTGCCAGCGGACGTCAAGCTGATGGCCACTTTGGGCCACATGCATAATTTAGGCAAATCCATTAAGATTGAGCTGTTGCGGCCGGACGATCCTGCGGTTATGCCCAAAACCCTGTTCAATATTGCCCAATGGAAGCCGGAATTTCGCGACACTGGGCCGATTGAAGTGTTCGGCGTGGGCAACACGGCGCTGGACCTCAAAGCAGGCGACGAAATCAAAGTGACTTGCACCTGGAACAACACCACCGGCAAGGCGGTCGCCTTCCCCAAGGAAATGTGCACCACGGTGTCCTACTACTTCCCGGCAACCAAACAAGGCCAGATCATGTGCAGCAAGTGATCAGGACCGGACCTGCGCGCTACGACATACACGGGAAGCGGACACAATAGGGAAGCGGACACAATAGGGAAGCGGACACAATAGGGAAGCGGACACAATAGGGAAGCGGACAATGCTAGCATGTGTAATCCATATCCAAGGGTTAGTCGGTGTTCGAACCGTCGTTCTTAGCGCAGCGGTCGTCATGGGTGCCTGTTCCACCAAGTCAACTCCGACTGCAGCAGCCAGCGACAGCTCTGCTCAAGTGGACAGTGTCGGGACGGGCAGCGTAGACGGTGGTGCCAAGACAGACGCAGCACTCAAAGCCTGCGTCCATCCGACGCCGCCCAAGGATCCGTGCCAAGAGCGCTGGTGCGACAATCCGATTGGCGTCGGAATGCCATGCACCGCCAAGGGTGGCGAGTGCAAAGCCAACGAGAAAAAAGCCACTGAAGACCAGTCGGTGCCGGCAGTCATCTGCACCGCAGCGTTTGCGTCGGAAGCATTTTGCACCGTTCCGTGCGTGCTTGACGACCAATGTGGAGCCACTGCGGTGTGCCGGGGCGATCCCAAGGACCCCGGAGGCCCTCGCGGTTGCGTATTAGTGACCTGTGCCGGGGACTCTCCCGGCCCGACGGCGGATGCTGTAGGCGACGGCGGCGCGAAGGCGGACGATACAGGCGTCGACGCAGTCGATTCGGCACAGGCTGAGGCAATCAGCACTGATGCTTCGAGTACCGACGGAAAATAGTCAAATAATGCGACAACTTGTTGGTTCTTTCTTGCCGGCGCTGCTGGTGGCAGCCTGCGAATCGACAGCACCGTCGCCAACGCTGCAGCCGAAATTGACGGTGTTGCAGACCGAAGTATTCACCAAATCCTGTGTGAATTCAGCGTGTCACGGCGAAGGCGTTGGCGCCGGCAATTTGAGCCTCAAAGACACCGCGACCAGTTTCGCCCAACTGGTTGGCAAGGAAAGCGGTGAGATCGACGATCTGGGCAAGCCGATGCGGCGCGTCGAAATTGGCAAACCCGAAAAGTCGGTGCTGTGGTTGGTGTTGGACCGTCCGTTTGGCAAGGCCAAGAATGGCATGCCACCGGGAATTCGCCTGGACCAGTACAAAATCGACGCAGTCAAAGCGTGGATTAGTGCCGGAGCAAAGAACGACTAATTGGCTGGGATACCGCAGCCGAACTCAGTAGGTCGCCAGCTTGTAGCCACCATCGGTCACAGCTCGCTGGGCAATAGCCCGCCGCCAAGGCAACAAACTTACTGGAACTTCAGCCTGTACAGCTGCAACCTTAGCCAGCCAAGTCTGGGCCGCGTCGCCGGCAAACAAGGTGTGAACCAACCGCCGGGCCACTGCGGCGGCGCGCTCGAGCGCTTCAGTAGCCGCCACCGCACTGATTAAAGCGCTGGTGGTGTCACTGTCGCCGACTTGCTGGCGCTGCAAAGTGCGGGCCACCGCCGAGTCCACAGCAAAACAATCCGTAACCAAATCAGCTAGCTGCACCAGCGATTCCTGTTCGCCGTCGAGCGCCATGCCGTGCTTGGCTGAGGCTGCGGCCAACCCCAACAGAGTCAACGCTTTGAGCCGGTCGAGGCAAGTCGCAGCCAGTACCAGAGGCTCGACATCGACCGCGATTGGCGAAAACTGCTGGGTCTCCGCCCGTTGCTGCGCGGCGCCGATAGCAGGCAGCAAAGCCAGTCGCTTTTGCATAGCTCGCTTGAAGAGCGTGCCTGGAATCAGCAAGCGATTGATTTCATTAGTGCCTTCGAAGATGCGGTACACACGAGCATCGCGAACGAACTTTTCGACGTTGTAGTCTTCCACAAAGCCGTAGCCGCCATGCCATTGCAAGGCGCGATCTAAAATGGCAGCCAACGCCTCGGAACCATATACTTTTGCAATCGACGCTTCGACTGCATATTCCTCAATCGCCGCCATGGTGCGCTCAGTGTAGTCCGGGGCGTGCACGTCCAAGTCGCGCAGGCGAGCATCGATGGCACCGGCGATGCGGTAAGTGAGTGACTCCACGAGGTATAATTGCACCATAGAATCCGTTATTTGCGTCCGAATCGCCCCAAAATCGACCACCCTCGTGTGAAATTGCTTGCGGTCGGCTCCGTACTGCAGCGCTTCTGCCAGGGCCCGCTTGGCCATGGCGATCACCCCGCCGGCCAATTTCATGCGCCCCAAATTCAAAGTGTTAAAGGCAACGCGATGACCCTTTCCGACTGCACCGAGCACGTTTTCCACCGGCACCGGCGCATCGTTGAAAATCAGTTGGCAAGTCGACGAACCGCGCAACCCAAGCTTGTGCTCTTCATTGCCGTGCACAAAGCCAGCCATCTCGCGGTCGATGATAAAGGCTGTGAACTTGTCGCCGTCCACTTTGGCGAACACCACGCCGACATCCATCCACGCGCCGTTGGTAATCCATTGCTTAGTGCCGTTCAGCAGGTAATGGGTGCCAGCCGCATTGAGCGTTGCCGTGCAGCGTGCCGCCAGCGCGTCGGAGCCAGATCCGGGCTCAGAAAGCGCATAGCAGGAGACTTTTTGGCCGTTGGCGATCGCTTCGACGTACTTGCGTTTTTGGGCATCGGTGCCGAAATACAAGATTGGTGCGAGGCCGATGCCGGCGTGAGCGCCCCAAGTCACGCTGAAGTCTCCGGATTCACCGACTTTGTCGGCGATGAGCAGCGAGGTAACCTTGTCGGCGCCTATCCCGCCGTATTCTTCGGGTACTTCCACTTGGGCAAAACCTTGCTTGCAAGCTTTCTTTAGTATTTTCACCAGTTCTTTGCTGGCCTTGCCGTCTTTGGACTCCAGCAAGCGCTCCTTGGGCAAGACCTCCTTTTGCACGAAGCGACTGGCTTCGGCGGCGATGGCGCGCTGTTCCTCGGTCAGGTCTTCCACCGTGAAAATGCGGTCGACGCCCACAGATGTGAATAAGAAACTGCCGCCGGGTGGAGCAGCAACTGACGCAAGGGCCAAACCTAGATTTGCCATGATGGTCCACCGGAGCGCAGGCTTGCGCGGGCGCGCGATGGTAGGTTTTCGGCGTCGGCGGTGCAAGCAAAAGCCAAGGCTGCAAGGTTGCCCAAAGCGCCTGTGCTCAGTTCGCTGCCAACCGCGCCTCGCTCAGCAATGAGGTCCATAGCGACCGCAAACAGAGGTGATCCCATGTTCGTGGTCTTTCGTATTGCTGTGGGATTGATGCTCGCGCTGACGGCACTCGGCTGCAGCTCTGCCCTACAACTTGCTGAAACACTGGACTCTTTGCCAGAATCGCGTCAGGGCCGGGTGGCCATGGGCCATCCTTTTGTACCCCAAGCCGCACACGGCCATTTTGCGGTGGCGACCGCGCATCCAGACGCCACTCGCGCAGCCGTCAGTGCGCTGCGCAGAGGTGGCTCGGCGATCGACGCGCTGGTGGCCGCCAGTTTGGTATTGAGCGTCGCGACCCCGCAGTCGACCGGCATCGGTGGCGGTGGTTTTGCGATCGTGGCGCCAGCCGACGGACCGGCAACTGCCTTTGATTTTCGCGAAGTTGCGCCATCGGCTACCCAAGTCACCGACTACCTGGACCCTGATGGTCGGTTGGTTGCCGCGCGATCTCAACATCACGGATTGGCCGTGGCTGTGCCTGGCTACATTGCCGGTTTATGGGCGTTGCACCAAAAGTATGGCAAGCGGCCATGGGCCGAAGACTGCCAAGATGCTGCGGTCTTAGCGCAATCCGGGGTCGCTGTAACTCCACAACTTGCAAGTGCAATCGCGGCAGTATGGTCCCGGTTGACGCCTGCCGCCCAGGCCACGTTTGGTCGCGAAGGCAAGCCCCTCGCTGCTGGGGTACTCTTGCAATGGCCCAAGTTGGCGGCGACGCTGAGCGCGATCGCGGCATCCGGCCCTTCGGCGTTCTATCAAGGCCCGGTGGCCGCCGACATCGTCGCCGCTGTCGCCGCTGCAGGAGGTAAACTGACCGCTGCTGATTTGGCCAATTATGCGGTACGCGAGGTCATTCCTTTGCAAGGTGACGTGTTTGGCCGGCAAGCACTGACCATGCCGTCGCCGTCAGCGGGTGGCGCCCAGCTGCTGGCCATGACCGAGTGGTTTGCCCCGTGGCAAGCGCGCAGTGGCGCCAAACACTCTTACTCTGCAGCACCAGCCTTTGCCAGCCACGCTCTGGCTGAAGCCATGCGGCGCTCGTTTGCCTTGCGATTTGCGTTTTCGGGCGACAGCGGCAAGCCAGAAGCCACTGTAGATGCCATTTATCCCGCCGCCGCACGGGCCAGCTTGCGCGACAGTTTTGATCCCGCCGCTGCTTCAACGACAGCCGGACTGCCAAGGATGGAAGCCGTAGGAGGAACAGGCAGTGGGGCTAAGCCAGAAGCCCATGAAAACACATCGCATGTTTCAATCGTGGATGGCGATGGCGTGGCCGTGTCGAGCACTCACACCGTAAATCTGCTGCTTGGAAGTGGAATACTAGCGATAAATTCAGGAGTTTTGCTAAACAACGAAATGGATGACTTTAGTTTTTCAAGCAAAGACGTGAATGCTTTTGGACTTGCTGCGTCACAACACAATCGACCTGTCGGCGGCGCTCGGCCGGTGTCGTCGATGACTCCGGTCGTTCTCATGCGCGGTCCGGCTGCCAATCCAAAAGGCCCATGGCTTGTGGTCGGTTCACCCGGTGGGCCGCGCATCGCCACTACCGTTGCCCAGGTGATTTTTCGGGTTGCCTACACCGGTTGGCAGTTGGACGACGCGGTAAGCACGCCACGTTTGCATCATCAGGCGGTCCCTGACCAAGTATGGGTGGAGAGCGGCACTGCTGGCGATGAGCTCGCCAATCAACTGCGCGGCTACGGACACACTGTCGAGCGCAAAGGGCCGTGGTGCAACGTTCAGGCCGTGCAGTTGCAGACGCGCGAGGATGGCGCCGCTCAGTGGCTGGCGGTCAGCGATCCGCGCGGTGAAGGCTTGGCGGCGGCGCGTTGAGGCCCGCAGCCCAGTTGTGCGCTTTGTGGTCCATGAACCAAATTCACAACCGAAATTAGCCGCGGCCCCCGATTTGGGATGCCAGTGCCCTGTCGCTCGCTGTCGCTCGCTGTCGCTCGCTGTCGCTCGCTGTCGCTCGACAAGGAGCAAGGGGCTTGACGACTGAGGCGTACTTGCGTACGCCGCAAGGAGGAAAGCGCCGCAGCGACGCAGAGATGCGCCCAAAGCGGGGGATAGCGGATGAACCGTGCGCTGACTCCACAGGTCGCTGAGCAAATCATCACTCTGCCGTCGGGCTGCCCTGTTGGGCCAAATGCAGCACACGCTGGCTGCGACCGTCGGAGTTCACCTCCAAAATGGCGCGATCAGTCCCTTCGCTGGCGTGGCGGTCGTTCAAGTCATCGGGCAAGCGAAACTCGGCGCGGCCATTGTCGTCGCCGGTCGCCTCCAGTTGCTTGCCGTCGCTCAACGTCAAGCGCAAAGCCTCGCGAGGCAATGGGGCGCGTCCACAAGCGAACTCTCGGTATCGTTTTGCTAATTCGCGGACTCCAAGCTCTTTCTCAGCCACACCGAGGCTCCATGTCTGCCAAGTGGCGCCTGCCAACAAGGCAGCTCCCAGCGTCAGGACGGCTCCCGTGACCAGATAGCGCGAAGTCTGCGCGGCAGGCGCCTCACCTGCATCGGGGCCATGCGCCGCCGTAAACCCCATTCCGCTGGCCCCTAGCGCCGCAACAGCGCCACCGAAAAGCCACTCGACGGCCAAGGAGTAGCCGACCGCGCGCGTTGTCGTTCGTTGGTATCCGCGCGCATTTTGCCGCAGTTCATCGGCGCAGCGCTTTTCTTTCCACGCGCGCGCCACGAAGCGGTCGCCGCTACGGTAGCCATCCACGGCGGCGCGCTCGCCCAATTCGACTACGATTTTGCGTGGTTTTTCGAGCGGTTCTGCGCGCAACTCGGACGTAACCACCATGCGCGCGCAGCCACTTGCAACCAAGGAAAGCGCGCACACCGATACGGCTACGAAGCGCAACGGCATGAAACTACGGCTGAAGGCCCGTCCATTCCGCGCTTTTATTCCACAACTCATCAGCCAAGGCCTCGTCGCGGGCTAATTTACTGGGAGTCTTGGGTTTTTGCACGTCGTAGTACAATCCGGTCTCCTTGGCAGCATCCGGGGACGCAGCACAGTGCAATGTTGTCAGTGCGCCTTGTTCGTTGGTGAGCATGAATTGCATAGCGATCCAGCGAAACGGCTGAGGTACCCGCCGCCAAATCTCCGAAGCGACGACTCCCGGATGCAAACAATAGGTCGTCACCCGATCGCCCGGCAGCCGCTTGGTCAAAGCCTTCGTAAACAGCACGTTAGCCAGTTTGCTGTCGCAGTACTCGTCGAACGCCACCACGGTGCGAGTCGGCTTTTGCAGGTGGTCGAACGGGATTCCTTTGGAACGGTAGTGCCCTCGACTGGCGACGTTGACGATCCGCGCCGAATCACTCGCTTTGATGCGTTCGAGCAACAGCCGCGTAAACAAGTACGGCCCCAAGTGATTGGTACCAAACTGGATTTCAAAACCTTCCGTCGTCGAGCCTTGAAAACCCGCCAGTCCGGCGTTGTTGATCAACAGGTGTAACGCGTCGCCGCTGGCCAAGAAGGTCTCCGCCGCCTGGCGAGTAGCGGCCAAACTACCCAAATCCAACCGTAAAAATGCCAGATTAGCTGTTGGCACTTGCTGGCGAATGTCCGCCATCGCCGCTTCGGCTTTGGCCTGGGAGCGGCAGGCAATCCACACTTTTGCGCCTGCGCGAGCAAGTTCGCGGGCCGTGACCAGACCAATGCCCGTGTTGGCACCGGTGACCAATGCAACTTTGCCGTGCAACGAAACTGCGATAGGTGCCATGAATTCCTTGAGTTTACCCACCCGGGGCAGCCAAGCCAGTTTGCCACAGGTCGCCGGTGGATGGTAGAGGCTGACCACCGTCAAAGTGGCCGTTGCAACGCCTCGCAACCACCGACATACTCGCCGGCCTTGGGCCAGCCGGTATCGGCCCCGATACTGCGAGGAATCCTAGTGTTGCACGGTTTTGCCTTCATGCGTCCGACGTGTCTGGTGGGCGCCTTGGTTTTTTCGCTAGCGCTTCTGGCACCTAATGCGTCAATGGCTAGACCACCTATCGCCAATGACAAAACAACATTGTTGCGCAACGGCACGGTGTGGACTGCGACGGGCGTGGTGCTACACCAAACCGATATCTTGTGGCGCGACGGCCGGATTGCGGCGATGGGCAAGAACCTGCTCGGGCGACCAGACACACATACTATTGATGTTAAAGGAAAAATTGTCACGCCGGGCCTAGTCGATATGCATTCGCATTTGGGGGTGTACGCGGCGCCATTTGCCAAGGCCAAACAAGACGGCAACGAAATGACCATGCCGACGACGCCATTCGTTCGCGCGATCGATGCCTTTGATCCTGAAGATTTGGCCATTGCCCGTGCCGTCGAAGGAGGCGTGACCACTGCACTCATCCTGCCCGGCAGCGGCAACGTCATGGGCGGACAGGCCTTGTACGTCAAATTGTTCGGTAAGACCGTCGCCGAGATGCAAGTGAGCAATCCACCGCGGGCGATGAAATGGGCCATGGGCGAAAATCCAAAACGCGTCTATGGCGAGCGCACAATGATGCCCTCAGCGCGGTTGGGCCATGCGTGGGTAATGCGCCAAAAACTGTTTGATGCTCGCGAAGTGCGCGATCTGCAAGATCGCTGGGATCGCGATAGCAAAAGCGATGCCAAAGCTCCGCCGCGACCCTTTCGACCAGATTTGGAACCACTGGTGGCACTGCTGCGCGGCGAAGTGCTTTTGCAGGTTCACTGTTATGAGGTGCATGATATTGAAACACTTTTGCGGGTGGCAGAAGAATTTAACTTCAAAGTTGCGGCCATTCACCACGCACTAGAAGCTTGGAAAGTGCCAAAATTGCTTAAAGAACATGCTGTTGCGGTGGCAACCTTCGCGGATTTATGGGGATTTAAGATGGAGGCCTATGATGCAAGTGCATTTTCTCCAAAATTACTCCACGAAGCTGGAGTGCGTCTAGCGCTCAAAACCGACCATCCGGTGCTGGACGCCAAGTGGTTCGCCTTTGAAGCAGCCAAGGCACATCACTACGGTTTGCCCGAGCAAGCGGCGCTGCAGGCGGTGACGCGCAATCCGGCGCTCGCGATTGGATTAGGCAATCGTATTGGCACGTTGGAAGTTGGCAGAGATGCCGACGTGCTGGTGTGGCCGCAGTCGCCTTTTGTGATCGGCGCTCAGCCAGAGCGGGTGTTTATCGATGGTGTTCAAGTGGTTGGCGACGGCGTCAATGCGCAGGCAGCGTGGAGCGTGGACGCGCGTGGAAACGCGGGAGTGTGCGGCTGTGGTCACTAAGGGCTCGTACAAAATCAAGTCGATTTTGCACCCCGGCCCAGTGCTTGCTTGGTCGGTCGCTAACTCGCGGCTTTGCAAGCCGACTCGACGCTCCGTTCCAGTCGCGGATCGATCGAGTCATTTTTTCACGAGCGCTAAGTCTCTGAGTTTGAATCGATCGCTGGCCATCGCCATGGTGGCAACTTCGGCTGCGATGGCGCCCTGCCCCGCCCAAAGTGCAGAAATGCCTGTGGTTACGCAGATCAATCCTGTGGTTACGCAGATCAATCCGGTGCCTACGCTGATCAAAGGGGTCACTCTGTGGTCCGCTGTGGCTGACGAGGGCCCGTTGGCCACCGCGGAGTTGCTGGTCGTCGGCGATAAAATCAAGTGCATCGGAGTGACAGTTGCCGATCCGGCGGCCAAAGATCCGCGGGCGCGCAAGTCGTGTTCCGCACAGGCCGGGGCGGCTGTGGTTCGCGATTTCGGTGGCCTTGCGACGGTAACTCCAGGATTTATCGAGTCTTTGGCTCGCATCGGCCAAGTCGAAATCGAACTGGAGGACGGAACCCACGACGGGGTAGCTCGACGCGCCAGTAATTTTGCGCACATTCGAGCTATTGACGGCATTGTCACCCATTCGCGCACTGTCGAGGCGGCGCGCAAAGGCGGAGTGACGACGACGCTGGCAAGACCACAGGGCAACGCGTTGGTTGTTGGCCAGAGCGCTGCGTTTCGCACCCAAGCTAAGCTCATCGATGCCGCGTTGGTGCGCGATGCCGTGGCGATTCACGTTAATCTGGGTGACCACGCCAAGAACGGCGAACCGTACGTCGGAGCGCGGTCGGGCCAACTGGCGTTGTTGCGCGAGATTTTGGGCCAAGCGACTCGGTTGAACAGTGCAGATCCCAAGAAGAAACTGTCCCCGGCTGAAGCACAGTCGCTGCAACGGCTGCGCGACGACTCGGCATTGGCTGCTCTGGCGGGATTGCTCAAGGCCGGCCGGCCGTTAGTGGCTCATGTGGACCGCGCGGACGACATCGCCGCCTTGTTGCGGCTCAAGCGCGAATTGCCTTTTCGTTTGGTGATCGCCGGTGGGGCTGAAGCCCACGTCATTGCTGCTGAATTGTCGGCGGCTAAGGTGCCGGTCATCTTGTCGCCAGTGCGCGCCAAGCCGTACGACCCGGATAATCGGCGAGCCAGCGATGCGGCGGCGGCCATTTTGGCCAAAGCCGGCGTCGTGGTCGGACTGGCCACTGCGGACACCTACAACGCGCGCAACTTGCGCTGGGACGCCGGGTTTGCCATCGCTCACGGTCTGGAGCGCAGCCTAGCATTAGCTGCAATCAGCCGCACCATCGCGGTAGTTTTCGATTTGGCAGCAGGCTCGCGACCCGTCACGGGCACGATTATCGAAGGTGGTCCAGCCGACCTGCTGGTGTTTGATGGCGATCCGCTCGGCTTGACCGGGCGTCTGCGGTTGGTGGCGACGGCTGGCGAAATCGAACTCGATCCACAGCAAAGGTAAGAAACTGTCCCAGAATAAGTCATTCTGGGACTAGTTCCGTTTGCTTGCTTTATTGGTCGCTAAGCTCGCGTCCTCAATGGCCGACTCGCCGGTCCTGTGTTGCCCAGATCGATCGAGTTAGTTGAGGACAGTTCCTAAGAGGGTGTTTACATTCATTGCCGAAGCGAGCGGAAACAGGCGCCCGCAAGGCGAGGCGGAGGCACTCTGACGACTGAGGCGCACTTGTAGTGCGTCGTAAGGAGGAAGAGGGCTGACAACAAAGCATGGCGGGGTCGATGAGTCCAGCGAACTCATCGACGGGTTACGCGCAGCAGGCGTTTGAAGATAAACACCCTCTAAGCCTTTCGCG
Source organism: Myxococcales bacterium (assembly GCA_009692465.1). Lineage (GTDB taxonomy): Bacteria > Myxococcota_A > UBA9042 > UBA9042 > UBA9042 > SXRM01. The sequence continues at coordinate 23,280 of SHZD01000087.1, forward strand.
GTGGTGGCCCTAGGAGCGTGTCGGAGTATTCCGACTCGCTCCTAGCGCCGTCTGCCTAGACGGCGGCAACTGTCCGAAACTGCACGGATTCACTCCGGGCAGTTCTTGGACAGTTGAGAATATCTGTGAAGCTAGGAGACTGTCGGATCGCAAT
>SHZD01000088.1 GCA_009692465.1 Myxococcales bacterium
GCTGGGGTCTCGGGTGGCTAATGTGCGTAGGCGTTTAGGAACACAAACACGATCACGCCGGTCACGGAGACATACAGCCAGATTGGGAACGTGATTCGTGCAAGGCCGCGGTGCTTACTAAACCGCCCGCTCAGTCCCAACAACAACGTGATCAAGACCAGCGGCAGCGCAATCACTGACAACAGGACGTGGCTCGCCAGCACTGACAAATACACCGTCCGGACCGTTCCGACGCCCTGGAGACAATAAGCGATATTAGCGGCCTCCCGAGTCAACATAAGGCCCGTTCTCAGACCCAGCAATGGGTAGGGTGCATAGGTTCCTCCGCGCGAGCGTCCAACGATACCATGCCGGACGCATTGGGCCAAAACAGAGCGCAATGAACGCCGGCCATGTTCGGCAACTACTTGACAATAACCGTGATTTCGATGTCGCAGAACTTCGCTTTCGGCCACGCGGCGCCTTCGATTCGGGCGTCGATGCACCTTTGCACTTCGGCCGGCAGCGTGCCATCGGGATTACCTTTGAGTTTTGCAACTTTACCGGACGCCGACGAAGCAAACGTTAGGGTGTACTTGCCTTGATTGGCCGCGGCGCAGCGCTCGAATGCCCCGCGCAATTTTTTGGCGGTTGCCCGAACGGGCGCCGAATTGCAGCTACCCTGCGAAAAAGCCAGCACGTCAACTCGGCGCCGAGGATCACGTCTTTGAGCACCAGCCGTCGCGGCAATAGTGGTCAGCGCCAAGCAGACAAGCGGGACAATTAGGAACTGTGATAATTTAAGTCGATCGATCTGATTTTTGCCGGAGCGGCGAGTCGACTTGCAAAGTCGCAAGCTTGCGACCCACCTAGCAAGCAAATGAAACCCTGTGACAGAACAACTTGTTCTGTCACAGTTCCTTACCAGACGTGAACGGTTCATGTGACCTCATTGATGCGTTTCGACGTGCGCACACGTCCAGCCCGCTGCCAATTGTAGGCCAAACCCGGCGGCAAATGCGACTTGAGCCCGTACTGAGGTGCGGTTACCCTTGTGGCTGGAGTTTCGACGAAAGGTGGCTGGCTGAAAACAACGACGGTATGCGTGGCGTGGACGCTCATTACGGCCACTGGCTGCATCGACAAAGTCAACGAGCAAGCCGACCTAGCAGCGATGGATGGCGCTGACGCCGCGAGCAAGGCAGAGATCGCCGACAACCCAGATGTAGGACTGCGCGCGGAAACCGCTGTTGCTGAAGAGACTGCCGGCGAGGGCGAAGTCGGTGACGCCGACCCAACTGGCGAGGCGACTGGCGCCGACGCGGCCCAGGATGCGCAGGCCGACGTGGGTGACGCTGCGCAGAACGCCGATTCTGTTGACACTGCACTTGAAGCAACGGTTGTCGCCGACGCTTTCGACGCTGGCATCGAAACAAGTCCGGATCTAGGCCAAGAAGTGACCCCAGACGCCGCCGTCGACGCGGTCAAGGAAACCGGCGTCGCCGAAGATGTCGCTACACAAGTGGATGCAGCGCCGCTCCTGTGCAGCCAAGACTGCGCCAGCCTAAGCGCTGGCAATCCGTGCGTCGTCGGCGTATGTGACAATGGCAGCTGCGTAGCCAAACCCGTCACCAAAGCAACGACTTGCGACGATACCAATGACTGCACCACAGGCGACTCTTGCTGTTTACCCGGCGAAAAATTCTGCCCACCTGGCAGTTGCAAGTCGGGCACCAACTTGTGCGAGTGCCAGGCCAACGATCCGGCCGAATGCGAGGGCCTTAAGGGTGATGGCAATAAATGCAACGGTTTGCAGTACTGCGATACCACCGCCTTGCCATTTGTGTGTAAGCAACTGCCCAACAGCGAAGTGAACTGCCCGAATGCGAAGTCCGAATGCGAAAAAGTGGCCTGCGCTCCCGCGACCGGCCAATGCGAGACCAAGGCGATCAAGGAAGGCGAAAACTGTGCCTCGCTCGATGCATGTACTGCCAATGTGTGCGAGGTCGGCGCGTGCGTGGTCGACACTAACAAGTGCGAATGTGCCAGCAATGCCGACTGCGCCAAGAAAAATGACGCCAACCTGTGCACTGGCACTCACTATTGCGATAAGAGCCAACCCGGCAAAAATATTTGTAAAATCAACGCAACGACAGTGGTGGTGTGCTCCAACGACGCGGACACCACCTGCAGCAAAAACGTGTGCGTCCCGGCAGTTGGCAAGTGCGCCTTCACCGCCGCCGAACTCACCGACTGCTCAATGGGCACATGCAAAGTGCTGCCCCCCGGCCAACCTGCCAAAGCCAATGTCAGCTGCGAGGATGGCAACAAGTGCACGATCGGCGACCAGTGCGGCGGCGGGCAGTGCAAATCGGGCACCCAAACCTGCGGCTGCACTTCTCAAACCGACTGCTTGGCCCAAGAAGACGGCGATCCGTGCAATGGAACGCTGTACTGCGATAAGGGAGTTGGCAAGTGCAAGCTCAACCCAGCGACGGTTATCACCTGCGGCAGTGCCGGCGAATTTTGCCGCAAGAACGCCTGCAAACCAGTGCCCGGCAATCCTAGCCAAGGCGTCTGCGCCCTCGAAAACGCCAACGAGGGCTTGCCGTGCAACGACGGCATCTTGTGTACAGCCGGCGACCACTGCGAAACGGGACAATGTGCACCGACCGCCAATATTTGCACCTGCGCCAAGACTGCCGATTGCTACAAGGCCGAAGATGGCGACTTGTGCAATGGCACCTTGATCTGCGATTTGTCCCAAAAATCGCCGATATGTGTTGTGAATCTAGCCACTATCGTCAGCTGCGGTGAGTCCGGCACTGCTTGCCAAGTGACGGCGTGCGAAAAAATCAGCGGCCAGTGCAAGACCACAGCCAATCCGGACGGCACGTTGTGCGATTTCGATGGCACCGCGTGCACCGCGTTTGACAGCTGTACGGCGGGCGCGTGCAAAGCTGGCGTCAAAGTGTGTGCCTGCCAAAACTCCAGCGATTGCCAAAAGTTCGAAGACGGTGACTTGTGCAATGGCACCTTGTACTGCGACGCTAAAGAGGGCGCCTGCAAAGTCAATCCGGCAACCGTCGTAAGCTGCCCAGCCAGCGTCAACGCCTGCCAAGTCGCGTACTGCGAACCGGCCGCCGGCATCTGCGGCACCAAGGCCGTCGGCGAAGGCACCCTGTGCGAAGCAGACGGCAGCTTATGTACCCCCGGCGACACCTGCTCGGCCGGTAAATGCGTCGTCGGGGCGAATCTGTGCGGTTGCCTCAAAGACAGCGACTGTACTGTCAAAGAAGATGGCAACTTGTGCAACGGGACCCTGTACTGCCAAAAGGGCAGCGGCCTGCCGCATTGTGCGATTAACCCCGCGACAACTGTGACTTGTACCGCAGATGACAATCCGTGTACCACAGTCGCGTGTGACCCCAAGACCGGCAAATGCGGCAATCCGCCGGTCGCCCAGGGTACCGCCTGTCAAGACGGCAAACCGTGTACCTACGGCGATACCTGCATCGGTGGCAGTTGCACAGCGGGGTTGAACAACTGCAACTGCACCTCCGCCACCGATTGCATCGACGACGGTAATCCCTGCAACGGCTTGCCTTTTTGCGCCCAAGGACAATGCAGTTCGACCGCGCCAATCGCGTGTAGCGGCGGCGTCCAAGGCTGCAATTCGCAACAGTGCGACTCCAAAACCGGCGTGTGCGCCTATTTGCCCAAGGCTTGCACTGACAACAATCCTTGCACCGCCGATGCCTGTGATTCTAAAGTGGGTACCTGTAGTTTCAAGGCCTTTGGTGATGGATCGCCGTGTGCTGCCGGTCAAGTCTGCGTCGGTGGCGCCTGCTCTGTGATCAGTGACGGCCAAGTCGTTGTCAGCGGTGGTTTGTGGATGGGCTGCAATGTCGCCCAGGACCCGCAGTGCCTCATAGATGAATATCCTCAACATTTTGTCCAAATCTTGCCTGTGGCAGTCGATCGGCTCGAAGTGTCGGTGGCGGCGTATGCGGCGTGCGTCAAGGCGGGCAAATGTACGGCTGCAGGGCAGGGCAAATTGGGCGATGGCATGTGTAACAGCGGGCAACCCTTTGCGGATTCGCAACCGATCAACTGCGTCAATGTTGCCCAAGCCGAGGCCTATTGCGCCTATAAAGGCAAGCGGTTGCCAACCGAAGCAGAGTGGGAGCTAGCCGCACGCGGGCCATGCACCACAGCCCTGTGCAAAACCAAGACGCCGCGATTTCCATGGGGCAATTTGCCACTGCCGTTGGCTGACTGCGCCCAAACGTGGATGGCTGGCAGTGTGGCTGCCGGTTGTAACTTGGGGATAACCTTAGAGTGTGGCGCGAAATTGCAAGACAAGAGCGGCTGGGGCGTTTTTGACCTGGCCGGCAATGTGATGGAGTGGACGACCGATGGCTACGATGCCGAGTTTTATGGGACAACTGAAGCAATTCAGCCTAGTCCAAAGGCGCCAGTTGGCAAGGGCAAACACGTCGTACGCGGCGGCGGCGGAGCCAGCGTGGGCAGCGAAGTGCGGACAAGTTCGCGCAAGGCCGTTGAACCAAAGGTCACGGGACCTTGGCTTGGGTTTCGCTGCGCAGTCGGCGTTGGGGCCAATGGTAACTAGCCAAACATTGATGAAAATCCAATGATTATCTGGTAGATCGGTCTGAGAAGTTGTCGAAAGGGGGTAGGATTGTCGGTGTTTGGCGCCCAAGCGGTTTGCGGTGTGTGCTGCGTGCCCCTTGCCATTTGCGTGGTTGGTGCTGTTGATTGTGGTGCCGGCGTGGCTCCTTGGCTGGCTGCCGCTGTAGGTGTTTGCGCTGATAGCAGTGCTAGCGCTAGTGCCCACTGCAGCTCGCATCACTACGCAAGTCCTGCCGCCGATTGACTTGCAAGCGGCGACCGCCGATCTGAGCGACGCGGCAGCTCGAGTCGAGCGAGCGCACCAGCTCGTGTATGGCGCTCTTGCCGACGCGGTCGCGCGCATGGAACATGGACGGCCGCTAAGCTTGCGCTGACAGTGGGCGGGCTAGTTGGCGGTGAGCGGTCGGATTTAGGAACTGTGACAGAACAAGTTGTTCTGTCACAGGGTTCCATTTGCTTGCTAGGTGGGTCGCAAGCTCGCGACTTTGCAAGTCGACTCGCCGCTCCGGCAAAAATCAAATCGATCGACTTAAATTGTCACAGTTCCTTAGAGCATCGTCGTTTGCCGCCAGAATCGGCAGCGCTGCGCAGTCTACCCGCTGGGTCGCCGCGCCGGTCAACACCGCGATCAGCTTGCCTACACGTCGCCACAGGCTGTGCTGCACATAAGCCACGCCGTGCTGAGCGCACACGGCACGCACTAGCGGCGCAGCCTGAACATATTGGCGCGGCGTCAAATCCGGCCACAGGTGATGCTCAATTTGGTAGTTGAGGTAGCCGTGCAACCAATCGTTGATCGCGCCGCCGGTGGTGTAGTTGCAACTAGACAGGATTTGTCGGCGATACCATTGGCCTTTGCCGCGCGCTCGACCCTCAAACAGCGGCAAATCGTCGCCGGCATGGTTCGGCACGATGACCGCAAAGGTGTGCGCGCTGCACAGAGCCTCTGCGACCATGAGGTGCACCAACGCGACGGCCCAGGCATCCAGGCCCCACGGCAGCACCAGCAACGGCATAAGCCCATAAGTAAAGCCCAGATACGGCAACCAACTGCGCAGCCACAGCTGACGACCGGCCGGCGAGCGCGGATCCCACAGCTGTTCGCGGCTAGCACGGTCTAGGAGCGGCTCGGCGTCGGTGCGCATTTTGCGCTGCGGATTGGCAAATAAAGATGCTGTATTGGGCGCGTAGTACAACCAGCGCCAACTAACGGCTACCAAAAGCACAACCAAATAGCGCAGCATCAGTGGCTTGGAGGTGTCGCGCAGCCAGCGCGCTTGCAGTTGTGGCACGTCGGGGTCAGCCGGGTCATTGGTGTAGGCGTGATGCAACTGATTGTGTTCGTGACACCAGGCCGCAGGATCCAGCCAATCGGGCCACTGTAGCCAGCGCCAAGCGCCGCGGGCGAAGTGTGCAGACCGCCAATGGCGCGGCGTTTCCGGCAGCGCATCCAAGGCTCCATGACAAACGTGGTGGCCTAGCACCATCCAGCGCGTAGAGGCAGCGAGCGCGAAGAGCAGTGGCGACAGCGGGTTGAAACCCCAGACCGACAGCGCCAAAGCCACGGCAACGGCTAGCCAGCATGCCCAATGCAACGCTTGCATGTAGCGCAGATCGGCGCTCGTCCGCAGCGGCTCAAGCGTAGCTCGGATGGCGTCTAAATCGCGGGCGAAATGGCTGGGGTCAAACGGTGGGCGAGAATGGGGCGGCCGAGCAGACAAGTGGCTCCTGATTCGCAGGTCAACTTACCGTAAATACAAGGAAATAACGATAAGTTTCTCCAACGGATTGCTGCCGCCGCAGTAGTCGCCTTGGGTACAAGTGCACGGTTGATTCGGCGATCGAGTATAGCCAGATCCGGCTACCAACCGACGCCGACTGAAAGCCCGACCACAGGCTGCCACACCGACCGCGGCGATTTGAGCTTAGGCGCAAACGGCAGCCACGCCAAGCTGCCCAGGGCGTCCAGAACCAGTTCAAAGTCCGCGCTCAGCTCGCGCGTCCAGCGTACACCGAGGCCACCCTCTGCTCCGGCCGTAGAACCGCCGCTTGCTCCGGTGCCCAAAAAGTCAAAACCGGCTTCGTCTTCGCCACTGACCTGCAATTCGGCAAAGCCTGCCGTTGCCCGCGCCGCCAGCCAGCCTCCGCTCAGCGGAGTCGTCGCCAGCTGTGCCGAACCGCGAAAGTGAGCGATTTCACCACCATCGGCGTGCCACAACCCAGTTCCTGTCCCGCAGGCCTCGACCGCCAGCCACTGCAGCGGCGCCAGCTCGGCACACACCTGCGGCCGCAACGCCGACGACGTCGGGCCAACGCGCAGTTGAAGAACCGTGCGCGGAGCTACCGAGGTTTTAGCCGTAATCGTCGCAGGTTGCGCGCACACGGGTGCGGTCAGGGCTAGGCACTCAATCCCAAGGGTCACTGCAAGAATGACCCAAAATCCTGGGTACGAGTGACACTGGTTCGATGGCTGAATGGACAAAGGCAAGTACCTAGAAAACCGGCAAGTTCGGTTATTGGTGAGCACTGGACTGCGCGCCATCCTCACAAACCTTGGACAACATGGGGATTGAGAAAAAAGGGCTTGCGTACCTCTGGCGCCAGAAAGCGTGCGCCGGCAATTTGGCCCAAGCAACTCGGTTCGCCGCAACGACAGGCAAAGGGCTCGGCCATGTGCAATTCTGTGCTTGGGTAGAAAAACGTCAGCGGCTGACCCGGGGCAATGTCGGCAATGGTGCGAACGACGCCGCGCTCAATGTCAAAAACCGCAGTAGGCGCACAACTGTGGTTCATAAAAGTCAGCCAATACGGTTCGAGCAAGATGTGGCGGTCAGCGGCGACTTGAATCGAATACCGATGAGGTTGGCCTAGGCTGCGAAAAGCAGAAAACGCCACCAATTCAGTACCATTGGCAATCGGCGACTTGGCGATAAGACTGCGAAAGCCGTGTCGACGCTCAATGGTTAGCCGCGGCTCCAAGTTGATTTCTTGGTCGATCGGGGTATGCAAATGCAATCGACGCACAAAGTCACTGACATGACTGCCGTAGGGACCGACGATATCGGGGCGCAAACTGTCGGTGCCGCGAATCGTCCGCCGACACGGACCGCTGGGGCCGGTTTTAGCGCCGCACTGGCACTCAAACGGTTCCATCGCCGGGCCACAAAATGTCGCGTATTCCATAGTTAGCGCTTCACCGGCCGCAATCGGTCGGCGCGCTACCAAATCGAGGCCTTGCAGCCATGCGTTAGGGTCACAGGCGTGATTGATGGGCTGCCAATCCTGGGGCTTGTCCGACCACATCACATGCACGCTGCCGGTCAACGGCCACGCATACTGCTGAAACCACCGTCGATGCTGCGGATCCCAGTTGCGCTCGACATGCGGGCGCGACACCAAATGGTGCGGTCGCTCCTCGCCGGGCCAAATCACTTCGCCGCTGTCCAAGTCGCGCGCCGCCACCAGCCCATAGCCTGACCGCGGCACAAATTCCACCCGCCATGGTTTGCGCAACCGCCGCTGGCGGGCGACAGCGAGTTGGAGGATATGGTCGAGAAAGTCGCGGTGGCCAGTGGCGTCAGTTGCCAGAATCAAGTCCGCGCTGCCAAATTCGCCCGGCGGATAGAACACGCCACAATTGGGATTGATTTCGAGTAGCCACACCACGCCTTCGCGGTCCATCCGAAAATCACAGCGGGAGTAACCGGTGGCCTTGATAGCGGCAGAGAATCGCGCCGACAAACTGGTCAAGCGCTCAGCCAAGTCCACATCAGTCACCGGTAACGCAGTCATCTGTTGGTAATTATGCCACTTGAGGTCAAAGTGCTTGAACGTCTCGCCGGCCGGAAACAGAAATTCTTGCGGCTGCCAAGTGCGCGGTTGGCCAAGGGGATCGAGCGCCTCGGCGACAAGGACAGTAAATTCACGCCCTTTGATAAACTCCTCGACCAAGGCAGCGCCAAACTCGGCGCACATGCGCGTCGCCACGGGGCGCAACTGCACCGCGTCACTGCAGCGCGCGTCTGCCCCCATACCGATGCTGCCGTAACCCGCGGGATGTTTGACTATCACCGGAAAACGCAATAGCTGTGCGACCTTGTCGTAGTCAACTTCGCCGGTAACGTGGACATAAGGCGCGGTCGGCACATCGGCGTAGTAGGCGACGCGCTTTTGCATCTCGCGCGGCGGGTCGTAGGTCTCGCTCGCGGCTCCGGTGAAGGCTTGCTCGGCCTGTTCTAGAGTCTGGATCACTTCAATGCCGGCGCGATCCTCATCCCAGGCCCCGTCGCACAGATTGACAAACACATCAAACCCTTGCCGAATCAGCTGCCGGACTTGGGCGACCGCTTTGGCGCGATCTATAGCGGCGTGGTGCCAGTCGTGTTCTGGAGCATACAGGGCAGGGCTGCACAGGGGATCGAGACCCTTAAAGGCCGAATCCGTCAATGCGTAAGACGGTTGCAGGACACAAATGCGCATTGAAAATCCATGACGGGTATGTGGTTATGTCGGCATCGGCGAAGGATCAGGGCCTTGAAATGCCGTAGCTGTGGGCGATTACGCCTGGGTCAGGAATCGATCAAAGCAAGCCGGCAATTCAGTCGTAAACTTCAAGTGTTGCTGGGTCACTGGGTGAACGAGTCCAAGTGTTTGCGCATGTAACGCCAATCGGCGCTCTCGCCAGTGTGGATGCTTAGCCAATTCAACCGCATAGCGCACATCGCCCAGCACGGGATGGCCCGCTTCGGCAAAATGCACCCGAATCTGGTTGCGGCGTCCTGTCTCCAACTGCACGCGCACAAAGGTCGCCGTTCGCAGGCGCTGGACGATTTCATAGTGAGTTATCGCCAACTTGCCCTGACCAGGCTGCAACGTCGACACCTGATCCAGATCGCTGTCGGTGACTAGATAGCTTTCAAAGGTGCCGCGGTCACTCTCCAACTTGCCAGCTACTAGCGCGGCGTACAGGCGTTCGGGTTTGCGCGCTTCAAACTGGGTCTTGATGGCCTCAGCCACCCGCGCGGATTTGCCAAACACCAACAATCCCGAGGTGTCGCGATCCAGCCGATGCACCAAGCACGCCGGTTTGGTGATACGGTCACTGCGGCTCAGATAGCGCCCGATGTGGTCGACCAGCGTGTCTTTCTCGCGGCGCACGGTCGGCACTGTCAGCAGTCCAGCTTGTTTTTCCACTACCAGCAAGTGTGTGTCTTCAAAGACAATCGTGAACTGGGGGTTGTGCCGCACCGGCGGCAACGGCTTGTAGCGCGTCTGGGCGTCGTACACCAGCGCCAGCGTGTCGCCCTCCAAGCCCGGTTGGCCCGGTTCGCTCACCGGATCGCCGTTCAGTGTCACACAGGCGTTGCTAAACATGCCGCGGACGATTTGCCGCGATAGACCGGTCATTGCGGCGACAGTCAAGTCGAGACGGGCCGTATACGTCGGTAATTGAAGCTGTTTCTTGGTCAGGGCCATGAGTGCTTGGTGGCTGAGCGGGCTGATTTGGGCCGGACGCTTCACGGCCGCGCACAGCTTGCAGGCAAATGACTGGGGCGTCAACGGAGATGGCAGGCCGCGATCCCCCGCTTTGGGCGCATCTGTGCGTCGCTGCGGCGCTTTCCTCCTAGACAGTTCGCAGGACTGTCTCATTGGCGTACACAAGTACGCATCAGTCGTCAAGCCCCTTGCTTCTTGTCGAGCGACAGCGAGCGACAGAGCACTGGCATCCCAAATCGGGCCTCGCGGAGATTTCAGTGGTCAATTTGAGACATCACAGCCCCTTGCCCGAAAACCCAAAAAAGCGCATTCTGCCGCCCCCTGCGCTGCCCCTGCCGACGGGCTCGCACGGTAAGAAACTGCGCAGTTTAGCGACCTTGCGCCGTTCCACCCCTCCTGCTGCGCCATTCCAATTTGGGGAGTCCGCTGATGGCCACCGCCTTGACCGCCGACGCCACCGTTGCCGACTTGGGTGGCACTGGCAATCTGGACTTTGCTGAAGACCTGTACCGCATTTATCTGACTGATCCGGCAAGCATTTCTCCACAATGGCGCGCGTGGTTCGCCGCACTTGACGAGCCGCTGCCAGCAGTCAGCGCGCCGCCAGCGACCTCAGGGTCGAGTCCCGCAGCGTCGCCAGCGGCAAGTATCCACGCTGGCAACTCCAAACAAGAACGTGTCGATATGCTGGTGCGCGTCTACCGGGTTCGCGGCCATGTGATTGCCAATTTGAGCCCAATCGGCGGCAATCAGGAATCACACCCCGAGCTCGATTTGCCGTACTTCGGCTTGGACGACAGCGACCTAGACGCTTCGTTCTCGGCAGGCATGCTCGGCGGCGCTGCGGTGCTGACCTTGCGGGAAATCTTGGCGAAATTGCGCAAGACCTACTGCGGGGCGATTGGCGTGCAGTTCATGCACATCGATGATCCGCAAAGCAAAGACTGGTTGCAAGCGCGGATGGAGTCGACTGAGAACCACATCGACTTGGCGCGCGCGCAGCAAGTGCACATTTTCAGCAAGTTGGCGCAGGCAGAGGCGTTCGAGAATTTTCTGCAGAAGAAGTTCGTCGGCGCCAAGCGGTTTTCGCTCGAAGGTGGCGAGTCGCTGATTCCATTGCTGGATATGGCACTAGAGCGAGCGGGCGCAGCTGGCATTCGGGAAGTCGTGCTCGGCATGGCCCATCGCGGGCGCCTAAACGTGCTGGCCAACGTCATGGGCAAGGATCCTTCAGAAATTTTTAGAGAATTTGAGGACCAAGATCCGCAGTCCAAACTGGGTCGCGGCGACGTCAAGTACCACATGGGCTACACGTCGCTGTGGAAGACCCAAGCCGGCGGCGATATCAAGCTGCAGCTGTGCTTCAATCCGTCGCACTTGGAGTTTGTCGGCCCGGTGGCAGTGGGGCGGGCGCGCGGGCGGCAGGATCGGCGTGGCGATGTCCTTCACCGCGAAGTGATGCCGATTTTGATTCACGGCGACGCCGCTTTTGCCGGCCAGGGCATCGTCCAAGAACTGCTGAACATGAGCGAACTGCCGGGCTACACGGTTGGCGGCACGGTCCATATTATTGTCAACAATCAGGTCGGATTTACCACGCCGCCGGAGTCTTCGCGCAGTTCGCGCTATTGCACCGATGTCGCCAAGATGCTGCAGGCGCCGATTTTTCACGTCAACGGCGAGCATCCCGAAGGTGTGGCGCAAGTGATTGACCTGGCGATTGGTTTCCGCGAGAAATTTCACCGCGACGTCTTTATCGACATGTATTGCTACCGTCGCCATGGCCACAACGAAGGCGACGACCCCACCTTTACGCAACCCGTGATGTATCAAGCGATTCGCGCGCGCAAGTCGGTGGTCGAAGGCTATCTCGACAACCTCATCGGCTTGGGCGGGCTGTCGCGGCAGCAGAGTCAGGAAATCGTGTTTCGCACCCACCAGCGCTTGGAAGAAGAGCTGGCGCGCGCTCGGACTGAGCCCAAGGCGCTCAAAACGAACGGGACGACTCCTACGCCGTCGCCATGGAAGGTCTACACCGGCGGTCCCGACCGGCACACGCCCGAAGTGTCGACGGGCGTGGCGGCGCCACGAGTGGCGGAGTTGGCGGCGACGCTGACCAAGGTTCCGCCCGGCTTTGTGGTGCATCCCAAGCTTGGCAAGCTCTACGAGGGGCGGTTGGCGATGGCGCGCGGCGAAAAGCCGCTGGACTGGGGGGCCGCCGAGACGCTGGCGATTGCTTCGCTGCTGGCCGAAGGTCGCGACGTGCGCTTGTCTGGGCAGGATTCCGGTCGCGGCACCTTCAGTCATCGCCACAGTGTGTTGCACGACTACACCACCGGCGTCTTGCATGTGCCGATGCAGCATTTGGGCGGGGCGCAGGGGCGCTTTATGGTGTTCGATTCGTCGCTGTCCGAAGCCGCAGTGCTCGGTTTTGACTACGGTTATTCGCTCGATACCCCCGATACCTTGACGTTGTGGGAGGCGCAGTTCGGCGATTTTGCCAACGGCGCTCAAGTCATCATCGATCAGTTCATCTCCTCAGGCGAGGATAAGTGGAGCAAACTCAGCGGCATTGTCTTGCTATTGCCCCACGGCTTTGAAGGGCAGGGCCCTGAGCACAGTTCGGCCCGCTTGGAGCGCTTCCTCAACATCGCCGCCGAAGACAATATTCAAGTGGTCAATCTGACTACTCCCGCTAATCTTTTTCACTGTTTGCGGCGTCAAGTGCTGCGCCGGACCCGCAAACCGCTAGTGATGATGTCGCCCAAATCGCTGCTGCGGCATCCGTCGGCGGTCAGTGACGTCAGTGAACTGGCCAACGGCAAATTTCAGCGGGTGATCGGCGACGTGACGGTCAGCCCGCCGACTTGTTCGCGGGTGCTGCTGTGTTCCGGCAAGGTGTACTACGAGCTAGTGGAAGCGCGTCGCGAGCGTGCCGCCCACACCGTCGCCATTGTGCGCATGGAGCAACTGTACCCGCTGAGCGATGTCGAACTGCAGCAAGTGCTGTTGCCCTATGCGCCGGGCACGCCGGTGGTGTGGGTGCAAGAGGAGCCGCTCAACATGGGCGCTTGGGTTCATGTGCGATTTCGCCTCGGCGGCAAGCTGTTTGGCCAGTGGCCGCTGACGGTAGTGGCGCGTCCGGAGTCGGCGAGTCCGGCGACCGGCAGCAACGCCGCGCACAAGATTGAGCAAGCCCTGATTATGCAACAAGCGTTTGGCAACGAGTAGCGGCGACGCGAAGCGGACGGACAATATGACCATGGAAATCAAAGTGCCAGCGGTGGGTGAGTCGATTGCAGAAGTCGTCATTGGTCAGTGGCTGGTGGCCGAAGGGACCCAAGTTGACCTGGACCAAACGGTGGTGGGTCTAGAGACCGACAAGGTCAACGTCGACGTGCCGGCGCCGGTTGCCGGCGTTTTGGCCAAGATTCTCAAGCATAAAGGCGAGATCGCCAAGATCGGTGAGGTGATTGGCCACATCGATACGCTGCACAAGGCGCTGGCGGCGCACGCTGTGCCGACATTGACGGTTGCGCCACCGGCGGTGGCAGGCGCAGTGGCGCCAGTGATGCCTTCGGCCCAGCGGATTTTGGCCCAAGCGGGCCTCGATGCGCATACGGTCACGGGCACAGGGCCGCGCGGGCGGGTGCTCAAGGCCGATGCGCTGACCGCGGTCAATAAACTATCGGAAGGGCAACGCATTCCGCTGGTGTTTGCCGATCCCGAGCCGCCGATTGCGCCGATTGCGCCGATTGCGCCTGTTGCGCCGATTGCGCCGATTGCGCCGATTGCGCCGATTGCGCCGATTGCGCCGATTGCAGTTCAGCCGGTCCTCGCGCCGCCGGTTGTGGTGCCAGCGCCGGGTGCTCAACGCAAGCAGACGCTGGTGCCAATGACGCCGCTGCGCAAACGGGTGGCTCAGCGGTTGGTGGAAGCGCAGGCCAACGCCGCGATTTTGACTACGTTCAACGAATGTGACATGACGGCGGTCATCGAACTGCGCAAGAAGTATCAGGAAGCCTTCACCGCGCGCCATGGGGTCAAGCTCGGGTTCATGAGCCTGTTCATCAAGGCCTGCGTCGACGCGCTCAAGGCTTTTCCGCTGGTCAACGCCCAGATTCGCGGTACCGACATCGTGATGCAAGATTTTTACGACATTGGCGTTGCGGTGGGCGGCGGCAAGGGGCTGGTGGTGCCCGTTGTGCGCGATGCGGACACGCTGACCTTGGCCGGTCTAGAGCTCAAACTCGCCGATTTGGGGGCGCGGGCCAAGACCAGTACGCTTAAGCTCGACGAGTTGCAGGGCGGCACGTTTTCGATTTCCAATGGCGGCGTCTATGGGTCGATGATGTCGACGCCGATCCTGAATCCGCCGCAGTCGGCGATTTTGGGCATGCACAACATTATCGAGCGGCCGATTGGGCTGGCGGGTCAAATCGTGTTGCGGCCGATGATGTATCTGGCGCTGTCGTATGACCATCGGCTGATCGATGGCCGCGAGGCGGTGCAGTTTTTGGTGCGGGTGAAGAACTCGATTGAGGCTCCGGAGCGGCTTTTGCTGGAGATTTAGGGCTCGTGAAAAAATAACTCGGTCGATCCGCGATTGGAATGGAGCGTCGAGTCGGCTTGCAAAGCCGCGATTTAGCGACCCACAAAGCAAGCAATGGGCCGGGGTGCAAAATCGACTTGATTTTGCACAGGCCCTTAGGCGCTGGTGGTTTTGATCTGGCCGTTGATAGGGAGCTCGGCCGTTAAAACGGCGGGCGATCATGACGCCGTCCGCCTGCGCGGACGTCCGGGCGGACGAAATCTGCGCGTATGCAGGCCGTCCGTCCGCGAAGGCGGACGGAATTAAGGTAGCCCGCCATTTTATTGGCCCGGCGTAATTGAACGGCCGGGCCGAAACCGTGGCCGCCAATTCCGCGCCGCAATTAGGGGATCCCATGCCACCACACCAGTTTGATTTAGTCGTCATCGGCGCCGGCCCCGGCGGTTACGTCGGCGCAATACGCGCGGCGCAACTGGGCCTAACCGTAGCCTGCGTCGAAAAGGAATCGGCGCTCGGCGGCACCTGCCTGCGCGTTGGCTGCATCCCGTCCAAGGCGCTGCTGGAATCGAGCGAGTTGTACCACAAGACCCGCAAAGACTTAGCCCAACACGGCATTATCGTCAGCGGCGCTAGCCTCGATTTGGCGGCGATGCTCAAGCGCAAAGACACCATTGTGCGCCAATTGACCACCGGCATCGCCGGTTTGTTCAAGAAAAACAAGATTACCCGCTTTGCCGGCAGTGGCAGCTTGGCTGGGCAACGCGACGGCCACACGTTGGTGGTGTGTACCGCGGCCGATGGTAGCCGCACTGAGCTGGTGGCCAAACATGTCCTGATTGCCACTGGTTCTGAGCCTACTGCGCTGCGCGGCGTTGAGCTCGACGGCGACCGCGTGGGCACGTCGACCGAAGCGTTGGCTTATTCCAGCGTGCCCAACCACTTGATTGTCATCGGTGCTGGCGTGATTGGCCTCGAATTGGGCTCGGTGTGGTTGCGCTTGGGCTCGCAAGTGACCGTGTTGGAGTACCTCGAGCGCATTTTGCCGGGCACCGATGCCGAAATCGCCACCGCGGCGCTCAAGGTGTTCAAGAAGCAGGGCATGGTCTTCGAACTTGGGGTCAAAGTCACCGGCGCCACGCTGGACGGCGACGTGGTCACTGTCAGCTACGCCAAAGACGGCGTTGTTCACACTATCAGCGCCGACCGCGTGCTGGTCGCAGTCGGCCGCAAACCGCACACCGACAAGTTGGGTTTAGATGTCGTAGGGGTCCAAGTCGACAATCGCGGCCGGATTATCACGGATAACCACTTTGCCACCTCTATCGCCGGAATTTACGCCATCGGCGACGTCATCGCCGGCCCTATGCTCGCCCACAAAGCCGAGGAAGAAGCCGTCGCTTGTGTCGAACGCTTGGTCACCGGCTGGGGCCACGTCGATTACGCCTCGATTCCAGGCATTGTCTACACTGACCCCGAGATTGCCACAGTCGGCCAGAGCGAAGAAGAGCTCAAGGCCGCCAACATCCCCTACCGCAAAGGCAGTTTTCCGTTCATGGCCAATGGCCGCGCCAAAGCGCTGGCGCAAACGGACGGGTTGGTCAAGTTGTTGGCCCACGCCGACACGGATCAAGTGCTGGGTTGCGCGATTTTTGGCCCGCGCGCGGGCGATTTGATTGCCGAAGTGGCAGTGGCGATGGCCTTTGGGGCATCGAGCGAGGACATTGCCCGCGCCTGTCACGCCCATCCCACATTGGCTGAAGTGGTCAAGGAAGCGGCGCTGGCAGTCGGTGGCCGCGCGTTGCACGTCTAATTTCTCAGCATTTTTACGGCAAGGATTCTCCATGTACGGCACTGTACGCGACCGTTTGCAAGCGACATTACTCGAAATCGACAGTGCTGGCCTGACCAAGCCTGAGCGCGTCATCGTCACTCCGCAAGGCGGCGCGATTGCAGTGGCTGACGGCAAGCAGGTGCTGAACTTTTGCGCCAACAACTACTTAGGGCTGGCCAACGACCCGCGCATTGTCGCCGCCGCGCACCAAGGCTTGGATCGATGGGGCTATGGGTTGTCGTCGGTGCGCTTTATTTGCGGTACCCAAGCAGTCCATAAGCAGCTGGAAGCCGAAGTCGCGCGCTTTTTTGGCACCGAAGACACCATCTTGTACTCGTCGTGCTTTGACGCCAACGCCGGGGTGTTTGAGACGCTGTTGGGCGAGCAAGATGCGGTCATCTCCGATGCGCTCAACCATGCGTCGATTATCGACGGCATTCGCTTGTGCAAGGCGCAGCGCTTTCGCTACGAGCACGGCAATAAGGCCGACTTGGAACGGGCGCTGATTGAAAGCCAAACGTGCCGCAGCCGGCTGGTGGTCACCGATGGAGTGTTCTCGATGGACGGCGACGTCGCGGATCTGGCCAGCATCGCCGACTTGTGCGACCAGTATCAGGCCCTGTTGATGGTCGATGAAAGCCACAGCACCGGGTTTTTCGGGCCCAAGGGTCGCGGGGTGCCAGCCTATCATGGAGTGCAAACGCGCGTGGATCTGATCAGTTCGACGCTGGGCAAGGCGTTGGGTGGCGCGTCGGGCGGTTTTGTGACTGGCCACAAGGAAATCGTGGCTTTGCTCAAGCAACGCTCGCGACCGTACCTGTTTTCTAACACGCTGGCGCCGGCGATTGCGGCGGCGAGTATTGAGGCGCTCAAAATCATCGACGCTGCCGACGATTTGCGCGCGCGGTTGCAGGCGAATACCGAGCAGTTTCGCAGCGAGATGACTGCGGCCGGATTTACGCTGCGGCCGGGGATTCATCCGATTGCGCCGGTGATGCTTGGCGACGCCAAGCTGGCGCAGGAGATGGCCAAGCGCTTGCTAGATGAGGGGATTTACGTGATTGGGTTTAGTTTTCCAGTGGTGCCGGTCGGGCAGGCGCGGATTCGGGTGCAGTTGTCAGCGGCGCATACGTCGCAGATGGTGAGCCAGTGCGTGGCGGCGTTTTGCAGGGTTGGGCGGGGGCTGGGGGTGATTGGGTAACGGGCGTCGACTACTCCAAAAACATCCCCCCACTATCGCGATCCTCCGGAGCAATCTCCGGATTCGCCATCACAATCCGCGCACAAGTATTCCAGCGCAGGACCGCATCATCGTTGTCCGGCGGCGCCAGCTTCTCCGCCGTCTCGAACAACGTCATCGCCGCCCGCAACGCCTCGTACACATAAAACCCGGGCACTCCACGCCGTTGCTGGGCCTTGGCCTTGCGCTCGGCAATCAGCCCCCCGTAATACGCCCGCTGGTAGGGATCGCTCAGCTTGGCCACCGTCAGTTCCGCTTCCTTGGCGGCACTCAAGTGGCCGTCGGCAAACTGGTCCGACAGCGCCAGCGCCAAAGTGGTCAAGGCCGTTTGGTTGCCCGGATCGGCGTCCAAACAATCGCGGCAGATGCTCTCGGCTTCGCGCGGCTCGTTCAGCAGGCGATAGCGCTCGGCCTTGTCGAGCGCGCGCGGCACGGCTTGCACATGCAGGGGTTTGAGCGTGAATTCCATCGGCAACCTCATTCGGCAGTTCTTCCGCCCTGGCGTTGAAACGGCCAGCTATCCTAACGCCTTCCGCCTGCGCGGACGTCCCGGCCAGCGAAGGCCGTCGAAACAGAGCATTCTCGTCCGCGAAGGCGGACGGGGCCAGGATAGCCCGCCAATTTATTGGCCGGGCTCATTGCTCAGCAAATCTCATTTGCTTGGCTCTCCATCGGCAATCCCGACTTTGCGCAATATCCACATCAGCGGGTCGTAGTGGCGATCCGCCACCCGCTCCTTGAGCGGAATAATCGCATTGTCGGTGATAGTAATACCTTCAGGGCATACAGTTGTGCAACACTTGGTGATATTGCAATAGCCGATGCCCTGCTCATCCTTAATTGAATCGATACGGTCGTCGGTGTCGAGCGGGTGCATTTCAAGCGCAGCGGTGTAGACCAGAAAGCGCGGGCCAGAAAACTCCTCATGCTTGTTGTGGTCGCGCAGCACATGGCAGACGTCTTGGCACAAGAAACACTCGATGCACTTGCGAAACTCCTGCACGCGGTCGATATCGTCCTGTTGCATGCGCCACGTACCATCGGCGACGTCGGGCTTGCGCGGCTTGAAACGCCCGATTTTCTTCTTGACGCTGTAGTTCCAGCTGACGTCGGTCACCAAGTCGCGCAGCCGCGGAAAGGCCTTGAGCGGCTCCACCACGATCGGCTGGTCGGGCGGCATGTCGGCCATTCGGGTCATGCACATCAGCTTGGGGCGGCCATTGACTTCGGCTGAACACGAACCGCACTTGCCGGCCTTGCAGTTCCAGCGGACTGCCAAGTCGGGGGCGCTTTCGGCTTGGATTTGGTGAATGCAATCGAGCACCACCATGCCTTCGCCGACTTCAGTTGAGTATTCTTTGAGTTGGCCGCCGGCGCTGTCGCCGCGAAAGATCTGAAACGTCGCTTTGGCCATGATGACCCTCCGGCGGTTAGGGATTGTCCCCAATTAAGGCATCGCTCCCACCTCGATCGAAGCGGCGAGTCGGCTGAATAGACGCGAGCTTAGCGACCCACTAAGCCCGTGCCGCGAAAGATCTGAAACGTCGCTCTTGTCATCGAGATCCCCAGGTGGATAGAAACTGTCCCCGATCAACTCTATCGCTCCCACCCAGATCGGAGCGGCGAGTCGGCTGGATAGACGCGAGCTCAGCGACCCACACAGCTTGTTAGCCCATCTCCGCAATAATCGCCTTGTGGTCGTCGTTGGGCGCCACCACGGCCTGCTCTTGCACCACCATGTTGCCATCTTCGCCGCGGCGCACCGTCAGATTGACGCTGCCCCAGTGCTTCGATTTTTCCGGATAGTCTTCGCGAAAATGGCCGCCGCGCGACTCTTGGCGCAACGCCGCGGCGCGGGCAATCGCCTCACTGACCGTCAACAGGTGCTGCAAGTCGAGCGCGGTATGCCAACCCGGATTGTACTCGCGGTGCCCATCGACACCGACGTTGGCGGCGCGCTTCTTGAGCGCCAAAATCTTGGTGACCGCCGCTTCAATCTCGTCTTGGCGGCGAACGATACCAACTAGATCC
The DNA here is from genome assembly GCA_009692465.1 of Myxococcales bacterium. Taxonomy (GTDB): domain Bacteria; phylum Myxococcota_A; class UBA9042; order UBA9042; family UBA9042; genus SXRM01. Next base: position 19,783 of record SHZD01000088.1, read on the forward strand.
TGCATAAAATCTTGCAGTTCCTTTTGAATCGCGTAGGGACTCTCGCCACTGTCCGCGCGCTCAAACGGCTCCAAAATGCGCTTCTCGGCAGCCTGCACTGCGGCGCTGTCGAGCGGCGGCACCCCGTTGGCCTTGGCATAGGCAGCGCCGAACTCGCCCGCCCGCTTGCCAAACACCAGCAAGTCCGACAGTGAATTACCGCCCAACCGATTGGCACCGTGCAGACCCGCCGCACACTCGCCGCAGGCAAACAGACCGGGCACACTGGACATTTGAGTCTCGGCGTCGACCCGCACCCCGCCCATGATGTAGTGGGTAGTCGGGCCGATTTCCATCGCCGACTGGGTGATATCGATGCCCGCCAACTCTTTGAACTGATGGTACATACTGGGCAACTTGCGCTTTATGTGCTCTTGGCCGTTGGGCACGCGTTCTTTAATCCACGCGATATCCAGATACACGCCACCGTGCGGGCTGCCGCGCCCCGCTTTGACTTCGCGCATGATGCAGCGCGCCACATGGTCGCGGGTGAGCAATTCGGGCGGGCGGCGGGCGTCTTTGTCGCCTTGGCAGTAGCGCCAGCCTTCCTCTTCATTGTCCGCAGTCTGCGCTTTGTAGTTGTCCGGGATGTCGTCGAACATAAAGCGCTTGCCTTCGCTATTGCGCAGCACGCCGCCTTCGCCGCGCACCCCTTCGGTCACCAGCAGCCCGCGCACGCTGGGCGGCCACACCATGCCGGTCGGATGGAACTGCACGAACTCCATATCCAAAAGGTCCGCGCCAGCGTGGTAAGCCAAGCTCTGGCCGTCGCCGGTGTATTCCCACGAGTTGGAGGTAATCCGAAAAGCGCGGCCTATGCCACCCGTTGCCAGCACCACGGCAGCGGCGCGAAACACATGCAAACGGCCGCGGTCGCGGTCATAGGCCACGCAACCCGAAACGCGGTCGCCGTGCTTGAGCAGTTCGACGACGGTGGTCTCCATGAACACTTCGATGCCTTGGTGGATGCCATGATCCTGCAAGGTGCGAATCATTTCCAGCCCAGTGCGGTCGCCGACGTGGGCTAAGCGCGGATAGCGGTGGCCGCCAAAATTGCGCTGCAAAATCTTGCCGTCGGGGGTGCGGTCGAATAGCGCCCCCCACGATTCAAGTTCACGCACCCGATCCGGCGCTTCTCTGGCGTGCAGTTCGGCCATCCGCGGATTGTTGAGGTACTGCCCGCCGCGCATGGTGTCGGCAAAGTGCACGCGCCACGAATCGCGGTCGTCGACGTGGGCCATCGCCGCCGCCACCCCGCCTTCGGCCATCACGGTATGGGCTTTGCCGAGCAGCGATTTGCAAATCAAACCGACCCGCAGACCAGAAGCCGCCGCTTCGATAGCCGCGCGCAGACCGGCACCACCGGCACCGATGACGAGCACGTCGTGTTCATGAGTAGTGGTCTCAGACATCAAGAACTCCGCGCAATTTCCGTGGACTAGGAGCGTGTCGGAGTATTCCGACTCGCTCCTAGCGCCGTCTGGCAAGACGGCGGCAACTGTCCGAAACTGCATGGATTCACTCCGGGCAGTTCTCGGACAGTTGAGAATATTTGACTGGCTAGGAGCCTGTTGGATCGTAATAGATTCATTGTGTATAATCTGATAGACAATTCATAACCGATTGATTTCCGACAGGCTCCTAGTTAGGACCAGTCTCTAAATTACTCGATCGACTTACACACCACAGGAGCGGCCAGTCGACCTTTCAAGACGCGAGCTTAGCGACCAACAAAGCAAGCAAACGCAACCAGCCTCAGAATGACTTATTCTGAGGCAGTTCCTAGATCCGAAACAGGACAAAGTCGGTCCACATGCCTTTTGCGCACAGGCGCACGTAGACGTCCGAGAATCCGACCGAGCACAAGCTGCACCACGCCCACAATTGGTGTTGTTTGTTGAGCGAGGTCACGAACTTCCACATCTTGAATTTCAGTGGATGGGCGCTAAACGTGTTGCACTTGCCGCCGACCAAGTGGCGCAACGAGTGGCAGCCGGTGCAATACAGCCACAGCAAGACCACGTTGACGCTGAGCAACACGGTGCCGACCGTCAGGCCCAAAGCTTGCTTGCCATCGGGGCCAACCAGCCACATCGCTTTGTAGACGTCGTGAACCAGAAAAAACCACACGAAAATGGCGCCATACAAGAAGTAGCGGTGGACGTTTTGCATGACCAACGGCAGCCAGCGTTCGCCGAGATAGGTGTTGCGCGGTTCGCCGACGCCACATGCGGGCGGATCGGCCCAGAACGACTTGTAGTAGGCGCCGCGGTAGTAATAGCAGGTCAGGCGAAAGTTGCCCGGGATGGCCAGCACGATGAGCGCGGCGGAAAACGGCAAGAACGACGGCCACGGCAGCCAGTCTGGTTGGGGGCCGAACAGGGCGTGCGGAGATGGACCCCAAATTTCTGGCGAGTAAAACGGCGAAATCATGCTGCCGCTGACGTAGTCCCGGCCTTGCAGTGCCGCCCACGTCGCGTAGACCACGAAGGTGCCTAGGCCTAAGAAAACACCCAGTTGCGGCAGCCACCAGGCATCCTTACGGGAAGTCTGGCCAAAGCGCAAGCGCTCGATGGGGATGACCGTACTTGCCATGCGATGCGCCCTCCAGCGCCGACGTGCCGGTCCAAGCGCCAGCCGTGGCGGTGTACACCGAGGTCGCAATTGCGTCAAGCCATCCGCGACTCGTCAATTCAACACCGCCCACGCCAATCGGCCCGAGCAGCACTACACACTGCCGCCGCTTGGACAGTTGTCGGACGACATTGGGCAACTGGTTGACGACAGCTACTACTTGGTCCTGCACGCCCCGCGCCAGTCCGGCAAGACCACGTCCGTGATGGCTTTGGGCGCCAAACTGCGCACTGAAGGCCGCTATGCGGTGGTGTTTTGCAGTGTTGAAAACTGCCGCACCGCCAAGACAGTGGCCGATGTAGTCAACGCTGTGGTGCGGTCGCTGCATTTGGCGGCCCGCAACCAAGTTGCCGCAGCAGAGCAGCCGCCAGACGAACTGCCAGCCGATGCCGCCGACCCCTCGTCGCGGCTTTACGCCTTCTTGCAGCGGTGGTGCAAGCGTTGCACCCGCCCCGTGGTCCTGCTGATCGACGAAATTGACTGTCTGACCGACGACGGCTTGATTTCGGTCCTGAGCCAATTGCGCCAAGGCTACGCCGAGCGGCCCACTGCCTTCCCGCATAGCGTGTGCATTTTCGGCATGCGCGATGTTCGCGATTACAAAGTGGCGTCAGGTGGTTCAGAGCGACTGGGCACTTCCAGTCCGTTCAATATCAAGCGCGAGTCGCTGACGCTGACGTACTTTTCGCGCCGACATTGCGCAGTTGTATGGCCAACATACTGCCGAGACCGGCCAAGCGTTCAGCCCGGCAGCGGTGGATTGCGCGTGGCACCTGACCCAAGGCCAACCGTATCTGGTCAACGCTTTGGCCGACCAGTCTAGGAGCCTGTCGGAAATCAATCGGTTATGAAATATCTTTGCGGTTATACACAATGAATCTATTGCGATCCGACAGTCTCCTAGCTTCACAGATATTCTCAACTGTCCAAGAACTGCCCGGAGTGAATCCGTGCAGTTTCGGACAG
>SHZD01000089.1 GCA_009692465.1 Myxococcales bacterium
TTCGTGGGTCGCGAGCGATCGCCCGGGGCGTCTCGCCGCTCCATTTTGCAACGGAAACCAATGGCATTTGGGTGTCGGATTACTCAGTTTTGGCCAGACAGTGCACATGGCGCGGCTTGCCATGGCAGGAATATGTTTGGTGCTCTAGGGATCTGTCCTAGCTTTACTCGATCGACTCGCGCAACACTCAAGCGGCGAGTCGCACTTTCAGGACGCGAGCTTAGCGACCCACAAAGCAAGCAAACGGGACCAGTCCCACAATGACTTATTCTGGGACAATTCCTAAGTCGTGTTGCCACCAACCGGCCCCAATGTCATCGAATGGGCCATTTTGCTGCCGTACTTCAGATTGACCGCAATGCGGTTCGCCCAAATTCACCACCGAAATTCTCCGCGGCCCCCGATTTGGGATGCCAGTGCCCTGTCGCTCGTTGTCGCTCGCTGTCGCTCGTTGTCGCTCGCTGTCGCTCGCTGTCGCTCGACAAGGAGCAAGTGACGCAGTGACGCCGAGATGCGCCCAAAGCCGGGGATCGCGGCAGTTCGCAAGCCTTGCCCCGTTGCTGCTGCCGGCCTACACTGCCAGCGCGCCCCAGCGCCAATGAGCCCGCCCGTGACCCTGCGCGATGACCTTTACGCTTACGCTGAGCGCCTGCGCCAAGCTCGGCGACCAACGGATGTGTTCGGGCCGCTCGACGGGGCCGATTTGGCCGCGCGCTTGGAACAACTGGCGGTCGCCTACCGCAAGCTGGCCGCCGACGTGCACCCTGATCGCTACGTGCACAGCGTCGAACTATCTGACTTGGCGACAGAAGTGTTTCAAACGCTGGGCGCTTGGCACCAGCTTGCCCTCAAACAAGTGCACGCCGACGGCAGCAGCAACGACCAAGTTTTGCAAGTGGGGTCAGACTGTTACCGAGTGCTGCGCTCGCTGGCAGCTGGCGATAGTTGTGACCTGTATGTGGTTCGCGATCCCACCGGCCAAGATGGCGAACCGCTGGTGCTCAAAATCGTTCGCGACGCCCAAAACAACGACTTGCTGGACAACGAGGCAGAAACACTACTATTTCTGTGGTCGCGTCCGCAGCAACAACTCGAGGTCTTTGGTCGTTATTTGCCACGCGTGCGCGGTACGCTGCGCCTGGACGATGGCCGCCGCGCCAATTTGCTCAGCTTGGCCGAAGAGTATGTGTCGTTGGCCGAGGTCCAGCAGGCGTATCCCAAAGGCATCGATGGCCGCTCGCTGGCGTGGATCGGCAATCGGCTTTTTGAGTTCATGGCGTGGCTGCATCGGCAAGGCGTGATCCACGCCGCGGTGCTGCCCGATCACGTGCTGATTCATCCGGTGACCCATGCTGCCATGCTGGTCGATTGGTGCTACGCGGTGCGCCAATGGCAGTACCCGACCGGGCCGCATGTGCGAGCGGTGCCGTCACCGCACAAGAAACGCTATCCCAAAGAAGTGCTTAGCCGGGCTGCGGCCTCGCCGCGTTTGGACTTGTATCTGACGGCCAGCACTTTGGCGCAAACGGCCGGTGTGGATTTGTGGACCTTTAAGCGCCCGGTCGACCTTGGCGATCCGCAGCGGATGCCGATTCCTGAAGTGATGAACGAAATCTTGCGCGGCTGCCACCTCGAGCGTCACCAAGATCGGTTTGCCGACGCCTTTGAGGTGTTGGAGCGCTGGAGAATGGCCCAGCGTCGCGCTTTTGGCCCGCGCAAGTTCCATCCGTTTGTCATGCCGACCGTCTAACAACCGCGGCCGCTGATGGCCGTTCTGGAGTCATATCATGGGCTACACTGCTTGGAGCGACGACGCCTACTCTCAACTTTCCAACGCGCGAACCGTGCAGACGCGCGACCAGATCTTTGGCAGTAAGCACGTCGATCCGACCATGAATCCACACGGTTTGGGCGTTCGCGAAAGCTGCGATTCGCCGCAACATCCCGATAGCGTGCCGATTGTGGTCGCCTTCGACGTGACCGGATCGATGGGGACCATCCCCGAACGCTTTGCCCGCGAAGAACTCGGTGGCCTGATGCGCATGTTGGTCGATCGTGGCTATGTTGTTGATCCTCAACTTTTGTTTGCCGCTATTGGCGACGCCTGTACCGACGCTGGGCCGTTTCAAGTCGGTCAATTTGAATCGGGCCTCGAAATGGATATGTGGCTGACCAAGATTTGGATCGAAGGCGGCGGCGGTGGCCAACGCTATGAGTCGTATGCCCTGGCCCATTGGTTCGCGGCCAATCACACCCGCACCGATGCGTGGGATAAGCGCAAGAAGAAAGGGTATCTGTTCACCATGGGCGATGAAATGACGTGGAGTTTGCCGCGCGAACACCTCAAAAACGTGTTCGGTGATTCTGCCGAAAAGGAGTGGACGGCCCATCAAGCGGTGCAGGCGGCGAGCGAGCGCTGGCAAGTGTTTCACATTATCGTTACTGAAGGTTACCACGGAAAAGACCCCGACATTTTGCAGCAATGGCGCGACTTGCTCGGCGAGCGGGCGCTGGTGTTGCCCGACGCCCATGGCATTTGTGCTCTCATTGCCCAAACTATTGCCTTGCACGAAGGTACCGTCGATTTGGCCGGCGCCCGCACGGATTTGGTGGCGATGAATTTGGGCGCGGCAACGGCCGATGCGGTGTCGACGGCGCTGGTGACGGTGGCCGCGCAGGCGATGGTCCGCAGGCCTGCCCACACCAATTTAGTCCCGTCCAAGGCAGTTGGCGGCGTTGATCGATTGTGATTTCAAATACTTAAATGAACAACCCATTGGTCGCCATTTGCAGGCTGGCCTGCTCTTGCCGGGCGGTCGCGTGCGGCAAATGCGGCAGGCCTAGACCTCGACCCAGCACTGGACCCAGCACTGGACCCAGCACTGGCGTTCGCGCTGGGGTGCGTCGACCCCAAGCTAGGCTAAGCATTTCCTTTAGAAGCCATATCAATCTCAATGTAAATACACAACTTTTCGCGGTTTTGCTGCCGATGGCATGTTTCTTGCTTGTTGACCACAGGCAGCGCTACTGCCAGCGCACGAGCCACCACCATGACAACTCCAAACTGCCGCCGCCCTCGATCCGACGCCGACACCGATGTCGACGATGCCATTCGCATCGCTAATTACGTGACCCGTTGGATGCCACTGGACGTGCGCGAGGACGCCTACCGAGAGTCGCTGGCCAGCTGGACCGCATCGCGGCAACGCTGGGATCCGCAAGGCGGCAAGCTGACCACGTTTGCCTACGAGCGGATGCGCGGCAGCGCGGTGGATCTCTTGCGCCGCGAGTCCAGAGTCGACCTGCGGCGCGCGCGGCCGGTCCACAGCGGCGATGTGGTCGTTGCGTCCAAGACCACCGTCAAGCTGGCGTTGGCTCAAGCGCTAGAGCGCGCTCGTGGCGAATTGGATTCAGCCGAACTAGTTGTTCTTAATCATGTTTATGGCCAAGATCAGACGATTAAACACGCTGCCAACCTATGCGGGAAGAGCGAGGACATGATGCGGCGCGCCAATGTGCGTCTGCTGGCTCGGCTGCGCGACTATCTAAGTGTTGACGTTCGTTGAGATGTGCCAACGGCCGGTGCAGATCGCGATCAGTCGCGGCCTTTGCGCCCGCCACCGCCTTTGTGACGCTCACGCCGATCATCGGTCCTAGGCCCGTCGCGACCCTTCTCTGCTGGCTGGGCATGCGCCTTTTTTGGGCCGCGCCCAGCGTCGTCGCCGGCCGCCGCCTTGCCCTTGCCGTCGGGCTGGGTCCTGTCTTCAGGCTTGCCCGGGGCTCCGGCCTTGTCCTGCCCTCGGTGTTCGGCTGGGTGATCCCCCTTGGCTCCGCCGGCGCCGTGCCCATACGTACGCGCTTTGCCCTCCCGACCCTGCCGGGCCTGCAGCCGGGCCCGCAGGTCATCGCGACTGCGCACCGCGCGCTTGGCCAGATCACTTGCGGCTCGATGGTGCTTGGCGCGGTCTTTGAAATAGGCACCACGCTCAAATTGGGCCGGTTTGCCGATGCCGCCCTTGTCGGCCCGCAGGCGCTCTAACGCGCCCAAGCGGCTGCCGCGGCCGCGCCCCAAGTCGTCGTCCGTTTGCGCCACGTCGACCGTGCCCTCTAGGGTGTGCACATCGGTGTGGCCGCTCGCTTGGTGGTGTTCCACCACAAATTCAGTGCCCCGCACTCCCATCACGGCGGCGTTAGTCTTGATAAAGAAACGCAAATCGCCGACAGCTCCGGCTTTGACCGCCAGCGGTTGCGGCGGCTTGGCCACCAACGCGGCGACGTTGCCCTTGAGCACTACAACGCCCGCTGCACCGGCCAGCGGCTTGGCGAGTTCCACTTCGCACCTTGCCGACAAGGTCAAGTGCGTGCCGTCGCCGAACAGCAATCGGACTGCGCCGCGGCTGCCCACGCTCAGGCGGTCGCCCTGCTGCAGCTCGTCGCCTTCGTCGACCGCCAGCACTTTGCCCGCGCGGGTCAGCTTGACGCCGTCGCCGCTAACGGATTCCAGCACAGCAGGCGCTGCGGTCGCGGCCGAAGCGCTAGTCCAAGCGACGCCCACTAGCGCAATCGTGACAACAAGTAGCTTCATTTGTTCTCCATAATCCAAGCACCGGACCAGTGCGGTGGCGGCGGGTGCTGCAGGTAGTGCTGACACCGCTGCAGCATCAAAGGGTAAAGTCGGTGCTGAAATTGGGCTTGCAGCGCCGTAAACGCCTGCGCCGCTTCGCTAAACTGTTCGGCCAGGTACAACTTGCGCGCGGTCACAAAGGCGAGTTGCTCGGCATCATCGAGTGGCTTGAAAAAAAGCTCCACAAGCTCAACTGGTTCAGTCTTACCTTTGACGCACACCAAGTCCACCGTGCGCGCCACAAAGGTGCCACCGCAGTCCTGAGCCGCCTTGAGCGTGTCGGCGGTTGTCAGCACTTGGGCGCCATAGGTCTTGGTCAGCGACTCCAACCGCGCGGCCAGATTGACGCGGTCACCGAGCACGGTGTAGGCCAAATTGCGCTCACTGCCCATGTTGCCGACGCTAACGATCCCGGTCGCGACCCCGATGCCAATTTGCAAGTCGATGTCCCAGCGCGCCTGGATGCCCGGACGCAGCGAATCGACCGCCGCGATCATGGCCACCGCAGCCTGCAATGCATCGCGCGGGTGGTCCGCGTGCGGCAGCGGCGCCCCCCAAAACGCCATGACCGCATCGCCAATGTACTTGTCCAAGGTGCCACGGTGGTCAAATACGATATCCGTCATGCGCCCGAGGTAGAGGTTCAAAAACGCCACCAGCTCGCGCGGATCGAGGCGCTCCGACACCGTGGTAAAGCTGCGAATGTCCGAAAACAGCACGGTCATCGCCTTTTTTTCGCCACCCAGAGTCAATTGGTCGGGATGCGCCAGCATGTTGTCGACAACTGCAGGCGAAACATAGCGTGAAAACGCCGACTTAATGAATGTGCGCGATTTCTGTTCCTCAAAATAGCGCATCGCCAAAAGTGCGGCGATCGTGCTGCTCAAGCCGGCGTAGACCGCCCCGGTGTCGACCCAAATGCCGTTACTGAACAGAAGCATATCGGCTGCTGCCACTGCTCCCAGCGCGCAACCAGCCACGACCAGCCCGCCCAGCGCTTGGAGGCGATGCAACGCGACCACCAGTCCGGCGCCGACGATGAGAACCAGCACAATCAACAGCCAAGCGTCGGCAGCCGGATCGCGTGCGGCAAAAGCTTGGTCCGCCAGTAGATTGGCCAAGATCGTTGCGTGCCCTTCAACCCCAGGCACATTGGCGTCAAACGGAAAGCTGCGCATGTCGTGCGCCCCCAGCGCCGTCAGGCCCACCAGCACGTGCACATCGCGCAACTGTTTGAGGATACTGGGATCTGCGGCCAAGATCGCCGACGCCGCATGGTACGAGAACGTGCGACCCGCGCCGTAGAACCCGATGCGCAGTAGACCGCTGGCGTCGACCGGCAGCGCGGTGCCGTCGGGCTTGCGCAGAGCCAGCAACTGGCCATCCGCGGCCAATTGCGCCTGCGCTTTGCCACCCCACTGGACTTGGGCCATCGCCAGCGCCAGCGACGGATGCAGCTTGCCAGCTACCGCCATCACCACGTAGGCGGTGCGCACGACCCCGTCGGGATCCAAGAAGGCATTGAAATAGCCAGCAAACCGCGCTTGCTCGGCGACGAGCGCCAGGTTGGCCGTTACCGTGACCGCGGCCAGCAACGGCGACAGGGCCGGCAACAGCTTGGCGCCTTTGGGCTTGGCCAGCGCGAACAGACCGTGGCTGGGCGGCACCGTTTGCCCATAGCGAGCATCGTCCACCGGGCACTGCTGCAGGCCAGCGGTCAGCGGCCGACACGGCGAGTCCGTCTGCCAGCCCAATACGACTTTAGTTGCGTGTTTAGCCACCGCGCCGGCTAGCAGCGGGTCGGTTTCATGGGCGTCTGCCAGTTCGGCCAAGCCGCGCTCTGCCAGCGCCTGGCGCAGCCCTTCGCTTGCCCTTGGGTCCGCCTCGGCGAAGACGACGTCGAGTCCGATGGACTTGGCGCCAGCATTGCCGATGCTGTCGATTAGCGCGGCCATCACCTCGCGGTGCCACGGCCAGCGCCCGTAGCGGGCGATCGCTTCGCTGTCGATGGCGACAATGGCGACTTTGGCTTCGGGTGATCGCGGCCCGCGCAGCCGAAAGCGCAGGTCAGTCGAGATGTTGGATAGTCCGACAATGCCTCGTTCGACAGTCGCAACGGCGCCAGACTGTGGCGCGGCGTGGCGATCCAAGGACGCCTGCCAACGCACCACCGCGCAGGTCAAGAGCAACAACGGCGCTGCCAGCCAGACCAGTTTCACGCCAGTCCCCCGACGAAAATGGAGTGGCGAGACGCCAACCCGCAAGCAATTGAATCAGTGCCCGGAGGTCGCGACCCCTGCCACCAGCGAGGAGGCGCTGAGCAAATCTTTTTTGATCGGCGAACTAGAAACTCGGGGCGCGCCGCCCCACGTGTGCTGCGTAGCCGCGCGGGCGCCCAGAGGCCCGGTCGCCATGCAGCACCCTGAAAAGTTTCATCTATCGCGGGTGCCGCGCGCGGCGTGCTGCAACTCTCTAGGCGCCGTTGCCTGGTGCTTGACGGTCCATTCCGTTGATAATCTTGAGCAACTCAGCGGCTTCGCTAGCAAACACTTTCTTGGCCCGCGCCGTCAGACTCGGCTGAAGCTCGTCGCTGACCGAAGTCGGGTCCAGGTACTTGCCGTTCTTCTTGACGCCAAAATGCAAGTGCGGCCCAGTCGAACGCCCAGTCGTGCCTACGTAGCCGATCGTTTGACCCTTGTCGATGCGATTGCCAGCCACCAGCCCGGTGGCGAATTTTTGCAAGTGCATGTATTCAGTGATATAGCCGTCGCTGTGGCGCAGGCGAACCAAGTTGCCGGCGGCACCTACTTTATGGGCGGCAACTAGTGCACCGTCGGCCGCTGCATAGACTGGCGTGCCGGTACCCGCAGCAAAATCAACGCCATAGTGCGCTTTCATCTGATGCAAAATCGGGTGCAGACGCATCCCAAAACCGCTGGTGGTGCGACCTGTTCGCAGGGGTTGGCGCAAGAACAAGGCCTCAACTGAAGTGCCGTCTGCGGCATAGTAGCCTTCACCATGATCGTCGCGCATGCGCAGTGCAGTCACGGTTTCGCCAGTGACTGGACGTACTTGCAGCGCAATCACGCCCATGTAGCGCACCAACTGGTCGCCATCCATGAGCTTGTCGATCACCAGTCGCAACTCGTCACCGGCGCGCAATTCCAGCGCCGGATGCAAGCGGTCACTCAAGATCACAGCAACTTGCATCGCCATGCCTTCGTCGCCGCCGCAGCGCCGAAGCGAGCTGTCGAGCGCGCCAATGATGGGGCAACGCAGGGGTTGGCGCACCACCACTCCGGCCAAGCCACCGTCTGTGGCCACAAATTCGCTGTCCACTTTGGCATTGTCGTTGCGGGTGACCGTGATGCCTTCGCCGGTCGCGGGTGCAACAACGACGGCCAGCAATGCCGCAGAATCGGCAAACGCCTGACCGCGATCACTGGCAAACCGTGCCCACAACCGCCAACCCGCCTGCAATCTCTCTGGTTTGCGCAGCTTGGCGTAGGCCGCAATCACCTGACGCTGCACCGCGCCTTGCACAAACAAATGGCCGAGCGCCGCCCCCAGATTTTCGCCGGGTTGCACCGTGCAGCTGCGTGTAATCTCAGGGATTTTCCCAGCGCCAGTCGTTCTTGATGCGGTGTGGACACCACCGCGGGCGGAGGCGTCTAGGAGCCCAGCGCGCTTGCCGCCCCTACTAATTCCCGCGCCGAGCCTGCCAGTTCCCGCGTCCAGCGTGCCATCGGCCGCCTCGCCTGCATCTGCTTGGGCCGATTCGGGTAGCAAGTGGCGATTGTCGTTTTGCAACGAGCTCAGGCGCTGCAAGGGGTCGAGCGTCGTTGGCTCCGGCTCCGCGTGCCACATCGACCACAGGTTGGCGGACACGACTAGGCCGACCACGCCGACAGCTGCCAGCGAAGACCACACAGCACTGCGATTACGGGCTTGTCGAAGTCCCATTCATCCTCCCGACCTGAGTCTCGGTTGCGGGCGACAATAAACTCAGAGCGATTTCTTGTCAACGCCGCGATCGCGGCTGCTCGGCCGTTTGACCGGCCTAAATCGCCACGCCAGCGGCCCAGTGAGCCAATGCCGCTGGCGGTCCCGACGGCTGATTTGCGCGGACAATAGGCGCCAAAACCAGCTGATTTGCCCTGCCAACGCCGCCAGAAGTCCTCAACTTTTGCCCACGCTTTTTTCTGGCCTCGAAAAATTGAACACTATGAAAGAAAATCGTTGGCAACGGCACGCTGGCGTGGACCAAGACTTATGGAGATGCGTACACCGAAGCCTATGGAATGCCAGCGGTCGGCTCTGCCATTGTGCTGGCCGGCCGTGGGTATTTTGCCAATTCGCAATACGACGGCCATTGGGTGCGGGCCGCGCCAGCCGACGGCGCGCTGATTTGGCAACACAAGATCCCGTTTGTTGGCAATTACACAGACGAATTGTAGGGCGTAGCGGCGGCACCGGGCGGCCCTGTCGCCGTCGGCATGGCCTATTTCCGCAATGGCGCCGACTACGACGCCTGGCTGCTCAGGCTCAACGACAAAGGCCAGTTGGCTTGTGGCTGCAGCGGAGCAACCTGCGACGATGGCAATTCGTGCACCGTCGACGCCTGTTACTTGGGCATCTGCAAGGGCAAGCAGGTCGCAGCGACCACGTTGTCCAAGACCGAAACCAGTGCGGTCGGCAAGGGCGACGCGGCCGGCGTCTGCATCAGCCTGTGCGGCAACAAGTACTGCGACAGTGGCGAAAACAACAGCAATTGCCCGGCGGACTGCATCACGGCTTGCGGCAACAGCATCTGTGAATCTGGCGAAAACTATAGTAATTGCTCAAAAGACTGCAAACACGTTTGCGACAGCTCCTGTGGCGGCAAAGCGCCCACTGGCTGCTACTGCGATACCACCTGCAAGACCGAAGGCGACTGTTGCACTGGCACCGGCTACGCCGGCACGAGCAAGACCTACAGTTGCGCCGGGTCCACGTGTGCGAGTTGCAAGTGAGCTCGCGCCCCAAAACACTGGACCGCCTGAATCGCTTGGGCTAGCTTTGCCGATTGTCGCGGTCGTCTGCCGCGCAAAGCGGGCGCATGGCGGGCGATAAGCACCACATCTTCTTGGTTCCCGGTTTCTTTGGCTTTGCCAACTTGGGAGATCTCAAGTACTTTAAGCATGTTCAGGAAGTGCTTGAGGCTCGGCTGGCCAGCGGTGGTATCGACGCCCACGTGGTTCAGGTCAAGACTGCGCCGACTTCCTCGATCAAGAAACGCGCTCAGCGGTTGTTGCAGCAAATGTGCGACCACGCCGGGGCGGACAGCGCGCCGATTCACTTGATTGGTCACAGTTCTGGCGGCTTGGATGCCCGTTTGCTGGTCGCGGCCGGCGGTTCGCTATCCACGACCTTGCCCGCAGACGAGATGGCGGCGCGGGTGCGCACCGTTATCAGCGTGACAACGCCCCATCATGGCACCCCGACCGCGGGCTTTTTTACGACCGTGATTGGCGGTCGAGTGTTGCAACTGCTGTCGCTGTCGATGATTTACACCCTGCGCTATGGCAAAGTGCCGCTGTCGGCGCTGGTGCAGATGGCGGGCCTACTGATCAAACTTGACAGCTTGGTGGCGCAAGCCGATCCGCTCGATCAGCTGTATGACGAGCTGCTCAACGATTTTTCGGACGAGCGGCAGCGTGAAATTCGTGAGTTTTTCAAGGAAGTCGGCAGCGACCAGTCGCTGATCCAGCAATTGATGCCGGCGGCCATGGAGGTGTTCAACGCCGTCACTCGCAACGATCCGACGGTGCGCTACGGCTGTGTGGTGGCCAAGGCGCGCTCGCCAGGGGTGGGTTCGACTTTGGCCGCGGGGCTGTCGGCGTATGCGCAGTCCAGTCATGCCTTGTATGTGGCGATGTGGAATCTAGCTGCGCGCCACGCTGCCGACAAGCTGCCGCTGCCACCGGTGGAGCACGTGCGGGCTTTGCAGCAAGCCTACGGCGAAGTGCCTGATCTCAAAGCGAATGATGGGATGGTGCCGGTGCTTTCGCAGTTATGGGGCGAAGTCGTGTGTTGCGTGCAGGCCGACCACCATGACGTGATCGGTCATTTCGACAGCCCGGAGCATGTTCCGCCCCATTTTGATTGGATTACCAGCGGCTCTGGCTTTAACCGCGCCCAGTTTGAGCACTTGTGGGGCAGCGTCGCTCAGTTTGTCGCCCGCGAACCGCTGGCTCAGGTCGTCAGCCAGCGCCGCGTGGCTTAACTCGCCGTAAGTGCTGGGCAGCTTGCAGCGCCGTATGCACCAGTGAACCGACCGCAGCTAGCGGATCGCGCGCCGAAAACACCGCGTCGGTGTCAGCCAGCGGTTCGCGCAACGTCGCCCGCAGCAGTGGCCCAATCCCAGCTTGGGCCAGCGCAATCGCATCGCGGACCGCATAGCGCCACACTACCCCTTGGCGTTGGCCCACCAGCGGCGCGCACGGCAGCCCCGCTAGATCGCAAGCGTGGGCCCGCAGCAAATGGACCCCGGCCGCGCGGCACAGGTCGTACCAAAGCGTCGGTCGGGCGTTGATTTCAATCAACCGCAGCTTGTTGGTGCGCAGATCCAGCTTGAATTCGGTGCCACACACCCCGGCGTAGCCGAGCGCTTCGACCACTTGACGCGACATGAGCGCCACTTGCGGCAGTTCTTCGGTCCGGACCAGCGAGCCCGAGCCAAAATTGCGTGGAAATTGGCGAACTTTGCGGGCCGTCACCACCTGTCGCACCTGACCGTCCTGACCGGCCCATACCGCGCCGACAAACAAGTTCGACTCGGGCCCAGCGACCAATTCCTGCAGGACTATGGATGCGGGATCTCCAATAATTTCATCTAGATCTCGCCGCAACTGCTCCAGAGTCGCCGGAGTTAGCAGTTTTTGGCCGCGCAGCTTTTGCCGCCACAAGTGACCTGCTCGCGGTTTGACAATCAGCGGAAAGCCAACCTCTCGAGCAAAAGACTCGATATCATTGCGATTCGCTGGCTGCATGGTCGCCGGAACGTCGATGTTCAACTCACGACAGCGCTGCCCAAAACGCGACTTGTCGAGCAACACTGCAGCGACCTGATCGGTGTAGCCAGCGGCCAACCGCACCCCGTTGCTCGCCAACTCGGCATGGTGATCGATGCACCAACCGACCGCGTCGTCGGCCGCAGCCATCACGATCACCGGCGCTGGTCCGCGCGCCAAGGCACACACCGCAGCTAAAAGCTCTGCTCCCAACGGCAAAGCCGCCAGCCCAGACGGCCGCTCTATCGTGCGACTGAACCAGCCCGGACGCGACCGATCGGCATCGACCCCGAGCACTCGCCAACTCATCGGTTGCAAGTCGCGCGCCACCGCCATCCCGGTTGCGGTCAGCGCCAGCACCACGCATATCGGCCGGTTGTCCGTCGCCATGAATCGCCGCTCCAAACTGGTCAATCACAGCAGAATTAGTTGACAAAGGTCTAAGAGTCCGCCAACACGAACAAGCCTACCGCACCTTGGCCTACAGGAAGGCCGGATCGCGGTACACTCCAAATTCTTCGCGGAAAATGTCACTAATTTCGCCTAGCGTCACCAGATTGCGCACCCCGTCCAAGATCGGCGGCACCAAGTTGTCGTCGCTGCGGCACGCTTGCCGGATGGCCCGATGGCAGCGCTGCACTGCCTCGGCACTGCGATCGGCCTTAACCCGCCTGCAGCGTTCCAGTTGCGAAGTCTCGACGTTGGCGTCGATGTGCAGCAGCGGAATCGGGTCGCCGGTCGGCTCAGTATGGGCATTAATGCCGACAATCTTGCGCTCGCCCGACTCGACGCGCTGCTGGAATTTGAAAGCGCTTTCGGCAATTTCCTTTTGTGGATAGCCAATTTCGACCGCCCGCACTATCCCGCCCATGTCGTCGATTTTGGCAATGTAGACCATGGCCTCTTCTTCCATGCGATCGGTCAGATGTTCGACAAAATACGAGCCCGCCAACGGATCCACCGTGTTGGCAACTCCTGATTCTTCCAGCAAGAGTTGCTGAGTGCGCAGCGCCAGCTTGGCCGCCCCTTCGGTCGGCAAGGCGTAGGTTTCGTCCATGCTATTGGTGTGCAGCGATTGGGTCCCGCCCAAAACTGCCGCCAGCGCCTGCCAGGTCGTGCGCACCACATTGTTGAGCGGTTGTTGAGCCGTCAGCGACACCCCGGCGGTCTGGGCATGGGTGCGCAGCATCATCGAGCGCGGGTTCTTGGCCCCAAACCGCTCTTTCATGATCCGCGCCCACAGCCGCCGCGCCGCGCGAAACTTAGCGATTTCTTCAAAAAAATCATTGTGAACATCAAAAAAGAAGCTCAAGCGCGGGGCAAAACTGTCGACGTCCAGCCCGGCTTCGAGGCCCGCTTGGACGTAGCCAATGCCGTCCGCCAGCGTGAACGCCAGTTCTTGCACCGCCGTCGCCCCTGCCTCGCGAATGTGATAGCCAGAAATCGAAATTGTATTCCATTTCGGCAACTTATGCGTACAAAACCCAAGCATGTCGCGGATAATGCGCATCGATGGTCGCGGCGGGCTGATCCACTCTTTTTGGGCGATAAACTCTTTGAGAATATCGTTTTGCAAGGTGCCGGCAATGCGGTCGTAGCTGACCCCTTGCCGCTCGGCCACCCCCACATACAGCGCCAGCACCACGATCGCCGGAGCGTTGATCGTCATCGACGTGGTGACGTCGCCCAGCGGAATGCCCTCAAAAAGCGCTTCCATATCCAACAAGTGGCTCACGCTGGTCCCTTCGCGGCCGACCTCCCCTTCGCTCATGGCGTGGTCCGGGTCGTAGCCCATCAGCGTTGGCATGTCGAACGCCGTCGACAACCCCGTTTGACCTTGTTGCAGCAAATACTTAAAGCGCTTGTTGGTGTCTTCGGGGGTGCCAAAACCAGCAAACATGCGCATTGTCCACGGCTTACCGCGGTACATGTTGACGTGCACGCCGCGGGTAAACGGGTACTGGCCCGGCACGCCGATCTGGTCAAAATAGGCAGCGTCGGCAACCTTGGGCGCGTACAACGGCTCAATCGCCCGACCGTCCAGTGATTTGAACGCGACTTGCCTTTGCTTCGCCTGGCTCAGCTCCGCCGCCACTGCGTGCAAGCGGGCGTCAGCGTCGGCGGCCAACTGCGAAATCGGCGTGCTGACCGCCTGACGACCGCTCGGCACAGTCGGGGGCACCGGCTGGGGCGCCGACTGTGCCGGGTTCGCCGGTAATTGGTGAAGCGGCGCTGGATTGGCATAGTCTTGCGGCATGGGGCTCCGTAGGCCCGCTGGCTGCGGACCGAGCGGCGGCAGTGTCGCCGATGCGCCACCATTTCGCTAGCGACATCCGCACTGTGGGTGGTCCAGCGACGGCCAAGAGCGCAAATTTATGGATGTAGATCTTCCGGCCAGCCCTGACTCTGCCGCGTGGTGGTTACCGCCGTCGCCGTTGTTGCGCCGGTGCGGCCAGCAGGTGCGCAGTGATGTTCGGCGCTTAGGCTTGTGGCGACCGGGCGACCGCGTCGGTTGGGCCTGTTCGGGCGGTCTCGATTCGCTGTGTGGGCTGCGGCTGCTGGCGTGGTTGCGGCGCTCCTTAGGCCATGAAATTACAGTGCTACACATCGACCACGGCGTCCAACCCGACCGTGCTGTCGGGTTGGACCTGATCCGCACGGCTTGCGCCAATCTTGCGCTGCCCCTGCACATTGCCGCGGTGGTGGTGCCAACCGGTGGCGGTTGGGAAGGGCGCGCCCGCACCGCCCGCTATGCCGCGCTGGCGGCGCTGGCCGAGCAAACCGGCTGCGCGGTGGTGGCGACGGCCCATCACGCCGACGATCAGGCCGAAACGCTGTTGATGCGCTTGGCCCGTGGCGCCGGACCTAGCGCCTTGGCTGGGATTGCACCTCAGCGCGGCGATGGCGTGGTGCGGCCGCTATTAGCGCTGCAGCGTTCGCAACTAGCCGCGTTGCATGGGCAATTGCCGTACTGGACCGATCCTTCCAATGCCAATCTGGATTTTACCCGCAATCGAACCCGCCACTGCGCGTTGCCCGCCCTGAACGCAGTACAGGCCAACGCGGTCGGCGGGTTGGCCCGGAGCGCCCAGGCGTTTTCTTTGCATGAACAAGGGGTTGACGCATGGATATCCGTCGCGTTGGCAGGGGCGGTGCAGCTGACCGACGCTGACCTGACGGTGCCTCGCGACCGCATTCCGCCCGTCGCCGGTGCCCAGGCGTTGTTTCTGCGGTGGGTCGCGGCCCAGCTGAGCGTGCCTGCGCCAACGGTCGCCGCGGTGCACGCCTTTGTGGAGCTGGCTAGTCGACCGCAGGCGGGCCGCATCGCTATAGTCGGCTTGGATGTCACCCAGACTCGGTTGCTGTGGCAGTTTGCTCGCCGTGTCGCGAATGCCAATGGACAGAGCCGTTCGCTGCAGCGGTGACTGGTGTGCCCTCGGCCCGTTGCCCGCGGGCGACCGGCTAGAAGCGTGTCGGAGTATTCCGACTCGCTCCTAGCGCCGTCTGGCTAGACGGCGGCAACTGTCCGAAACTGCACGGATTCACTCCGGGCAATTCTTGGACAGTTGAGAATATCTGAGAAGCTAGGAGACTGTCGGATCGCAATAGACCCATTGTGCATAACCGCAAGGATATTTCATAATCGATTGATTTCCGACAGGCTCCTAGGAGGGTTAATCTCCAGCATTTTTGCAAAAAAAACCGCGGGCCAACATTGCGCACAGGGGAGGTGCGGACTAACCTGAACTTGCGCACCGTCACCGGCTTGGCCGATTGATGCGTCAGATTGGGCGGGTCGGCGCCCCAAAGAATGCGCTACAGGAGTATATTTTCGTGAAGCAATATCGCAACATGCTGGTTTGGGTCGTGCTCATCCTGCTGGTGGTCGTCTTGTACACGGGGGTGCGCTCCAGCGCGGCCGGCGCGGAGATCTCGTTTACCGAGTTCATTCACAAGGCTACTGCTACCAAAGACATCGCTGAAAAGGATCAGATCGACGAGATTACCGTCCACGGTCTGCAAATTGAAGGGCTGACCCGCGAGGGCAAGCCGTTTCGCACCGCTGGCGATCTCAAGGAATTCCAAAAAGAACTTATTCTCAAGGGCGTCAAGATTACCTACGAGCGCGAGGACGCCAACGCCGTTTGGGTGTCGCTGTTGCTCAACTGGCTGCCGATGCTGTTGTTGCTGGGCCTGATTTTTGTGTTCATGCGCCAGTTGCAGTCCGGTGGTTCTCGGGCGATGTCGTTTGGCAAATCGCGGGCCAAAATGATGACGGAGTCGACCAATCGGGTCACGTTTGAGGACGTCGCCGGGATTGACGAGTGCAAACAAGAGCTTGAGGAGATCATTCACTTTCTAAAAGATCCCAAGAAATTCACCAGGCTCGGCGGGCGCATTCCCAAGGGCGTACTGCTGATGGGGTCTCCTGGCACTGGCAAAACGCTGCTGGCGCGAGCGGTGGCCGGTGAAGCGGGGGTGCCATTTTTTTCGATTTCGGGCTCCGATTTTGTCGAAATGTTTGTCGGTGTCGGTGCCAGCCGGGTGCGCGACTTGTTTGAACAAGGCAAGAAAAGCGCGCCGTGCATCATCTTTATCGACGAAATCGACGCCGTTGGCCGGCATCGCGGTGCTGGCATGGGCGGCGGTCACGACGAACGCGAACAGACCTTGAACCAGCTGCTGGTCGAGATGGACGGCTTTGAAAACAACACCGGCGTCATCTTGATGGCCGCCACCAATCGGCCCGATGTCCTCGATCCGGCCCTGCTGCGCGCCGGCCGCTTTGACCGCCGGGTGGTGGTGCCGGCTCCTGACGCCAAGGGCCGTGCGGCGATCCTCAAGGTGCATACCCGCAAGGTGCCGCTGTCGCCCAACGTCGATTTGGAGAAGCTGGCGCGCGGTACCCCCGGCTTTGCTGGTGCTGACTTGGAAAATCTGGTCAATGAGGCGGCGCTGCTGGCGGCGCGCAAGGATCGCGACCATGTGTTCATGGAGGATTTTGAAAACTCCAAGGACAAAGTGATCATGGGCACCGAGCGCCGCGGGCTGATGCTGAACAAGGACGAGCTGCACATGACGGCGGTCCACGAGGCCGGGCACGCCTTGGTGTCCAAGCACCTGGAAACGTCCGACCCGTTGCACAAGGTGACGATTGTCCCGCGCGGTCGCTCGCTGGGTCTGACTCAGCAGTTGCCAGAGCGCGATCGCTATTCACATAACTCTCAGTATTTACACGACAGGATTGCGATCATGATGGGCGGTCGCATCGCCGAAGACATTGTCAACGGTGAGATTACCACCGGCGCAGCCAACGACATTGAACAAGCGACCGAATTGGCGCGGCGCATGGTGTGCGAATGGGGCATGAGTCGCATGGGGCCGTTGGCCTATGGCAAGAAAAGCGGCGAGCCGTTTTTGGGCCGCGATTTTGCCGCGCAACAAAACTTTTCGGAATCGACCGCCGTGCAAGTCGATCAGGAAATCAAGCGCATTATCGACGACAATTACGCCCGGGCCGCCGAAGTCCTGCGCCAACACCGCGAACAATTGGACCAAATCACTGAAGCCCTGTTGGCCTTTGAGACGTTAGACGGCGAGGAGGTCGATTTCGCGATGTCCGGTCGTGATATCAAAGAGTTGCGCATTGGTCGCGAAGCACAGGCCAAACACCGTGCCAGTCAGGGCGGGGCCGAACCGCCAGCCAAAGATGCCAAGCGGCCGCCGTCGGCCGATCTCGACAGCTTGCCGGGGTTGCCGGAGCCCTTGGCGCGCTAGCACCTGTAGAGAGTTCCGCATGCCGCCAAATCGGCACCCACGATGCATGAAACCCCTTGAGCGGCATGTGGAACGTGGGCCACAGCTGCGGACCGCCGCGGGGGTTTGGGGGCGGCGCGCCCCCAAGTTTCTAGTTAGCCGATCAAATGAGATTTGCTCGGCGTCTCCTTGCTTGTTTCGTGGGTCGCGAGCGTGCGGCACTGATTCGATAGCCTGCGGGTTGGCGGCACGCCGCTCCAATTTCGTTTGGCAATTCTCTATGGCGAGGGCTCAATTGGTCGGCTCTCCAGGGGGCCGTAATGTTGCTTGGCGGTCGCCACTTGGACTTGGCGCGACCGCAGCTCGTCGGTGTCCTCAATTTGACACCCGATTCGTTTTCCGATGGCGGCGAATTGCCGACGGTGGACGCCGCGATCCGGCGTGCTCACCAACTGCTAGCTGCGGGCGCGGATCTGCTGGACATCGGTGGGGAATCTACCCGCCCTGGCGCCCAGCCACTTGACATCCATGACGAAATTGCCCGGGTGGTGCCGGTCGTGGCCGCCGTTGCCCGCCACGTTCAGGTGCCGCTTTGCATCGACACTCGGCGCAGCGAGGTCGCGCGATTGGCGCTGGCGGCGGGGGCGGTTGCAGTCAACGACACCAGTGGCCAAGTGTTGCCGGCCATGGCTCAAGCCGTCCGTGAGTTTGGCGCGGCGTGGGTGCTGATGCACGCGCCTCACGCGCTCGGTGCCATGGATTGGTCGCAGGCGGCCGCCGATTTTCCCGCGCAAATTGAGGCTGGTGTGGACCGCGTGGGCCAAGACTTGGCGGCCATGGTCGCGCAGGCATTGCAGTTTGGCGTTGATCGGCTGCAGTTGGCCATCGATCCGGGCATCGGTTTTGGTAAGACGGCTGCCCAAAATTTCGCCTTGTTGCGCTGCCCGCCCGCCCTACATACCATCGGCTTGCCGGTTTACCTCGGCCCGTCGCGAAAATCGTTTCTGGTGAGCATGTTGCCCGCCATTTCCGCCCCAGCGCCGCGCGATCGACTGGGGGCGACGGCGGCGGCGGTGACGGTGGCGATCCTGCATGGCGCGGCTTTCGTGCGGGTTCACGACGTCGCTGCCATGCGTCAAGTCGTTGATATTGCTGTCATATTGCGCGACATGGCCGCGAGCGAAAAGACCACACTATCGACCGCCATGGGCACTAGCGGTCGCCACGGATCACGGGAGTAGTCGCGGGTGTTCGACGTCTTGCCAGAACTGTACGACGGCCTGCAATGGCGGCGTCTGCTCGACGTCGGCCTAGTGGCTATTTTGGCCTACCAGCTGCTGGCGTTGGTGCGCGGTTCGCGGTCGGCGGCCTTGTTGGTTGGCTTGGTCCTGTTTTTGCTGCTGTGGTACGTCAGTCGCGACGACATGCTTGATTTGCCAACTGTTTTCTGGGTGCTCGATCGTTTTATCGGCAGCGCCGCCATCATGTTGGTGATCCTGTTTCAGGAAGACATTCGCCGGGCACTGGGTTCGGCGGTCGGGGCCTCGCTGCTCGGAGCGCCGCGGGCCCGACTTTCGGCTGAGTTGGTCGACGACATTGTCCACACTTGCGCCGAGTTATGTGAACGCAACCTTGGGGCGTTGATGGTCATCGAGCAACAGGCGCCGCTGCTGCGCTATGCGAGTGAAGGCGTGCGCATTGATGGCGAGGTGTCGTGGCAACTGCTGGTGGCCCTGTTTATCCCGACAAACCAGAACCCAACCCACGATGGTGCCGTGATTATTCAAAAAGCCCGGGTGACTAGCGCCGGCAACTTTTTGCCGCTGGCCGGTGGCGCTGGCGTGCCCGGTACGCTCGGTTCGCGCCACCGGGCGGCAATGGGTCTAGCCGACGAGACCGATGCGATCGTGGTGGTGGTGTCTGAGGAGACCGCCACTTGCTCCATTGCGCACATGGGCAGCTTGGAAACGGGCTTGGCTCCCGCCGAAGTGCGCGATCGCCTGCGCGTGCTGGTCGGCGGTCAGGCCTACGCCGGTACCTATCAGCATCGCAGTTGGAAGCGCAGTATCGTATTCAATTCGCCCGCTTCTGAGGCCACTGTGCGTCCGCCAGCAGCTCAGCGAGCCCTGGTGCCTTCTGCGCATGATCCCGACGGGCCGTGGCCGCCTGCGCCGGGCCTTGATGTCAGTCGAGCCGTCGAGGACGACATTACGATCGTCGATGATCGGTCCGCGCCCAGTGACGACGATGCTTAATCACCGCGCCACGCCACCTTGGGCCCTGCGCCGGAGCGACTGCTAATGGGTTGGCTCAACAGTGTGCGCAATGCCATCACCCGCAACTTGGGACTCAAGTTGTTGGCGTTGCTGTTGGCCGTCGTCGCCCAAGTGATGGTCCATCGCGACGGCACCAAAGAGGAGGACTTCACTGCCCGCCTGCGGCTGCTTGGGGTGCCACGCGGCGATATTTTTGTCGGCAACGTGCCAGAATTCGCACGCTTGCACTTGCGAGGCCGCCGAGTGGCCTTGGCCGATCTCAAGTCCCAAACCAACTTGGAAATCTCAGTCGACTTGAGCGCGTACCGCAATGGCGACCGCTTGGTGATGGAGTTGCGTCAAATTGAACAACAATTGCCAGTGCGCACGCTCGAAGTGGCGGCAATCGAGCCGTCTGCGTTCGATGTGCGGATGGAAAAGCTGCAAGTCCGTACGCTACCAGTAGAAATTGCCCTTTCTGGCGAGGCGGGTCCAGGTTTTCGGGCCACGCCTAAGCTGGCGACCAGTGATCCACCTGTGGTGCAAGTGGCTGGACCAGCTAGCCTGGTCAACCGGTTGGCTTCGATTAAGACGACGCCAATCGACTTGGCGTGGGCGGAAAAAGACCTCACGGCGGTCGTCAAGCTGGTCCTGCCGGCTGAGCGCCTGCTGTCTGTCAAGCCGGACGAGGTCAAAGTCACCGTGCGCCTTGAGGAAATAGACATGACGCGCACGCTAGTCGGGGTACCCGTCTTGATCAAGGGTTGCCCGGTCGACGCCCACTGCAGTGTCGATCCGCCCGAAATTGCCGTCCGGGTTGAGGGACCCGGTACCGCGGTGCGCAAGCTGGTCGCCAAACCGCCGGAAGGCTTGGTGTTCGCTGAGTTTGCCAGCGTCAGTGCCGCTGAAAAACACGAGCGGATCCAAACGGCACCGGTCCGCGGGGTGGCCATTACCGCCATGCCGGCCATTGCAAAGTTCACCGTCGTACGCAAGGCTGCCGACGCACCCAAGCCGTGACAGCTGCGCAGGGTTGCCGACCTCAGGAGCGCACTGGATGCGGATTGTGCAAAAATACGGTGGATCTTCAATGGGCTCGGTCGAGCGGATCGGCTTAGTTGCCGCCCGTATCGCGCGCAGCCATGCCCAAGGCCACAGCATTGTGGTGGTGGTATCGGCGATGCAAGGCGAAACAGATCGCTTGCTCAAACTGGCAGCTCAACTGTCGCCGCGGCCGCGTGATCGCGAAATTGATGTGCTGCTGGCTACCGGCGAGCAGGTGTCGATCGCCTTGCTGGCGCTGGCCTTGCGGGAAAAAGGCATCGACGCCCGCAGTTTCTTGGGTCATCAAGTGCGGATCTTGACCGACAATGTGCACGGCTCGGCGCGCATTCAGACCATTGACGCCGCGCCGGTCCAGGAGTGCCTCGACCGCGGCGAAGTGGTGGTGGTCGCCGGCTTTCAAGGCGTGGACCAAGACGGCAACATCACGACGCTAGGTCGCGGCGGCTCCGACTTGTCTGCCGTGGCAATGGCGGCGGCAATCGCAGCGGATGCCTGTGAAATCTATAGCGACGTCGACGGAATTTACACCACCGATCCGGCAATTTGCAGTCGAGCGCGCAAGATCGACCGCATTTGGGCCGAAGAAATGTTGGAGCTGGCGAGCTTGGGCGCCAAGGTGTTGCAGGCGCGCTCGGTCGAGTTCGCGCTCAAGCACAAGGTCACGATTTGCTGCAAGTCGACCTTTGACGACGGCGATGGCAGTTGGGTGATCCCGCAAACTGTGACGATGGGGGGCGAAGCGATGCAGGGACTGGAAGGCGCAGTGGTGACTGGCATTGCGTGTGATCGGCAGACGGCGCGGTTTTCGGTGTCCGGGATTCTCAATCGACCGGGCGCCGCGGCGGCTCTGTTCCGGCCATTGGCCCAAGACGCCATCAACGTCGACGTCATCATTCAAACTGCGCCGCAAGACGGCTACTGTGAGTTGTCGTTTACCGTGCCCCAAGTCAGCGCGCGACGTACCGCGGAGCTGCTTGAAAGTCTGCGGCCAACCATGGGATTTGGCCAAGTGCGCCTCGCTGAAAATGTGGCTAAGGTCTCGATTGTCGGCGCCGGCATGCGCAGCCAACCCGGGGTCGCTTTGCGCGCTTTTGAGGCGTTGGGCGATGCTGGCATCGACATTGAGTTGATTTCGACGTCGGAAATCAAGATTTCGCTGGTCGTCGACGATCGATTCACCGAGGCCGCCGTTCGCGTGCTGCACGACGCCTTTGAGTTGCACGCTGTTGGCCGCTGACGGCAGGTCGACCGCGCACAGCAGCAAACTGAGCCGCTTGGCCAACACCGGCCCAACGCCGTGCACTCCAACAATCAGCGTGCCGCGCTTACAGTGGGCCGTTTGGCAGTGAGTGACGAGCCGCTGGGCCACTGCGTAGGAAATGCCGGGCACGGCGCGCCAATCGTCAATTGCGGCCGTACGCGCCTGCACGCACCCCATCCGCGCCAACTGACCACCGCCACTGGCGCTGACCTCTGTCGCCCTGCGCGGCAGCGTCCACTGCGAGCTGGCGAGTAGATTAACCAGCACGACCAGCAACAAACGGACCACCACTGGGTCGGCACGGTGGCTCACCACTGCACACGATCGCCACTGCGGTGGTTAGCCGGCAGCCATCCCAGCTGAACAAAGCTGGTCCAACCAGTGCTGGCGACGATCACGTGATCGACCAGCGCCACCCCAAGCAGACGACAAGCGTCGGCCAGTCGCTGGGTATAGGCGATATCGGTGGCACTGGGCCGCGGCGACCCCGAAGGGTGATTGTGCACCACGATCAGCGCCGAACAGCCACTCACTAATACCGGTCTGAGCAACTCGCACGGCCGCGCCGCCACGCCGTGGCGGTGACCGTCGATGTGTACGCGGACGCGCAGGTGGTGGCTGCTGTCGATGACCAGAGCGATCAAGACTTCGTGTGGCAGCAGCGCAAGGTCGCTACAATAGGCAGCTACGGCTTGCGGTGTGCGCAATTGCGGCCCAATTGGGTCACTACACGGCGATTTTGGCGGCTCACCACTGGCATCCAGAACGACAGACATGGGGCAATCCAGCCGCAATGGTGCGACCGCGACCCCTGATGCACAACGCGTGCCAGTCATCGATTTGGCCGAATTGCATTACAATTCAGCGCGGAATGAGCCATGCTCTTGCAACAGCCTAAAATTTAAGCATTCGCTACCAGAGGGGCCCATTGACGCGGGTGGTCTCAGTTGGCGGTCTCAGTTCGGAGTCTCACTGGCTCAACCCAATGAGACTAGACTCGGCGGCAGATGACCAATAGGCTGCAAAATAACATACAGATACATGACCAGCCCAATTGGCCCGCACTTTGCACTGGCCTAACCGACGGTCTGGATCAGGGCCTAACCGACGGTCTGGATCAGGGCCTAACCGACGGTCTGGATCAGGGCCTAACCGACGGTCTGGATCAGGGCCTAACCGACGGTCTGGATCAGGGCCTAACCGACGGTCTGGATCAGGGCCTAACCG
>SHZD01000090.1 GCA_009692465.1 Myxococcales bacterium
AACTGTCCGAAACTGCACGGATTCACTCCGCGCAGTTCTCGGACAGTTGAGAATAGTTGACTGGCTAGGAGCCTGTCGGATCGTAATAGATTCATTGTGTATAATCTGATAGACATTTCACAACCGATTGATTTCCGACAGGCTCCTAGCACACGGGCGCCCTTTGACCGCACCGCAATTCTATCGCAAGGTACGCCCCGCGCTAACGTCGCCGTTGCGCGTCTGGAGCTGCCCGCTATGGACCTGGATCGCATGCTGGACCGCTGCCAGACCCAGCAGTGGTCGGTCGATGACTTGGACTGGTCGCCGGCCCCGCGCGCTCTGTCTGCGGCCGATGAGCAACTGGTGGTGCAGATGTTCACCGACATGGCCGCCATCGAGCGCTTGGCCGGAGCTATGTTCGTTGAGCAAGCACGGCGGGCCCGCGACCCGCGGCTGCAGGCCATTTTCGAGTCGTTTGTGATCGATGAAGAGCGTCACGCCGTGGTCGCCGAGCGGCTGGCGCGCCACTACGACGTCCACCGGCTCAAGGCCTACGCCGTCACCCCGGCCCTGACCGCCTTTGCGCCGCCGTTCTTGCAGGCCATCCGCACTGTCAGCGACGACGTGGCCAACGGCTACATCACTGCCGGCGAGCTGATTTTGGACATCGCGCTGTTGCGCTCACTGGATGACTTCGTGGCCGACCCGATGAGCGCCCAAGCCATGCAGCGCATCAACCGCGATGAATCGCGCCACATCGCCATTGATTACCACATGGTGGCGTACTACGCCTCGGATGAGTATCTGCTCGACCTGCACCGGCGGCCCTCGCCGCCGCTACGCGATCAGCTGCGAGCGGCCCGGGCGATGGCGCTGGTGATGGTGCACGCGGCGCCGTTTTTTCGCGGGGTGTTTTTCGATCCACTGGGGCGCATTGATCCGAGCAGCAAGCGGATTCGGGAAGTGTTCAAAAACATCCAGTTGCTCGCAGCCAAGCCGGGCGTGCGGCGGCGACCTATCGCCAAGTGGTTCCTGCTGTGCATGGAAGTGTTCAACCACCCGCTGACCGGCCGGTTTCTGGGCGGCGTGACGGCGCGGATGGTCGGAGTCGATCGCTCGGTGATGAGTTGGCTGACCACCGCCGAAGAAATGGCCCGCGCCAGTCGGGCTACTTTTGACGAGCTGGCAGAGCAAGCGCTGCGGGCCAAGACGATCCACTGAACCTG
The DNA here is from genome assembly GCA_009692465.1 of Myxococcales bacterium. Taxonomy (GTDB): domain Bacteria; phylum Myxococcota_A; class UBA9042; order UBA9042; family UBA9042; genus SXRM01. The sequence continues at coordinate 1,209 of SHZD01000090.1, forward strand.
CAGCGAACAGTTGAACGCAAGGTGAAGCGAACCGGCGCATCCTCCTCGGGTACCTAAGGGCCCGAGCAAGAATTACTCGATCGATCCGCGATAGGAACGGAGCGTGCAGGCGGCTTGCAAAGCCGCGAGTTAGCGACCCACCCAGCAAGCAATGGGCCGGGTGCAAAATCGACTTGATTTTGCACGGGCCCTTACAGCCGACTCGCCGCTCCGGTCTGTTCGGAGATCGATCGCGCTATTTTTTTACAACTCCCAGTCGCCCCAAGCGCTCGCGCACCAGGGTCAATAGGCCTTGCCACTCGCTGCGTTGCACGCATAGCCACGCCCATAGTGCCACCATCGCTGCGGCAACAGGCACGCTCACCCACAGGCTGCTGCCAGCGACCAGCGCCGTGGCAATCAGCACCGCTGAACTGAGCCCGAGCAACCGCCAATTGGGGCCATCAATGCCAATCCCCAACTGGCGCCGAATCACCACGATATACACCACGCACACCAAGATCTGATTGACCAAAAAACCGATGGGCGCACCGAGCACGCCGAACAGCTGCGACCATCCCCACACCCCAACCAGCCACGAACTTGCAAACAGCACTTCCAAGGCGATGTGAGTGCCAGCGCGCCCAGCGGCCAAAATCGGCACCCCGATCGCCCACGCCACCACCTTGAACAGGTCGCCCAGCAACTGCAGGCGCAGCATGGCTTCGGCGGGCAAATACTCCTCAGTAAACAGGACCAGGATGAACGGCTCGCGCAGCACCAGCAACACTGCGATAATAGGCACAATTACCAGCAGTGCGCCGCGCAGCGTGTGATTGACTTCTTGGCTCAGTGCCTGCGGCTGGTTGTGCACCGCCCGATAGGCGGGAAAGCTGTACGCCGACATGGCGCCGAGCACCAGCGTCAAGTACTGCTGAGTGAGCGCAAAGGCGACTTGGTACAGACCGCTCTGCTCTAGGCCGTGTAAGCTAATGATTTCACGGCGCAACGCCAGGCTGAGCCCGGTGCTAATCAGTCCGCCGACCAGCGTCGCCGCCCCAAAACGGACCAACGTTTGCGTCGAATTATCGATGGGCGGCAACGTCGCGGCGCCGTCGTTGGGCGTCGGTGGGGCCAAGCGGCGAAACGCCCACCAGGTGGTGGCCAAACCGACCACTTGAACGGCGGCTAGGCTGTAAAGAGCCCCTTGGACCCGCCACATCAGCACCAGCGGCACCAAGACGGCAAAGCTGACGAGCGTTTCCGCAAGACGCGCACGGGCCAAAATCTGGAAGGCCCGCGCGCCGTTGATAATCGCCGTCCACGGTCGGACCCACAACTGCGCCGCCAGCGCCGCCAACGCCAGCATGCCCGGCAGCACGTAGTTGGGCTGACCGGTGATTTGGGGCAACAACCACGGCGCGGCCGCCGTCAAGGCCGTGAGCACCAGCAATGCCAGCGGAAACAGCCAGCGCCGCAGCATCTTGAGGGTCTTGTGCAGGATCTCAGGGTCGCCGCGGGCGTAAGCGTCGGTCGCCACCGCGACCATGCCCTGATCGGCGCCCAACAACAGCAGGCCAGCGACCAGCATCTGCAAGTCCGAAAACTGGGCGACCAGCGCCATGCCTTCGCGACCGACATGGATCGCCACCAGCTTGGTCCGCACGATCTGCACGACCAGTGACAGCGCCGTCACGCTGCCGAGCAGCATAGTCACCCGCAAAAAGCCGCTCATGGGCACACTGGGGCGCGCAAGACTAACTCGATCGATCCGCGATAGGACGGCAGCGTGCAGGCGGCAGCAAAGGCCGCAAGTTTGCAACCCACCAAGCCAGCAATGGGTCGAGATGCAAAATCGACTCGATTGCGCAGTTGCCCCAAAGCTAAAAGTATAAGCGTAAGACCTCCCAAACCTTAGGATCATGCTGCTCGGGCTGGCGGTAGGCGACAAATCGCGAAGTCTCCAGCACGACTTCAAACGACTCGAGCTGACCCATCCACATCTCAAAAGCCAACGGCTCGATCTCAAAGCGGATCCACGGCCGCCTCGGCTCAATCGTTGGGCCAACCGTCACTTGACGCGTCAGCAAATCGACCCGCAAGGCGTGGTCCAGCAGATCGGCGCGCTGAAAAACCAATATGTAGTCCTGCGGTGTCACTTCGGGTCGCTGCAACCGCTCTTGCAAGAAGGCGCCGTCAACCGATGAATCGACTGGGCATTGGGCACGGTTACGAAGATCCGCCCGCCTGGATTGAGCCAACTGCGACACCGGCGCAAGATGGCCACCGGGTCGTCCAAGTGCTCTAGCACTTGCACTAGGAAGATGTTGGCATAGCTTGCCGACGGCTCAAACGTCTCAAAGTAGGCGACATGCAACTGTAAATTGGCAGCAAGGCCACGGGCGCGCAAGCGGTCGGCTAGCTGCGGCGATCCTTCGACACTGTCCATTGCTGAAAAATGCGGCGCCAAAAGGGCGGTACAGTGGCCACCGCCGGTTCCCAGTTCTAGCGCCGTGCCACTGCGAAAATACGGCTGAAATTGGGCAATTCGATACTGGATGTTCAAGTGGTAGACCAAGTCCCATTCGGCTTCCAAATGGGCGTATTGCGATGCGTACTTGTCCAGATCCATCAAGGGCTCCCTCGGGCGATAGTGTCGTGCAGTCGGCGTTGCCAATGGGTCGCGCGCTCGGCAATTCGGGCGGAGAGCACTTCGGCCACACTGAGCCAAGTGACCACCGAACCGCCATGGCGCACCAGCGGCCGCCACAGTTGGGCTGCAGTGGTGGCCTGCACATAGCGGTGAATGCGTCCGCGGCGCAGCAGCGCCCGATCGTGCGCCGAAGTGTCCTGATGGGCTAGCAGCGCGGCGTAGGCAGCGTCGACCAGATCGCGGGTGCGGCGGTCGCGGTCGATGTCCATGCTCAAGTTGGCGCCGTGCATTCGGTAGTGGGTGACGGTGCGGTTGATCCGCGCAAAATCGCCCGCAAACGTCAGGCAATACCAATGCAGCCAGTCGTGGCACAGGGCGTTGTCGATGGGGAACACGGGCACCCGCTGGTGAACGGCGCTGCGCACCACCGCCGCCACCGCGGGTACTACGTTGTCAAACGCAAAGAGATCGCGCATGTGCTGACCGCTCATCAGGGTTACGGGCGCACCGCCCGGCGCCAGATCGCCGCGCAGCGGTCGCCCGTCGTTACCGACCGGCATATGGTAGGCGTAGACCACCACCACACTGGGGTTGGCCTCCATGCACTGCACCGCGTCGCGCAAGAAATCGCGGTCGACCAAATAGTCATCGGCAGAAAACAGGATGTAGTAGGCCGCGTCGAGGTCAGCGAGCAAGTCGCGCACATGGTTGACAGTGCCGCGGTTGTGCCCGGTGTCGCGAAAGCGCGCGTGAGGATACTGCGCGGCAAGGTCGCGAAAAGCTTGACCATGTGGCGGCGGCGAACAGTCGTCGGACACCACCGTGCTGTGCGGCTGCACCGACTGCGCTGCGAAGGCCGCCAAGCACTGCGGCAAGTAGCGCTCGTACTTGTACGAGATGACGCGCACGGATACGGGGACGACGGGGCGATCGGGCATGGGTTCTTGCACGGTATACACGGTTGATTTCAGGTGTTTATGCTGCGACGGGTGGGTAAAGCACCGCACGCATTGCGGTCAGCGCAAGTGCCGCGGCGGGCAGAGGCGACTAGGAGCGTGTCGGAGTATTCCGACTCGCTCCTCGCGCCGTCTGGCTAGACGGCGGCAACTGTCCGAAACTGCACGGATTCACTCCGGGCAGTTCTCGGACAGTTGAGAATACTTGACTGGCTAGGAGCCTGTCGGATCGTAATAGATTCATTGTGTATAACCTAATAGACATATATCAACCGATTCGTTTTCCGACAGGCTCCTAGGCCGCTGGCTCGGCGACTGGCGGACCCGCATCGATTCACCCTGACTGTGTGGTTCCTGACGTCGCATTCGTTCTACCTAAGGCTCGTTTCGCGGGTCGCCGCCGTCGACTGGACGCCAACGTAGTAGATGTCGTCGGTCTTGTCGATCGGGCCGCGTTGCCGCACGAAGCGATCATGGCCCGATCTTTCGCAATTTAGCTGCACCGGTTACACTCAGGCAGCACCGCTTGCTAGCCGAACCGTCACCTCCTGGACGGACCGTGGAGTCCTCGTGATGTCCAAGCGTCCCCCGGCGCATTTGCCGACTCAGGCCACACCGCTGGCCGCCCGACCGCGCACTGCGCCGCGCCGCATCGCGATCGGTGTTGCAGCGACGGCGACGTTCGCGCTTGGGGTCTGGGGTCTGGCCATGCGCGCAAGCTCGCCGACCGTTGTGCCTGTACCGCCAGCGTCGCCTCTCGCCGGATCTGCCGCGGCCGCGGACCGCCCTGCTCAGTTGACCCTCGATCCACAGCCCGCCGTTGCCGATCAGCCGGCTGAGCAGGGCTGGCCCTCCGAAGTGTTAGCCAACCAAGCGAAACACACTCTGGAGGCCCTGTGCGCCACCTCGACCCAGCGCGGTACCGAGGTCGGGGTGGGCGCGGACCCCCAAACTGCCGTGGCGGCTCTGGTCACGCCTGACGCCAAAGTGGCCGACCTGCGACCGAACAACCTAGTGCCAGTCGTGGACGATCGGCGCCTGCGCGTGTGGCGGCAGCCCCAAGCTGTGCAGCGAACTTTTCCCCAACAGCCGACCGTCGCCGCGCTCGACACTATCCAGCCGGGACCAGCCGCGGTCGCCCGCGCCTTCGCTAGTCTGGCTGCCCCGTGGCGAGCGGGTCCGCCACCGCAAGTGCAATGGAAGGTCGTCGCCGTGCAGCAAAAGGCGGACACCATTGCGGTCTCGGCTTATTACGAGGCCTGGGGGCCGACCGCTAGCGGCGCGGCCGAACAGCACGCGCTGGGCCATTTTGAGTTTCGCCAACACGGCGACCACTTGCGCCTGGCTACTGCCGAACTGCACGACTTCGAAGAGACAGTGCGCCAAGGTCAAGCACCCTTGCTGGCCGAAGTGACCCACGCTGTGGTGGGGCACACGGCCGGCTATGCCAACGAGATGCTGGTCGGCACCAACGCGTGGCTGTTGCGCACTGAGAAGGCGGCTGGGGCGGATGTGATTGGCCACCAAGGCCTGACCGTGGGCGATGTCGACGGCAATGGCTTGGATGACTTGTATGTGCTGCAGCCAGCAGGCGTGCCCAATCGACTGTACCTGCAACAGGCGGACGGAACGGTCCTAGAGCGCTCCGCCTGGGCCGGGGTGGATTGGCTGGACCGCACGCGCAGTGCGCTGCTCATCGATTTAGACAACGATGGCGATCAAGACTTGGTGGCGACGGTGGCGTGGGCCGATACCGCGACGACTCGGGCGTTGGTGGTGGCCGAAAACGATGGCAGCGGGCGGTTCAGTCAGCGCGGGCGCTTTCTGGTTGGCGCCGACTTGTACGGTCTGGCCGCCGCCGATTTCGATGGCGATGGCGATCTGGACCTGTACGCTTGTCAGTTTAATCCCGGCGAAGTGACTGCGGCCGGATTTGGGGCGCCACTGCCCTACCACGACGCCAACAATGGCGGGCGCAACACCCTATTGCGCAACGACGGCGGCTGGCGGTTTGCCGACGTCACTCAAGCCGTCGGCCTCGACGAAAACAACCGCCGCTGGAGTTACGCCGCCACTTGGGAAGATTTCGACGGTGACGGCGACGTGGACCTGCATGTGGCCAACGATCACGGTCGCGACAACTTGTACCTCAATCAGGGCGGCATGTTCCACGATGTTGCCGCCGCCGCCGCCGTCGACGATGTCTCCGCAGGGATGTCTTCGAGTTGGGCCGACTACGACCGCGACGGCGATTTTGATCTGTATGTCGGCAATATGTTTAGCTCAGCTGGCCGCCGCATTGCCAGCCAAACTCACTTTCAGCCGGCCGCCGATACCGCAGTGCGCGGTCACTATCAGCGCCACGCCCAAGGCAATTCGCTGTTTCGCAACCGCGGTGACCGCCACTTTGACGATGTGTCGGTGGCGTCGGGCACGACACTCGGGCGCTGGGCATGGGCGTCGGTGTTCACCGATGTGGATAACGATGGCTGGCAAGACCTGTTAGTGGCCAACGGCATGTTTACCGGCGACGACCCCACCGATCTTTGAAGCTTCTATTGGCGGCAGGTCGTGTCGCAGTCACCCACCACCGCCAACCAAGACGCCGACGCCGGCACCCGCACGGCGCTCGACATCTACGCCAACGCGTGGGCGGCATTGGGCGATCGGGTTTTGCGCGGACAGTCTTTCAGCGGACGCGAGCGCAATTGCGCATTTCTCAACACCAAGTCCGACCGCTTTGCCACGGTATCCGCAGTTGTTGGGTTTGACGCCGCCGATGATGGCCGCAGCATTGCCTTGACCGACTGGGACCAAGATGGCGATGTCGACATTTGGGTCGGCAACCGCTCGGCACCGCGGCTGCGCCTATACCGCAACGATGCGGCCGACGGGCGCCCCAGCTTGAGTCTGGATTTGCAAGGAACCTTGGCCAACCGCGATGCGATCGGGGCACGGGTGACGGTCCGCGCGCGGTCAGGCGGTGAGCCTTTGCTGCCGCTGGTGCGCAGTGTGCGCGCCGGCGACGGTTTCTTGGGCCAACATGGCAAAACCGTTGTGGTCGGTCTGGGCGAGGCGACTGCAGTGGACACGGTCGAGGTCCTGTGGCCAAGCGGCGCGGCAGAGACGTTTAGCGGTCTGGCCATCGGCGGGCGCTACCGCCTGATCCAAGGCAGCGGTCGCGGCCAATTACTGCCGCCACGACCCAAGTTGGCGCTGGCGATCAGCTCCCAGGTTGAGCCCAAGCGCTCCACCGCCTCGCGGGTGGTCGTGGGCGTGCCGACGCCCGCACCGCCACTGAGCTGGCTTGACTTGCACGGTCAGCGCCGCACTTGGCGGCCGACACCGCAGCGGGCGACGCTGCTGGTGTTGTTCGCCACCTGGTGCGCCCCTTGCCAGACGGAATTGGAGCAACTCGCGGCCGCCGCCGCTGCGCTGAGCACGGCCGGACTGGGCGTGGTGGCGCTGGCGGCCGACGAAGTGAGCGGCGGTGACACCCCAGCGGCTGTCGGCGCTTGGCTTGCGGCGCGCGGTTGGCCCCTAGCCCAACCGGGTTGGCTGGCCGGTCTGGCCGACGCTGGATTGGTGCAACTGGTGGAGACGACGTGGCGGGCTCTGGTGCGCACGCGCCAGCCGCTGGCGTTGCCGTTCGCGCTGCTGTTGGATGGCAGTGGCCGGATCGCAGCCCTGTACCAAGGCCCGGTGGCTCTAGCGACGCTGCGGGCCGATCTGGCAGCGCTGAACGGCGATGACAGCAGTCGGCGTGCCCACAGCGCGGCGGCGGCCGGCACCTGGGTCGGGGCACTGCCACCCTCGCCGATTCCGACTTTAGACGCGGAGTACAGCCAAGCCAAGCTGCCGCAGGCAGCGCTGCACGCGTTGCGCTGGGGCGTGGCCCGCGATCCAGGAGATGCCTCTAATTGCACGCGATTGGCCTCGCTGCTGGCCAATGCAGGCGACGAAGCTGGGGCCGAGCAGGTCCTGTTGGGGGTGCTGCGGGTGACGCCCGACCAGCCCCAAGTCCACAACAATTTGGCCAACCGGTTGGCGCGGCGCGGGCAGTTTGACCAAGCGATCGTTCACTATCGCAAAGCGTTGGCGCAGCTACCGAATAATGCTTTTGTGATTCATGGGTTGGCGAGCGCTTTGGCCAACACCGGCCAGCTGCAGCAGGCCCTGCCGCTGCTTGCGCAGGCTGTTCAGCTGGACCCCACTGTGCCGGGAGCGAAAGCCGATTTCGAGCGCGCCCGCGCGCTGGTGGCTGCGCAACAGGCCAACACCGGCCGCTAGTCGGAATACTCCGACCCCTTCTTAGCCAATCCGCGCCTGCAGCAGCCCGTCCCAGCTGCGCATCGGCGTGCCGAGCTCGTAAAATACCCCGTCGACGCTGGCGGCATCGAGCACCGTCGCCAAGAACGGCTCACCCACGGCAATGCGGCCGGTGTAGCCATTGGGTTGGCCCAAAGCCAACGCTGCGCAGCGGGTGATCCCGCGCAATGCCTCGGCCGGCGACAGTTTGCCCAGCAAGACAGCCAACTGCAGGACCAGCGTCAAGCTCGTGGTCATCGCCGACCCCGGATTGCAATCGGTGGCCAACGCCAGCGCGGCGCCGCCATCGACCAGCGCCCGCAGCGGGGCCAGTTGTTCGCGCAAGAACACCGATGTCAACGGCAGACCCACTGCAACCGTTGATGATTTTGCTAGTTGAGCGATGCCGGAAGCGCTGGTGTGCAACAAGTGTTCGACACTGGTGGCGCCCTGAGCGATGGCCCATGGCACTGCACCGATATCGGCAAACTCATCGACATGGGCCTTAAGCTGCATGCCCAAATCGCGCGCAGTCGCGGCGATGCGTTGGGCGTCATCAACGTCAAAATAGCCTTGCTCAACAAAGACATCGACAAAACTGGGCGCGGTGCCACAGCGGGCCATCGCTGGCAGGATGTGCTGACACACCGCATCGACGTAGCCTTGGCGGTCGCCACTAAACTCGGGCGGCACGGCATGGGCCGGCATGGCGGTCGCCACAATTTCAACAATGCCGGCAAAGCGCTGCTGTAAAATACCAATAACATTCAGGATTTTGCACTCGGTCGCCACATCCAGCCCGTAGCCGGTCTTGATTTCCACCACCCGCGCACCTTGCAGAGCCAGATCCTCGAGACGATGGGTAGCGCTTTCAATCAGTTGGGGGACGGTAGCTGCGCGCGTGCGCTGCACCGTGTGCACAATGCCGCCCCCAGCTTGGGCCAGCGCTTGGTAAGAAACTCCGCTTAAGCGCTGGGTAAACTCGTGGCTGCGGTCGCCAGCAAACACCAGATGGGTGTGGCAATCGACCAGTCCCGGCAACAGCGTCCGGCCACCCAAATCAAAGCTGGCATCGCAAGTGGGCGTGTCGGCAGCACCAGCGCTGCCAATCCACGCGACTTCCCAGCCGCCCTCCAAATTGTGGCGCACCACCACTTGCGCGTCGCGGTGCTCGCCCAACGCGGCCAGCGTCGGCAACGGTCCGCGTTCAGGTCCAGCGCAGGTCACCAGTTGACTAATGCCAGTAATCCGCACCTTGCGCCGGGCGATCGGGCCCGTCATCCGCACTACGCGACTCACGACTGCCCCGCCATGGGGATGGTAATTCCGTTCTGCTGCGCGCAGTTCTGGGCCAGTTCATAGCCAGCATCGGCGTGGCGCAACAGGCCCATCGCCGGATCGCTGGTCAGCACCCGCTGTAACCGCTGCGCCGCTTGTTCGCTGCCATCGGCGACAATGACAACGCCCGCGTGTTGCGAATAGCCCATGCCGACCCCGCCGCCGTGGTGGACGCTGACCCAACTAGCGCCGTTGCAGGCGTTGATCAGCGCGTTGAGAAACACCCAGTCCGACACCGCGTCGCTGCCGTCGCGCATGGCTTCAGTCTCGCGATTGGGGCTGGCAACACTGCCGCAATCCAAATGGTCGCGGCCGATGACGAGCGGCGCTTTGACCCGACCACTTTTGACCAAATCGTTAAAGATCAGGCCAGCTTTGGCGCGCTCGCCGTAGCCCAACCAGCAGATTCGCGCCGGCAAACCCTGAAAAGCAATGCGCGGCGCGCCAACCGTCAACCACTGCTGCACGCCAGCGTTGCCGGGGAAGGCGGCCAACAGGGCGGCGTCGGTGACCGCAATATCGTGCGGATCGCCGGACAGCGCCACCCAGCGAAACGGCCCGCGGCCGACACAGAACTGCGGCCGAATGTAGGCCGGCACAAAACCCGGGAACGAAAACGCCCGGGCGTTGTCCAGACCGCCCGCTACCGCCTCGCCGCGCAAATTATTGCCGTAGTCGAACACATGGACGCCGGCGTCGGCAAATTGTGCCATCCGTTCAGTGTGTTCAACAATATCCGCTCGGACTTGAACAATAAACGCCTCGGGGTCGTGTAGACGCGCCACTTGGGCCTGCTCCAGGGTGTGGCCGGTCACATGGTAGCCATTCAGCGGGTCGTGGGCACTGGTCTGGTCGGTCAGCAAATCCGGTGGCAGATTGCGTTCTTGCAGGCGACGCAGCAATTGCAGAGCGGTGCAATGGACACCGACGGAACGAGCCACCCCGCGGCGGGCGTAGCCACGAGCGCGGTCGATGCCGTCGTCAATATCGCTTGCTTTTTCATCGAGATAGTGGGTCTGCAGCCGGCGCTCAATGCGCACCAGATCCACTTCGGCACACAAGGCGACCCCGCCGGCCAGCCCGATCGCCAGCGGTTGGGCGCCACCCATGCCGCCCAGGCCCGCTGTCACCGCCAACTTGCCGCGCAAGGGCAGTCGCGGATCAAAATCAGGTTGATGGCCATAGTGTTGCCGACCAGCTTGCGCAAAGGTCTCGTAAGTGCCTTGGACGATGCCCTGACTGCCAATGTAAATCCACGAGCCGGCCGTCATTTGGCCAAACATCATCAGACCCTTAGCGTCAAGTTCACGAAAATGCTGCCAATTGGCCCAGTTTGGCACCAAATTGCTGTTGGCCAATAACACCCGCGGCGCGTCGGCGTGGCTTTTGAGCACACCGACTGGCTTGCCCGACTGCACCAAAAGCGTTTCGTCGTCGCCCAGTTCGCGCAGGGTTGCGGCGATGGCGTGAAAACTGGGCCAATCGCGGGCGGCACGGCCAATCCCGCCGTAGACCACCAGATCGCTCCAGTTTTCCGCCACTTGCGGGTCGAGATTGTTGTACAGCATGCGCAGCGCCGCTTCCTGAACCCAGCCCTTGCACTGCAGCGTCGGGCCGCGCGGAGCACAAATGGGCGAGGGCGGTCGGCCCAGCGCAAAACGGTCAGTGGCACTAGGGGGCGACGGCGCGGACATCGACGGCTCAGAGCATGCGAAAGGCAGGCGCGGGGCCAACGATCGCACAATTGCAGGATGGCGCAAAGAGAGCTCTGGACACGGAGGACGGTCGCTGCCAACGCTGTAAATTTACACATGCTGCTATTTTCAACACAATCGCCACCGCCGCCGCATCGGCCCAAGCGCACACGCGAGTTATCGCGGTGAGTTTTTTGCCAGTTGGCACGATTTTTGTATGCTTGCCGAGCGGCGGTGGTACTTTACCCGCCTTGCAGCCCGACCGATTCGAGCTGATCTGGACCTGTTCGTCATCGACCGAGAAGCCATCGGCCGCCGGCGGTGACCGCTCGCGACCCGCCAAACACCCACGCTGACCCGAGCAACAGCTCCCTTGATCACATCTTAAGGATTGAATCATGAACACCTTTCGCTTCGCCCTAGTCTTGACCGCTGCGGCTTTGAGCCTGCCCGCCCACTTTGGTTGCGTGGCCGCGTCCACCCCGGCGGCGGCGGGCGCTGGCAACAATTCAAGCGACGGCGGCACCGTTGCGCAGGCTGACGCCATCGCCGCTGGCGATGCGACCGCCGCTGGCGATGCGACCGCCGCTGGCGATGCGACCGCCGCTGGCGATGCGACCGCCGCTGGCGATGCGACCGCCGCTGCGGCCGACACCCCAGCGACCACCGATAGCGCAGTCGCTGGCGACACCACTACCAAGCCAGACGGCAGCAGCGGCTCTTCCGACGGCAGTACGGCTGGCGGCGATGGCGCTTCACCGCCCCAAGACTCGGCGACGACCGTAGCCGATAGCACGGGCGCCTCCGATGGCGTCGTCGTTTCGCCCAATTGCAGTGCCAACAGCGTGTGCGGAGCCGGTAACTATTGCGCGTATTCGGCCGGCCAGTGCAACACCCAAGGCACGTGCAAGCCCAAACCCGGCGTGTGCACCAAGGAACTGGCGCAAGTGTGCGGTTGCGACGGCAACGCCTACGGCAACCCGTGCAACGCCGCGGCGGCCGGCACCAGCGTGGCCAAATCGGGACCGTGCTCTGGCACCCTGCCCGCTGGCGACTGTACGGTCGGCGTCAATGCCGGCTGCAAAGACAATCAGTTTTGTAAGGCCATCGGCAGCGACCCGTGCAGCGGCGCCGGTCAATGCACCGCCAAGCCGCAAGCCTGCACCATGGAGTTTGGTCCAATCTGCGGATGCGACGGCAAAGAGTACGGCAACGGCTGCGGAGCCAATGCCTCGGGCGTCAACATGGCCAGCGGCGGCAAGTGCAAGTTGCCGGACGCGCCCTGTAGCGTCGCCTTCAAGGTGGGCTGCAAGGCCGATGAGTACTGCAAGGCCACAGCGGCCGGAACTTGCGCCGGCAACGGCGTATGCACTGTCAAACCCCAGATTTGCACCACCATTTTCGCGCCCGTGTGTGGCTGCAATGGCAAGACCTACTCCAGCGTCTGCAATGCTGCTGGCGGCGGCCAAAACGCAGCCTCCAAGGGTGAATGCAATACAGCCAGCAACTTGCAGTGGTTCATGACCTGCGGTGCGCCCGTGTGCAGTGGCTGGACTCCCAAGCCCAATGTGCCGCTGTGCACCACCGAGGCGACTGGCGACCCGTGTCAGGTTGACGGTGGTCAATGTGACCCGAAAAACGGCTGCAACGCGCTATTGGTGTGCGCCGCACAGGATCCCAAATCCAAGGGCGGTTGCCCGATATCCAAAGCCAAATACAAGAGTGATATCCGCTATGTCGACGAGGCCCAAGCCGAGCGGCTGGCCAAACAGTTGCTGGCCATGAAGCTGGCGACCTACAAGTACACTGCGCAGGGCCCGCAAGCCCAGACGCGGCTGGGCTTTATCATCGACGACGATCCGCACAGCGTCGCTGTCGATCAAGGCCGCGACATGGTCGATATGTATGGGTATTTGTCGATGGCGGTGGCGACGTTGCAGAGCCAGCAAAAGCAAATCGACAGCCTGCAAATCCAAATCAAGGCGCTCAAGGGTGCAGGCCGTCGCTCTAAGTAGTCGAAATCGCTACTTATTCTCGGCGCCCGCCTTGTCACCGGCTACATTGGCCTCGGTCGCAATTTGTTCGGCGCGGGCGTGGTCCAGCCGCTGCAGCAGCACCCACTCGGCATCCCAGTCGCGTGTGTGGTACGGCGTGCCGACGGCAGGCGTCTGCGTTTCATTCTTGTTCATCACCAGTTGGCATTGGCTGGGCGTCGGCGCAAAGGCCTGCACAAAGTAACGGGTAAACCAAGTGGCACTGCCGCGCAGCTCGGTTCGCCACTGGGTTTCAATCACCAATAATTGGCCGTGGATCGGCGGTTGGGCCGCGAATCCGCGCTCAAACAGCAGCGACTGGACTGCCGGCCACAGATTTTGGCATGGCATGGCGTACACGTGCTGGATCGTGCGGTCGTAGACCACCTGGTTGCGAGCCGCCGCCGCCCGCATTGCGGAACAACCACCTGCGCCAAGTGCGCCTAAACACAGGCTTATACCGAGCAGTGCTGCGACAATGGACTTTGGGAACCGCTGCATTGGGCCTCGAAGTGGCTGGCAAGTATGCCTGTGAGTCGGTATGCCTGTGAGTCGGGATGCCTGTGAGTCGGCATGCCTGTGAGTCGGCATGCCTGTGAGTCAGTGTGCCGCACTTGGTGCCGCCTGCAACGGCCCCGGTGGCCCGCGATCCCCCGCTTTGGGCGTATCTCTGCGTCTCTGCGGCGCTTTCCTCCTAGACAGTTCGCCGGACTGTCTCATTGGCGTACACAAGTACGCCTCAGTCGCAAAGCCTTTCTCCTTGATCTGCATCCCAAATCGGGGCTCGCGGAGATTTCGGTGGTGAATTTGAGGTGGCGCCACCGCGCGGATTGGTGAAACTGATTGAGTATTTTCAGTCAGTTAAATCGATCGCGCCCATTGACAAAACTGCGCAGCTGACCTATGTTGCCGCGCCCGCAGTCGGCCTGCCGACTGGCCTTTGAACGTAGATTTCAGCTGAAAATTGAACTGCTTGCCCTCGCACCTGTTGCCTTCGCCCGTGATGGCGTCGCTTGGGCAGCCGCAGGTTCGATCTGGCGACTTTGTTCCCTATTTTGAGCGCCGGCCGGCACCGGCCCGTTGAATCAGGACCGCATGAGCGACGAACTCGACCCCACCAACGACCCCAATGGCCCAGCAGGCGCTGCCCAAGCTGCAGGCGCCGGTTCTAGCGGGGATGATGGTGCTGGTGGTAGCGGTGGCGACGGTGGCGACGGTGGCGGCGGCTCCGGCGATGGCGGCGGGGCCGATAACTTGCCTAAAGGCATCGGCAACGTCCACCTCGTTTCCATCAAAACCGAAATGGAATCCGCGTACGTCGACTACGCGATGAGCGTCATCGTCGGTCGCGCTCTGCCCGACGTCCGCGATGGCCTCAAGCCCGTCCACCGCCGCGTGCTGTTCGCCATGCACGAGGTCAAAAACAACTGGAATTCGTCCCACAAGAAGTCAGCCCGCATCGTCGGCGATGTGATCGGCAAGTACCACCCCCACGGCGACGCTTCGGTGTACGACACCTTGGTGCGGATGGCCCAGCCGTTCAGTCTGCGCTACATGCTGGTCGATGGGCAAGGCAACTTTGGCTCGGTGGATGGCGATCCTCCGGCGGCGATGCGGTACACCGAAGTGCGGATGGCCAAGCTGGCCCACGAACTGTTGGCCGACTTGGACAAAGAAACCGTTGACTTTCAGGCGAATTACGATGGCAAAGACACTGAACCGACGGTGCTGCCGACCAAGGTGCCCAATCTGCTGATCAATGGTTCGGGCGGCATCGCGGTGGGCATGGCGACCAACATTCCGCCGCACAACTTGCGCGAAATCTGCAACGCCCTGTTGACGCTGATTGACGATCCGCATACCGAACTGCGCGGGTTGATGCAGCATATTACTGGCCCCGATTTTCCGACCGGCGGCACGATTTGCGGGCGGCAAGGCATTTTTGATGCCTATGAAACCGGTCGCGGCAAAATCAAATTGCGGGCCAAAACCCACATCGAAACCGAGAAAAAGGGCACCCGCGAGACCATTATTGTCGACGAGTTGCCCTATCAAGTGAACAAGGCCCGGCTGCTGGAACAGATCGCCGACTTGGTCAATGACAAGAAAATTGAAGGCATTAGCGACCTACGCGACGAGTCCGACCGCGACGGCATGCGCATGGTGATTGAGCTCAAGCGCGACGCCATTGCCCAAGTGGTGCTCAACCAGCTGCTGCAGCTGACCCAGTTGCAAGTCACCTTTGGTATCATCAACTTGGCGATCGTGGCCGGCCAGCCGCGGGTGCTGCGCCTCAAGGAGATGCTCGAGCTGTTCTTGGACCACCGCCGTGAAGTGGTCACCCGGCGCTGCCTGTTTGAGCTCAAGCAAGCCGAAGCGCGCGCGCACATCTTGGAAGGCTACCTGATTGCCCTCGATCACTTGGATGAAGTGATTGAGATTATTCGTAAAAGCGCCGATCCACCGACTGCCAAGGCCGGCTTGGTGGCGCGTTTTGCGCTGTCCGAAATTCAAGCCCAAGCCATCTTGGACATGCGCTTGCAACGGCTCACTGGCCTTGAACGCGATAAAATCAAAGCAGAATTCGCTGAAGTGCAGCAGAGCATCGCCTACCTCAAGTCGATTCTGGAGGACGACGTCAAGCTGATGGGGGTGATTCGCGACGAGACGATTGCGATTCGCGACGAGTTTGGCGACGCCCGCCGCACCGACATTATTGACGCCGAAGGCCAATTGTCCGTGCAAGATCTGATTGCCGACGAGGATATGGTCGTCACCATCAGCAAGGCCGGCTACATCAAGCGCACCCCGCTTTCCACCTACCGCCAGCAACGGCGCGGGGGCCGCGGCAAGACCGGCATGACGACCAAGGAAGAGGACTTTGTCGTCGACTTGTTTGTCGCCAGTGCCCATCAGGACTTGCTGATTTTCACCAGTCACGGCAAGGCCTTCGCGCTCAAAGTCTATGAGTTGCCGCAAGGGGCGGCGTCGACCCGCGGTAAACCGATCATCAACTTGTGCCCGGTCGACAAAGACGAAGCGATCAAGGCGGTGTTGCCGGTGCGGGTATTCGCCGATGATGCCTACATCCTGATGGCGACCAAGTTTGGCACGGTCAAGAAAACCGAATTGATGCTGTACAGTAAGGTGCGCAGTAGCGGAATTATTGCGATTGTGCTCGACGAAGGCGACGACCTCATCGACGCCAAGATTGTCCACGACACCGACAATGTGGTGCTGGCGACCCGCGAGGGCATGTCGATTCACTTCCGGTCGACCGATGCGCGGGCGATGGGGCGGGCAACGCGCGGGGTGCGCGGCATCGATCTGTCCGGCAGCGATGCGGTGGTCAGCTTGGCCGTGATCCCGGCTCCCGGTGGCGACAGCGCCGAGGTCGACGACGGTGAAGTCGCAGAAGTGGAACTCGAAGAACCGATCGACGTCGACGACGCCGCCCCGGCTGTGATGGGCGCCGCGCTATTGACGATCTGCGAATTCGGGTTCGGCAAGGCCACGCCGCCCAAGGACTATCGCCTACAGACGCGTGGCGGCAAAGGCGTCATCGCCATCAAGACCACCGCCCGCAACGGCAAAGTCGTCGGCTTGCGCGCCGTTGATCCCAAAGGCGAAGTGCTGATCGTCACCGACGGCGGCACCTTGTTGCGCATTTTGGTCAACAGCATCCGGGTGATCGGCCGCAACACGCAAGGTGTCAAGCTCATCAACGTCAGCGATGACGAGAAAGTGGTCAGTTTCGAGCACTTTGTCGATACGGCCGAGTAGAATCCCCCGACTAGAATTGCCCAGAATTGCCCAGAATTGCCCAGAATTGCCCAGAATTGCCCAGCTACCTTTGGGTGCGCTGACGTTCGCAAGGTCGTGCGTTGTGTGCCGCATCGCCGACATCGCCTAGGAGCGTGTCGGAGTATTCCGACTCGCTCCTAGCGCCGACTGGCTAGACGGCGGCAACCGTCCGAAACTGCACGGATTCACTCCGGGCAGTTTCGGACAGTTGAGAATACTTGACTGGCTAGGAGCCTGTCGGATCGTAATAGATTCATGGTGTATAACCTGATAGACATTTCACAACCGATTGATTTCCGACAGGCTCCTAGAGACCCGACCAATTAACGCCGAACCTCAAAGAATTCCCAAACAAAACGGAGCGGTCTGACGCCTCGGGCGCAGGCTCGCGACCCACAAAGCAAGGACTGAGACGCCGAGCAAATCTTATTTGATCGGCTCTCTAGTGCAGATTGGTGTTTAATTGCCGGCGCCCGTTTTGCCTTGCCGGCACTCTTTTCTCCTTGCCGCTGCTCATTTCTACTTGCCAAGGCCCACACCATGCCCGACCGCTCGCCACCGCCCTCAGACCCGCAACGCCGGCCACCGCGCGATCGCGGCGACAATCGCCGACCGGCCACCGGCCATCGCGGGCATCCGGGTTCACAAAAACCGCGCCATCGCGCCGAACCGCCGCCCGTGCCGCCGCATTTGCCGACATGGCCGCACACGGTGTCGCTGGTGTTGCGACCGGGGACGGCCACACCGGTGCTGGCTGGGCATCCGTGGCTATTTTCCGGGGCCATTGCTCACATCGTCGCGGGGCCGGATACGACCATCGCTGCAGGGGTGCGCTGCTGCGTATTTGACCAGCACGCTCGCTATTTGGGTGTGGGCTACTACAACCCGGACAGCCAAATTGCGGTGCGGGTGATGGCCGCGGCGCTCGATGGGCTCGAGCCTCAGCAGTTACCAGAATTGGCCGAGATTGCTGCCCAGCGCGTGCGTCAGGCGGTGCAGTTGCGCCGTCAGTTGGGCTTGCCGAGCGCGGACACCACAGCCTTTCGCTTGCTCAACGCCGATGGCGATCTGTTGCCCGGCTGCACCATCGATCGCTACGCCGACGGCGCCGTGGTGCAACTGTCGACCGCCGGCGCGTGGCTGCTGCGGCAGGCGGTAGTCGATGCCCTGCACGCCGAAGGACTGACTTGGTGTTGCCTGCGGGTGCCGACGGATATTCACCCGTCGGAAGGACTCCTTGGCGGTTCAACCGAAAATCACGGTCCGGTGCCGACCAAACTGACGGTCTTGCTCGCTGGGATGCAGTTCGAACTTGAGCCCGGCTCCGGCCAAAAGACCGGTTTGTACTGCGACCAGCGCGACAATCACCTGCGGGTGGCGCAGTTGGTGGCGGGGCGCTTCGTGATCGATGCGTTTTGCCATTTTGGCGGCTTTGGGTTGCAGGCGGCGCGGGCGGGGGCGACCAAAGTGCTGTGCGTCGACGCTTCGCAGCGGGCGGTGGATGCCACCTTCGCTCATGCCGAGCTCAATGGGGTGGTGGTGCAAGTGCAGTGCGGCGACGCGATCCATGTTCTGCGCCAGTTTGGCGACGCCGCGGACCAAGCAAAGCCGTCGCTGGTCATTGTCGATCCACCCAAATACGCCACTAAAGCCGCAGCGTTGGAGGCAGCGCTGAAGAAATACCAAGCGCTAAACGCGGTCGCCTTGCGCGCGGTTCAGGACGGCGGCTGGCTGGTGTCGTGCTCGTGTTCGGGGCTGGTCGAACCGCCCGCGTTTGTGCGGATGTTGGCGATGGCGGCCCACGAAGCCGGTGTCAGCGTTCAATTGGTCGAGCTGCGGGGCCCCAGTGCCGACCATCCGACGGCGCCCGCTCACGCCGAAGGGCGCTATCTCAAAGTGGCGATTTTACGGGTCTTGTCTAAAGCCTGATGGCTTCGTCGACAGCATTAGAGAGCCGATCAAATCAGATTTGCTCGGCGTCTCAGTGCTTGCTTTGTGGGTCGCGAGCCTGCGGCACTTATTCAGTGGCCTGCGGGTTGGCGTCAGGCCGCTCCGTTTTGTTTGGGAATTCTTTGAGGTTCGGCGTTATTGGTCGGGTCTCTAGGAGCGTGTCGGAGTATTCCGACTCGCTCCTAGCGCCGTCTGGCTAGACGGCGGCAACTGTTCGAAACTGCACGGCTTCACTCTGGGCAGTTCGCGGACAGTTGAGAATAGTTGACTGGCTAGGAGCCTGTCGGCTCGTAATAGATTCATCGTGTATAACCTGATAGACATTTGATAACCGATTGATTTCCGACAGGCTCTTAGCCCAAGGTTAATCTGCGCGCCCTGCGGTCACAATGCATGCTCGAGCGCATCGATCTGCTCGTACAACTTGCGGGCGCGGGCCGGCGGTGCGGCCCCTGGGCTTGGTCGGTGCGGGCGCTGCGCATCCATCGACCGCGCGCGCGTCACAAAATCGGAAGGATATTCAAGAGTGTAGCCCAAGCGCACCGCGACTTTGGAGCGCGGGGGCAGCGTCTGGGTCCAGCGCACCAGTCCTTGGGCATCGGGCTTGATTTTGTACGGCGTTTCGACATCGCTGACTTCGATTTGTTCCGATTGCGCCACTGGAATGCGCTCAGACAGTTCGACCACCAGCGGCTGATCGCCCAAGTTTTCCATGCTGACCACAAACGACAGTTCCATCTCGGTGCGCTTGCCGCTGCGCCTGAGCGCACTCATCTTTTTGTCCAAGCTGCGCTCGATCTTGAGGCTGTCGTGAACCCCTAGAAACACTGAAAACGCCTCGCCCGGGGCGGCAAACTCCAGTTCACTCGAACCTACGAAGGCCCCATCGACGTACAGCGCGGCCTTGCCCGGCAAAATCGGCGCCTGACCACCGTTGCGCAAGTCGGCCACCCGCACGGCGTTGAGCGACACTTCGGGGACGGCCACGATCTTGGGCTGCGCCGCAAACTCGCCATTGGCAATCGGCACCCGCACCGCCTTGCCATCGGGACGCACCGTACGCTCGGCCAAGGCAATGAAATGCGCTGTGGTCCCGCGGCCTTGGATGTGTAAAAAGCTCTCTAGGGCCCGATTTTGGGCTTCGGCCTGGCGCGCCAGCGACTCGCTCCACGCATGGCCCTTGTGCTTGGCGATCGAGGCGTTTTCCGCCGCATACACCGATTGGGCTTGTGAAAATGAGGCTGCCAGCTTGCTGACCACGTCGCCCAGCCCGGCCCCGGACTTGTCCAGCATCAGCCCATGGGCCCGCGGCACGTCCAAGACATCGTCAGGGCGCTGGGTCGAAAACGCCAACACCGCGCCCGACCAGTCTTCGCCAGTGGTTTGGACCACTTGGGCAAATTGCTGGACCGAGACCAGCGTTCCGCCTTTGGTCACGCGCAGTTCACCGACCGGCTCCCAGGTCGCCCCCGGCGTCAGGTAAGTGATGCGCAGCTGCGCCCGCCCATTGCCAGAGGCTTCGACCAGCACCGTGCTCTCTTGCAAATGTGATCGCTCGTGCAGGCTGGCCAATTCGCGCTGGCGCTGGCCCAACAGCGGCTCCAACTCACGGCGGCGCTTGACTAATTGCCGAAGCTGTTGGCGATCGCGGCGCACCGTATCGCTGATGAGGGTCATCGTGTCGGCCAGCGTTTTGGTCTTGAGTTCGCCGACGGCAATCTCGCGTGGCACCCGGTCTATGGCCAGCGCCCGCAGAGCGTCCATTCGTGAAATTTCTTCTTGCAAAGTGCGCTCTTCGTCGGCAATCGCCCCAATCTCGTCGGCGATTTCGGCGACCGCCGCGTTGGCCTTGCGCACCGCCTCTTCGGAAGCCTGAGCCAAGTGTTGGACTTGGACCGACACATCGACAATTTGGCCGGCTGTCGGCGGATCGAGCGCTACCCGCAGCGACTCTGCGTCGATCCAGCCGGGCAAGTGCTCGATAGCATAGCGATTAGTCGCCGAATGCAATTCAACGCTGGCCTGTCGCGTCACTTGGGCGCGATCGGCGTACACCGTGACCGTGGCGATGCGCGAGGCCACCACGTCGGGGTTGCCTGCTGCGGCGGCGACTGCAGCGACGGGCAAGATCAGCAATAGGCTAAGAAGATAAGTAATTTTGGTGGTCATCGGCAGTCCTGCGCGGCAAAAAGAGCGGCATGGCCAAAGTTGGCGACGGATAGACGAGCGAGTCGGCGCGCGGATCTGCGGTGTCCGTGGTCGGCTAAGCAAGCTCGGGCCGCCCTTTGATCGCTGTCTGCCCCCGAATTGCGCCGAAATTCGCCACCGAATTTCCCCGCGGCCGCCGATTTGGGATGCCAGTGCTCGGTCGCTCGCTGGCGCTCGGCAAGGCGCAAGGACTTGAACGATGGAGCGGTACTTGGGTACGGCGACTGAGAGAAGTGACGCAGTGACGCCCAGATGCGCCCAAGGCGGGGGATCGCGGGGCCATGCCAGTTGAACTGCCGGCTGTTTTAGCCCACGATCCGCGCCCCGCGGCTCTGGCATTGCGCGGACAAGTGGATGGTCAACGATGAACGGTGGCGCCTTGGTGGCAGAAGTCCTCAAACGGCGCGGAGTGCCGTTCTTGTTCACCCTGTGCGGGGGCCACATTTCGCCGATTCTGGTCGAGGCCAAGCGCCGCGGCATTCGGGTGGTCGATACTCGCCATGAAGTCAACGCCGTATTTGCTGCCGACGCCGTAGCGCGCATGACCGGCATCCCTGGAGTGGTGGCGGTCACGGCAGGCCCAGGGCTGACCAATACGATAACCGCGATCAAGAACGCCCAAATGGCCCAGTCGCCGCTGATCTTGCTCGGCGGCGCGACCGCGACGGTGCTGCGCGGGCGCGGTTCGCTGCAGGACATCGATCAACTGGCGCTGATGCGGCCGCACGTCAAGTGGATGGCGGCGTGCAAGCGCGTCAAGGACTTGGTGCCGGCGCTGGAAACAGCTTTCGATATCGCCACTTCGGGCGTGCCAGGCCCAGTGTTCGTCGAATGTCCGGTCGATCTGCTGTACGACGCCGAAACGGTCAAGAGCTGGTACTTGGTCAAATCTGCTGCGGGCAAAGAGGCGAGTTTTCAAGAAAAACTCATTGAACGCTACCTCAAATTTCACACCAATCGCTTGTTCGCAGGCATGGATAACGTGCAGTTTCATGATCCGCGGCCGGCAGAAATTCCGCAGCCCGATGCCGGTTTG
>SHZD01000091.1 GCA_009692465.1 Myxococcales bacterium
AGCCGAGGGAATAGGCGTTAGCGGCGGAGCCGAGGGAATAGGCGTTAGCGGCGGAGCCGAGGGACTAGGAGATGGCGGCGGAGCCGAGGGAATAGGCGTTAGCGGCGGAGCCGAGGGAATAGGCGTTAGCGGCGGAGCCCAAGGGCACCCACAAAATCGAATCGATCTTGTTTGCGCCGGTTTGCGTGCTGGGTGGGTCGCTAAGCTCGCGTCTATTCAGCCGACTCGCCGCTCCGACCCAGACGAGCCTCGTCGAGTTAAATGTCAGGATTCCCCACCAAAATTCTCCGCGGGGGATCGCGGGCGCCTGTCAGCCATCCAGCCGCGCCAACCGCCGACACAACGCCGCAATCACCTGGCCGCCCTCAGGGCCAAACGCCGCAAACCCAGCTACTTCAGCAGCGATGAGCAATTCGGCCAGCCACAGTTGAGCGCGCCGGACCCCACCATGGTCGACAATCCACTGGACCCAATGCGCTACCGTGGCGTCATCGAGAGTCATTGGCGACGCCGCGCGTGCAAGGTCATTGCGCAAGGCTAAAAACTCATTGGCAGGAGCGACTTGACTGGCGAAAAGCGCGGGCACTGTGACCTTGCCTTCGCGCAGATCGGCCCCGGCATTGCCGCGGCCTTTGTTGCCGGCCACATCCAGCAAATCATCGCGCACTTGAAAAGCCAGACCCAATGAACTCGCGGCGAGCTGAGCCTGCGCTTGAGCTGCGGCAGGCAGACCGAGCACCAGCGCGCTTCCTTGCAGACACACCCCAAACAGGGGCGCTGTTTTAGCCAGATGGATGCCTGTCAGCAGGTCCAGTGTCACTTCTGGCGCTTGCCGCAGGCCGATGTCGGCGACTTGACCGCGCACGGTTTCAACCAGCGCCTCCGCCAATAGTGCGGCGATTTCATTGACTACAGCTGGATCGATGGCGGTGGACCGCAGCAGCAGGCCAATCGGCGCCACCATCAAGGCGTCGCCGGCGTTAATCGCTTGCGCAATACCGAAAATAGCCCACAGCGTCGGCTGCCCGCGGCGCAAGCCGTCGTTATCTTGAACATCATCGTGAACCAGCGTGCCGTTGTGGGCCAACTCAATGGCCACGGCCAAGTCGAGTGCAGCCGCGGCTGAGCCACCACAGGCGCTGACAATCGCCATCGGCAAGATGCCGCGCAGCCGCTTGCCGCCACTGGCATTTTGCTCAACCAACAGCGCAGCCAGCGCGGCTTGCCCTACCGCCGGTCGGGTAGACTGCTGCAGGCAGTGGCGCTGGCGCAGGCCGAACACGGGCGCCGCCGCCAACTGCGCGAGATGGCTCTCCAAAACCGGCCGATGCCGGGCCGCCCAGCTCTCAAACTCAAGCATGTGCTCAAATTGCGGCATGGATCGACTCCGAATCCACCGCGAGGTCGGCGGGAAGTTCGGCCGCGACCACCCGACCGTGCGCACGCCACGCCGCACAGGCCCCAGCTACAGCCGTGGCTGAGCCAAAACCTAAAATGCAATCGCCGCCGCCGGCACCGCTGAGCCGCGGCACCAGTTGATTATCCAGTAAGAATTGGCGAGTTTGTTGCACGGCTGGGCTAAAAATCGCGTCGCGGACGCTGTGGGCTTGATACAGGGCATCGTCGCACGCTTGCACGGCCGACAGCAAGCTGCTGCCACTTTGGGGCCACTGGTCTAGCACCGCGCTGGCAGCGCGCCGAATCGCCGGCAACTGCGGCGCCATCGCCGCGCAACGGCCCAAAGCGGGCGCGGTCGGCGCCGGTTCGCCGGTATAGAACGCCGCCGCCGCCAAATCCACCGGCCACCCCAACGCTTGGACTTGGCCCTGCCGCGGCCAAAAGGCGACCACCCCGCCAAAGGCAATCGTGGTGACGTCGTAACCGCTGCCTTGACCGGCCTGAGCCGCAGCGTGGACTTGGCGGGCCAACTGGGCGATCTGATGCGCGCTAGTCAAGGCAGGCGCAAAAGCACGCAGCACGGCGACAGTCACGGCGGCGCTGGTGCCCAACCCCAGCTTCTTGCCGCCGACATCGCCAAATACACTGATTTCGATGGAGTGATTGAGCTCATGGGCCCACAGCGAGCGGGCAACGGCAACGGCGCGCTGCGCAAACGCCAGCAAGCCCGTAGCCGGCGCACTCGCATGGTCCAGCTCCGTCGTGTGCAGCGCCCCAAAAGCGTGCAACCGCAACTGGCCCAGACCATCGGCCAGCACTTGCCAGTGGGCCAACCGCCCCACCGCCACGGCTAGCGCCACGCCGTCAGGGCGCAACACCGCGTATTCGCCGGCAATCATCAGCTTGCCGGGCACATCTCCTGCAGCGAGCAGCACTTAGTCCTGCCCGCCGGGCAACAACCGCGCGCCGCCACCGATCCGCGTCTGAATCACCTCTTCGATGCCGTCGATGGCGGCCAGCGCGTCGGCGACGGGCCTGGCGTCCTGCGGTTCCACCAGCACCACCACACTGGAGCCGGCGTCGATGGTAAAACAGCAATCGGCGCCCTCAGAACGCAGTTGGCGCACCGTATGCATGACCGCAATCGTCGCCGGTCGCCAGTACAGCAGCGGCGGGCGGGCGGCCATCATGGTCGCGTGCATCGCCAGCGCATTGCCCTCGACGATGTCGGCCAACTTGCGCATATTCTTGGCCTCAAGCGCGGCACGACAGTCCACTACATCGCGTTGACACTGATCAATCCACGCCGCAAACAGCAGCGACTTGGTGTCCGCCTGGGCCATGCCACGGGTAGACGACACCGCTTTGCGCTCATCGCAAACCCGGGCAATCAGCAGACGCAGCGGCCAATGCTCGGGCGGCAGGATCTGCTCGGCAAACGAGTCGCTGCCGTCTTCGGCCTGGCCCTGATGCCACAAGGCAAAGCCACCCGCGGTCGAGCGCGACGCTGAACCCGAGCCAGTGCGCGCCAAAACGGAGAGTTCTTGA
Source organism: Myxococcales bacterium (assembly GCA_009692465.1). Taxonomy (GTDB): domain Bacteria; phylum Myxococcota_A; class UBA9042; order UBA9042; family UBA9042; genus SXRM01. The sequence goes on from SHZD01000091.1 coordinate 2,947, forward strand.
GGGCTTAATTGCAGGCCATACGCGTGTGAAGCGGCCAACGCCAACGCCGCAAACGCCGACGCTGAGCTAGCCAACCCGCGGGCGGCGGGCACCGTATTGACGCTGCGCAGACCGGCATACAGCGTGCTTCCGCTTTTTTGGCGAATGATATCGAGAACGCGCCGCAATTTGACCATCCCAGCGTCGTCGAGCGGCTTGTCGTCGACCAGCATGACGTCTTCAACCAAGTCGGCGGCGGGCTGGACGATGGTGAGCGAGCCCAGCTCGGCCAAGGCCACCGATAACGACGGCGCCAGCGGCAAGTTGAGGCGGGCATCGCGCTTGCCCCAATACTTGGTCAGGGCAATATTGGACGGCGCAAAGGCTGCACTGCGAAGAGTTGTAGACGAATTAGTCACTTGCATATTAGACACTTGCATAGACTCCAACTGAGAATGATGCCGGCGATGCCACCCGAAATTGGCTGACTCCAAAGCCAGCGGCGGCGGCGGCGGCAGTCATGGCTGCAGCAGCCGTGGCGTCTGCGGCTAGGCCCACAATCACGCCGCCCAAACCGGCGCCGGTGGGCTTGACGGCCACCGCCCCGGCCTTGGACAACACTTGCATCGCCAACTGCATCGATTCATTGACAATCGCCAAGGGTTGCAGCGTCGCCGCCGCAGCGCGCAGATGGTGGGCCAGCAGGGCCACGTCGCCACTGCGCAACGCCTGTGCAGTGCCCTCCGCTGCCACTGCCACCGCCGCAAACCAATACCGGTAGTCGTCGGCCGGCAACGCTTGACGGCGCAACCGCGCATGGTCGATGGCCACCTTGGCGGGCTGGCCGGCACCGGTGTCAGCTAGGACCCAAAAGGCCGTGCTTAGGCTCGGGGCCACAGTCGGCAACCGCTCGACAATTTGCCCATTGGCAAACAGCACAGCACCGCCAGCCGCAGAAGCCGCCGCCGGATCGAGACCGCTGGATTGGCCGTGTACACAATCCTCCAGCGTACGGGCCCGTTGCAAAAGTGTTGCATCATCAAGGGTTTGCTGGCTGAAATCGGCGGCCGCCCGGACTAAAGCCACCGCCAACGCCGCAGATGAGCCCATGCGCCGTTGAATCGGGATGGTGCTTTCTACAGCGATCGCGGCTGGGGCAATCCCGGCTTGCTCACAGGCCAAGTTCGCCATTTGCATAGCCAAAGCCGTCGCGGGACCAGCCAAAGTGGCCGGCCAGTGGTAGGTGACCGCTGCGCAGCCGCAAGCGTGGTCCGTAAACTGTGCGGTCGTGTGCAGCGACGGCAAGGCGATGGCCACCGCCACGGCGCCGTCGAGCACCCAATGCTCGCCGACCAGAATCAGCTTGGCATGGCCGTGGCCACGCCCGATGGGCGACAGGGCTTGAGTCATTCGACTAGCGCGGAGTGCAGCTGGCTGTCCGCACCAGTGGCGTTTGCCCCAACTGGTGGACATCTGGGGCGCCGACCAAGAACATGGTTATGCGCAGTGTTTCGATAACGCCCAAGATTTCAGTGACTACGGCTTCAACACCCACGGTTGCCGCCTGCAAGAACGGCGCTGCCATTGCACAGGCCGAAGCGCCCAAGGCCATGCACTTGGCCACTTCCAAGCCGTTTCGCAGACCGCCTGAGGCAATCACCACCCGATTGGCAAAGGCCACGCGCGCCAGTTGCAGGCTGTCCGCAGTACAAGTGCCAAAATCGGCGAGCACTTCACCAGCGATGGCCTGTGGAGTGCGGCCGCGATGGCGCAGCGCCTCAATGTACGACCACGACGTGCCGCCGACGCCTGCGGTTTCAACCCCAGCGATTCCAAGCAATTTCAAACGATTCAAGCTAGTGGCAGACAGACCTGCGCCCACCTCTTTGACCAGCACCGGCAACCCGCACGAGGCCGCGACATCGCCCAGCGCATCGTAGACCCCGCGCCAATCGCGGTCGCCTTCGGGCTGAATCGCCTCTTGCAGCGGATTGAGGTGAACCATCATCCCATCGGCGCCCACGGCCAGCGCCAGTCGCTCCAGATCTTTGCCGCTCAGATGGTCGCGTAGCTGGATCGCGCCAATATTGCCCAGCAAAAGCGTTGTGGGGGCCACTTCGCGCATGGCAAACGAGCGCACATGGTCGCCCGCCAAGTCGAGCATGGCGCGCTGGCTGCCCAAACAGAAGCCGACGCCACACAATTCGGCCGCCGTCGCCAAGACTCGATTGACCGCACCGGCTTGCGCAGTACCGCCGGTCATCGCCCCCACCAAAAGCGGCGCACTCAGGCGCTTACCCAACACGATGCAGCTGGTGTCGACCTGATCGAGATCGAGTTCAGGCAGCGATTGCGGGTCGAATTGGTAGGCACTCAGGCCATTGCCGCGGCCTGGACGCTCCACTCTCGCATCGAGCGCAACCCGCAAGTGCTCGTTCTTGCGTGGATTCTCGTCGACAGGCACGATTTCGATCGACTCCGCCGGCACCTCGGTCGTGACGCTGTGGCGGCGGGTCCGGGCATGGGCGGGGGCAGTCGGCTTGTCTTTGGGCTCAGACATGGGCGGCCAGATGCCCGCAAGCGGTGCAGGCGCTGGCAGTGTACAACGGCTTGCCAATTTGCGCATGGGCGCCCAGTCAGCCTCGAAATTCACCACCGAAATTCCCCGCGGCCCCCGATTTGGGATGCAGATCAAGGAGAAAAGTGACGCAGTGACGCCGAGATGCGCCCAAAGCGGGGGATCGCGGTCAGATTGGCCATGCTGCCGTTTGCGACGGCATCAACGCTGTGTGGGTGCGCAAAACTGGGGATCGGGTGGCGGTGCGGCGGTCGACGACGCCCAACGACGACAAACTGGGCGAGGTCTGGCAGTTAGGATGTGTCCTCAACTAACGCGATCGACTCGCGCAACACTGGAGCGGCAAGTCGGCCTTTGAGGCCGCGAGCTTAGCGACCCACAAAGCAAGCAAACGCAACCAGTCCCACAATGACTGATTCTGGGACAGTTCCTTAGCCAAGCATATTGCAGGGTTTGAGCTGGTGACGCCAGCCCTTGTCGCCTGAGTCGCTGCGGCGCTCCTCAAGCCCAAGTGACGTCAGCGACTGCCGCAACCACTACAGCCGAAAGCCGTTGCAGTGTAATGAATGGCGTCGATGTCGCACGCAGCCGTGCCGGTATTGCTCAGGCGCAGCAGCACGGGTTGTGTGGATTCCGACTCGCCGCCGGGATCGAGAGTCAGCGCGATGGTCTGGCGGCTCCAGACGCTGCTAGCCAGCGAGTGTTGTTCGACATCAAAGTCGGCTGGGAGCGAGTCGGTCGCCGCGCGCACTTGGGCTAGCCCGCTGGAACCGACCGCTGCCGGTCCAGCCGCCGCACACAGCGGTTGGCGGGTTGCGTGCTCCACCAAGATCGTACCGCCCGCCGCACATTGGGACAGCAGCGACAGTTCTGGCTGGCCAGCGGCGCTGAATTGGGTCGCCATCGACGCTCCAGGTTGCAAACGCATGGCATGCTCACCGGGATGAAAAGCGCCGACGGTGTGCCGATCACCGCCAAAAGTCCACCCACACGTCGAGCAATCGCCTTCGAAGCTCTCCACCCACTCGGCCGTGACGATTGGATCCCCATTGCAGCAGCCCTGGGCCACCATCGAAAGAGGTACTGAAACCAGTAGCATCGAGATTCTCATGGCATCACCTCGGCGCTAAAGCCGACGTCGATCCCGGTCAGGTTGATGGCCAGTTTGTTGGGGCCGGTGTCACTCCATGGTGAAATTTGGGCGCCCACCCAAAAACTGCCACCCAAGCGGCGCACGAAACCGAAGCGCGCCGCCGCCCATAGCACCGGGGCAAATCCCGCAACACTTTCGCCGCGCAGATTGACCGACGTCCGGGCGACGCCGCCGCCCACTTCCAAACTGGCAATTCCGGATCCGTTGCGCTGGCTGCCGGTGGGGAAATCGCTAAGAATAACCTCGGCCAGCGCCCCAAGCTGCCAGACCGACAGGCTGAGTTGGCCCTCGTTGACTTGGCCGCCGTTGCTCCACGCGACACCGCCGCGCGCTCCGACCCGCACCCGCTGACTGAGTGGCGCCAACACGTCGGCCCGGCCTTGCCAAGCGACAGTGAAACCGGTGTAGCCCCATAACTGCGCGACTTGATTGTAATCGTCGGAATCGACCTGCTGGACGCCGGGGCCAAACCGAATCCGCCATGGCACCGTTTCCGGCGTCTCAATCACCCCAACTGCAACGGTCAGGCGGCTGTTGTCATCAGTGGTGAGGTCGTCGCGGGCAAGGTCATTACGGGCTACGCCATCACGGGCTACGCCATCACGGGCTACGCCATCACGGGGTACTCCATCAGTGGCGAAAACTGCTCGCGGCAAAAATACCACGGCGGTAGCCAGCAGCATTGCCGTTTGCCATGACCAAAGCCTGCGCAAATTGGACCTCCGGGCCGGCAGCCTACAGATGGCGGAGCGCGAGGCAAATCCGAAAGTTGCAGGCTGGCGCCGATGTCATGGCCGTCGACGGTAGCGGCGAAATCGTGACTTGTTCAGGGGTTGCCGGTGAAACACTGCAGCCTTAGGAACTGTCCACAAATAACTCGATCGATCTGGGCAACACAGGAGCGGCGAGTCGGCCTTTCAGGACGCAAGCTTAGCGACCAATAAAACAAGCAAACGGAACCAGTCCCACAATGACTTATTCTGCGACAGTTGCTTAGGGGTCGTCAGCCGCCGCCGCCTGCACCCACAGCCGCGCAATGTCCTCGTGCGACGGATTGTCGGCGGGCGCATTGGTGCACACGTAGCGCGCACATTCGTAGGGTCGCGCCGCGTAAATCCGGCAGCCGTCGCCGGTAAAGAACACGCACACACCGCGCAAAGCTCGATACAATCCATCGACTTGGCGGCCTGTCGGCATGGCCCGCGCTCCAAAACGGTCCAGCTTGACCGGCGCAAACACTTGAACAGCCACGCCATCGACTTCCAACTGGTCGACAACCAAGAATTTGCGCACAAAAGCATCGGGCGCCATGCCGAGTTGTTCAGCAGCAGCTTCAGCCTCGCCGGGGGCAAACCAACCGGGGCTGGATCGGCAGCAAATGCCGCGACGAATGCAACCGAGCTCGGGGTTGGGATGCTCTTGCGGCTCCTCGTCGAGCCAATACGGATTGGTGTCGGGCCCTTGAGCGGCATTTGGCTCAGCGTCGGCGATTTTGCGCGTTGCTGCTTCTTCGCGGCCAAAGATTCGCAGCGGGCGGCCAGGTGGTTGGGACACGTGATTCCTTGGGCGTCGACAGCGTCAGCGCGTCGCCTAGGAGCGAGTCGGAGTATTCCGACTCGCTCTTAGCGTCGTCTGGCTAGACGGCGGCAACTGTCTGAAACTGCGCGGATTCACTCCGGGCAGTTCTCGGACAGTTGAGAATAGTTGACTGGCTAGGAGCCTGTTGGATCATAATAGATTCATTGTGTATAACCTGATAGACACTTCACAACCGATTGATTTCCGACAGGCTCCTAGCGCGTGGCCAGTGTGCGCTTCGCAGAGCGGCCCGGCAATGCGGCGGTTGACCGCGATCCCCCGCTTTGGGCGCATGTCGGCGTCACTGCGTCACTTTTCTGTCAGGGACGTACGAGAGTACGCCCCTGACAGAAAAGCTCCTTGCTCCTTGTCGAGCGACAGCGAGCGACAGGGCCCTGGCGTCCCAAATCGGGGGCCGCGGGAAATTTCGGTGGTGAATTTGGGGATTCTGCCCGAGGAGTGCAAGAGTTGGTGCGCAGCGAGATTTTGCACTTCTTGGCGATTAACCCGTTGCAGACCAGTATGTTGTTCAATGGGTGCCTACGCTCATTTACGCTCATTTGACGGTCATTTCTGCTGCCGCCTGCCGCCCCTGCGTACTCGCCCGATACGCCGCATTGCGCGCGCGCATCACGCTGCCCAGCGGCCGAAATTCCTCGGGCGCGTGCCACGGATCAAACGACAGCTCCTCCACCATCGACGTGGTCTTCTGGGCGTCATCCGCATTCAGGTCGCACTTGCACAGGGTCAGGCGGCCCACCGTGATCCGCGGGCTCAGGGACTGGGGCCAAACGACAGTGGGATCCTCAATTGGGGTGTGCTTGGCATCGATGTAAAACTGGGCGGTAAAGTCAAAACTCACCGCACCTTGGCTCAAGCGCCGGCCCAGATCGGCCGCCACGGAGTCGGGATTGTCCTTAGCCAAGGCCGTCGTCAGCGGTGCATGCGGCCGCAGGTGGCACTTCGCAGCGTAGGCGCCCCAGCGAATCGGCGCCGCGGTGTAATAGTCGCTCTCTGCTACCGAATACAGCGGAGCGCCCACGGATTTAGCCAATTGCGGCAGCAGTTGAGTTGTGCGTTTCAGGCCGAGCTCTCCGACCATTTTCGCTAGCAACTTGAGCGGATTATCGGCGTGACGCAACACAAGCATGAACTCGTCGACGCTGCGAAAGGAAAGCGCCGGTTGGCGAATCATCAAAAAATCTTGGGTAACAGCATCTTGCAGGCCGGGGATTAGCTTTTTGCCGCCGACGCCGACCAGCTTAAAGGCAAAACCGCGCAAATCAGGTTTGGCATCGTTGTGGCGGCGACCGGCGCCATTGGATACGCGCACATAGGCCGGCAAGGTCTGGGGATGGGCAAAGATGCCCACTTTGGCGTGGTCGGGCAGCGAGTCGAGGACGGTAAACTCTGCGCGCAAACCGAGTTGACCTTTGGCGTGCAAGGCCCGCGCTGGTGGGCGGTCGCGGGCGCGTTTCTTTTGCAGTTCCGCGATTTCGTTAGCGAAGGCCTCAAACCTTTCGGCTTCGTCGGCCGCAATTTCTTCACGCCAATCGGTGGACGGGCTGGCCGGGGCAGGTGGCATGTGGGGCTCCAGTTGGGTCAATGGCCGCGATCCCCCGCTTTGGGCGCATGTCGGCGTCACTGCGTCACTTTTCTGTCAGGGAGGTACGAGAATACGCCCCTGACAGAAAAGCTCTTTGCTCCTTGTCGAGCGACAGCGAGCGACAGCGAGCGACAGGGCACTGGCATCCAAAATCGGGGGCCGCGGGGAATTTCGGTGGTGAATTTCGCGATGGGCAATCCAGAATAGGCAACGCGGTGAAGCGCTCACTCGTTGTTAGGCCCTAAAAATTCGGTCACTTGCAGTAGCCGAAACCTGCCGGCGCGGTGGGACCCAACGGCAGGCCAAAATCGGTGCACACGCCGGTTTGGCACGGATGGCCGCTGTCACACAACGCCTTGCATTGGTTGCCTGAACAGGTCGAACTCGGCGCGCAAGTCGACGAACTGGTGCACGCGTCACCCAGCTTGCCCGAACCTTGCACCAGGCACAGCGTACCGAGTTCACGTTCGCTTTTGGCGTTGGCCACTCCGGCTGGGAGACAACCGAATCCGGCTGGACACGCCAACGGGCTCGCTGCATCGACAAACGGAGCACAAGTGTGGCTGCATACGCCGGTTTTGGGCGCCCCGCCCACAATAACGCACGACTGGCTGGCGGCGCAGTGAGTGGCGGTCGAGCACAGTTTCTTGCACGTGCCGTCGGCGCCTGTGGTCACGCCAAACGGGCGAGCGCACAACAGGCCGGCCGCGCACGGCAGCGCTGGGGCCAATTTGCACACCGCGCCCTCGGTCGATGTCGGTGCGTCGGCCATCGCCAAGCAGCCGGTGGTGACGATTTCCTGATTGTCTACAGTTTCGCCGATCGGCACGCAGGCGGTGGCTTTGTCGGCGCAGTCTTGGCCGACCGGATCGCAGCAAGTCTGGTCGGTTACGCTGGAGACGAAGCGCTCAATGCTGGCGGTGCAGGTCAGCGAGCCGCCCTCGTAGGTGTAGGTGCCGCTATCTTTGCTGTCGAAGGCGCCGTCGATTTTTTCAGTGCCGGTGGCATTCTTGAGGTGGTAGGCGCCGTCGGCCATGGGGCCTGACCAGTTGCGATAGTCGGTTTCCCATGTGAGTTCGCAGCCTTTGGCCTTCATACACGCGTACGGGATCGACGAGCCGCCGTTGCTGCATTTGCCGGTGACCACCCAGCCGCTCACGGCTTGCGCGCAAGTTGGCAAGGTTTTGCCCTTTGTTTCAGTGACTTTGGCGTCCGTTGTAGCGCCGTCGCTTGTGGCGTCTTTTGCCGACGCTGCGGTATCATTGGGTTTTGAATCGGCCGTGGCGTTAGCCGCGGTGTCACTGCCCGAAGCATCGGTGAGGGCCGTGGCGGCATCGGCTTGACCGGCTGCTGCAGGTGTCGGGTCACTGCCACATCCACTCAGCACGGCGAGGACGACTAGAAATCGGAAGTAATTCATGAGTTTTCCGTGGTACAATTTCGGTAATGGTGCAGGTGGGCGGACAACGAAATCGGCGCCAAACCGCGAAACGGCGAGCCGCGTCTGGGGTGCCAACTATGCCCGACATGGTGAATTTGTGCCATGGCGGGCCACGGTCACCGCAATTCAGGCCTTTGTTGCCCTTGCCCATGGCGAGCAGGATTCCCCATCGAATTTCTAAGCGGCCCCCGATTTGGGATGCCAGTGCCCTGTCGCTCGCTGTCGCTCGCTGTCGCTCGCTGTCGCTCGCTGTCGCTCGCTGTCGCTCGCTGTCGCTCGCTGTCGCTCGACAAGGAGCAAGGAGCTTTTCTGTCAGGGGCGTACTCTAGGAGCCTGTCGGAAATCAAACGCATTTTGAATGTCTATCCGGTTATACACAATGAATCTATTACGATCCGACAGTCTCCTAGCCATTCAGATATTCTCAACTGTCCGAGAACTGCACGGAGAACTGGCCCAATCAAATTCGTGCAGTTTCAGATAGTTGCCGCCGTCTAGCCAGACGGCGCTAGGAGCGAGTCGGAATACTCCGACACGCTCCTAGTACATCCCTGACAGAAAAGTGACGCAGTGACGCCGAGATGCGCCCAAAGCGGGGGATCGCCGAATGGGTGCCTACTTTCACAATCATCCCACAATGTGCCACAATGCGCTGTGCGCGCACACAGACCCGAGGCCGACCAGCCGATGCCCAACAATGCCGACCCACTGCAGCCCCGGGGCCAATTGGCCGCCGACCAACCGGAGGCCGCAGACCAACTCGGCCGTTTGGCGACCGACCCCGACTCCAACATCTACCTCTGGACCCTACAGGAACTGGCCCGCCAGGAAAAAATCACCCCGCGCTACCTGGCCGGGGTCGCAGGCTTGACGGGCTTCGATAACCCACCCGACTTCTGGCCCAACTGGCACGTCCTGCGTATCGGCACGCTCGACGAGGCTGGCCGGGCGCTGTTGGTGGCGGATCGCATCGCCGTCCTGCGCTTCGGCGACCTCGTACGGGTAGCTGGCAGTAGCCGCAATGCTCAGGGACTGGTCGATTTGTGCGCCGCCATCGTCGCCGCGCGCGCACCAGAACTAGACGGCGACGCGCTGGCGAATGCGGCCACGCTGCCAGGCGCGCGCCAGTACGAGGTCGAACTCGACGACTCCAAGGGCTACCACCTGCCGGACGTCATTGAAAAGCCGTTGCCGGCGCTGGACTTGCGGCGGTTAGGCGAGCTGGCCGCGGCAGAGCTTGCGCGGCGCGCCTGAGGTTCAATGGGCGACCTGTGCTAGCCTTGACCGTCTACTTGGCACCAACCGGCTACCCCAATTTCACCACCGAAATTCCCCGCGGCCCCCGATTTGGGATGCAGATCAAGGAGCAAGGAGCTTTTCTGTCAGGGGCGTACTCTCGTACGTCCCTGACAGAAAAGTGACGCAGTGACGCCGAGATGCGCCCAAAGCGGGGGATCGCGGCAAATCCGCTACTTATCCACCGCTACATTAGGCACCACGGTATGCGGCCGACACGGTTGCCCGCGCAACGTACACGTTGGCAGTGTTTCCATGGACTTGGGCAGGGTCACCCCGACCAACAGCGGCAGTGCCACGCTCGACGGCTGGGCCACGGAATGCCCGATATCGTACGTCACCGGATGCCCCCACGTCAGCAAGTCAAACCGCCAATCGACGCGGCTGTCCCCCGGCGTATCCACCGCCAGCCGTATCTTACTGCCCTTGCGAAAGACGTGGCCAAAACCAGCAATCGCCACCCGCACTTGCTGCCACTGGTTGGCCAAGATTGGCGCGTTATCCTTGACCAGCATGTTGGGCTCCGGCCACAATTCGGTCGCCCACGGCGCCAATTTGCGAAAACTTGCGCGCAGCCAACCACTTTGAATGTACTGCTCGTTGCCGTCAGCGCGCACTTCGCTCAGATTGACCTCCAGATCGGCGTCGGTGACATCGGCCGCGCTCGTGCGCACCCACAAATCGACGCTGCCGGTACCCACCATCAGCTGATCCTGCGCCAGCGCCGGGGTCTCAAACGCCACCTCAAAGCCCGCGGTCGGCTTTTTCCACACGTAATTCGGCTTGGCACTCCACAGATCCTTGGCCTCAATGCCGCGCTCGCCAGCCTTGGGGTCGAGCTTGAAGGTCGAACCGCCAGTGGCCTGCGTCGGCGCTTGCGGCAAAAGTACGCCGTCTTGCCCAAAATACCATCGCTGGACTTGGGTTTCTTTGGGTGGCCATTGACTCAGTTCCAGCTTGTGGCGGGCAACGGGAGTGCCCGCTAGCTCAGTTCCACCGTTATCGAGCCACACCTGCAGCTCCGGTTCCTTCTTCCACGCCGCCAGCGCCTCAGCGTGCGACTTGTACTTGGTCCAGCGGTCCTCAGGCAGTGGCACGGAAACTCCGTACAGCTTTTGGGTGAACTGCGGCACGACCAACGCCCAAAACGACGGAATCGACGGCACTTCCTTGGCAATGAACAGGTCAAAAAACGCCTTGGATTCCGCCAAAATCTGCGGGGCAAAACCGTCGGAGTGCAGCCCGTTGTAGACCATAAACCGCCGGGCCGGTGACTTGGTGAACTGGTCCAACAACGTGGTGAAAAACGGCCCGGTCTGCTCATCTTGAAACGCGCAGGCCAAAAACACTGGCACCGTAATATCTTTGGCAAAACCCGAGGGATTGAGCGGATTTATGGTTTCTGGGGTGTAATACGCTGGGTCTTTGGCCTGATCGACATTGTTGACCCGCTGGTCGTGCAACAGTTGATTTTCCTTGCAAATGGTGTCGCCGCCGTCGACTTGGGTTTTTTCCCAGCCTTGGCCGTAAGGGGCGGCTTTGGCAAACACGTGGCTAATCCATTGCAATGCAAAGCCTTTATTGAGGATGCCACCCGGAACGAGCGTGGTCGCGGTATTGCCAATCACCGACACCGGGGCAATCGCCCCCAAGCTCGGCGGCGCCGCCTTGGCCACAAACAATTGTGTAATTCCCGGATACGACAGGCCCGTCATGCCGACTTTGTGGAACGCGACCCACGGTTGGGCCGCCACTGCTTCAATCACGTCGTAGCCGTCGAGTAGTTGTAGTTCTTCAAAGTAATCATAGGCACCGCCCGAGCAACCGGTGCCGCGCATATTGACGCTGACCGTTGCGTAGCCACCCAGTGCCATCACCAAAGCACTCGGATCGCCCGGCGCGGCGCACAAAGCGGGGACGGATTCGCACAGACCCTGCTGTTCTTTGGCGACCAACGACTTGCCCGGTTTTGCCGGATCGTAGCCCGAATAATTCACAATCGTTGGATAGGGACCCTTGTCGGCAGGCCCGGGCAGGGTGGCAAAATAGGCCAAAGTGGTGCCGTCGCGCATCTTGAGGTAACCAACGCCATTGCCGACTTTTTGGTCAGTGTAAAACGACTGCGGCGGCAAGCTGCTGGCGGCGTCTAGGACATCGACCGCAGCAGACTTGAGCGTCGGTTGTTTGCTGTCGTGCACGCGATAGCCTTTGCCCGGCGCCACTTTGCGAAAGATGTGACTGCCCCACTTGTCGGCGGTGCCTTGGGCCACGGCTTTGTCGGCACTGTCGCGCAATTCGAGGGCCTGCGCGGGTTGGGCGTGGGTGACAAACACCTGCGCAACGCTGCCCCGGGCCACAAACTGCGCGTTGCCGACGTTGCCGTCGCCGACTGGGCCGGTGTCGGCGCTGGTGCTGGTATCAGCGCTAGTGCCGGTATCGCCGCTGGTGCCAGCACCGGCATCCGCCGCGGTCGAGGCGGTTTTGCCGGCGGGCGCAGTCGACTCGCAGGCGGGCAGGGCGGCGGTGGTCGCGATCAAAGTGGCGAACGATAAGATCTTGATTTTCATAGTTTCCTTGCTGCGCGGTCGGCGCGGGGGCCGAAGTGTACACTACGCCAGAGTAGCTTGCATGGAGTGTTTTGGCCTGCGATTCCCCGCTTTCGGCGCTACTTGCACACGCCAATTGCGCACAACCCGTCGGCACACTTGGCGCCGTCGCTTAGCACCGCAGTGGTACAACCCAAATTATTCACGCAGTTTTTGGCAGTGCACGGATTGCCATCGTCGCAGTCCTTTAGCAGCTTGGTCTCGCATTGGCCCGCGCTGCCACAAAAGAAGATCCCCCAAGGGTTGGCGCGGGCGACGAAGGCGCCGGTCTCGCCGATGGCGCCTGCGGCCAAACCGGCGACCATCGCGCCGCCGTCGGGCAGCGCCGCCGCCGCGTATACGCGTTGGTTGCCGGAAAGCAATTCGGTGCGGTGGTATAGGTAGTTGCCGAAGGCGTCGACGCGCAAGCCGAATAAGTCTTCGCCGTGGGCTGCACTGATCTTGGCAAAGCCCACCACCATGTAACCGCCCTGAGTGACAACCATCCCCTCCGTCTTCGCATTGACGCTCTGCGCGTATTGAAACTGCGACGTGACCTTGCCTGCGCTGTCGACCTGGACCCACCACATCTGTGGTTTGCTGACTACCGTCGCGGTGGTGCCCGCAAACACGAAGCCGTTGGCATTGGCAGCGACGGCCGTTAGGTCCGAGTTGACCAATTGCGCCCCGTAGGATTTCTCCCACACCGGCGCGCCAGTGGTACCGACCCGCAAACCAAAGCCGCGGGTGGTGCCGTCGACTTGCGCTGCTTCACCGACCAGCAGGTAGCCGTCGCCTACCCCAACCACCGCCCGAGCCGTCGCCTTAACGCCGATGGTGTAGGTCATTTGCAAACCTAGCTTGCCCTCCAAGTCGACGGTAACCAGGTATGGCTCGCGGACTCCGATCGTGTCGCGATAGCCAACCGCCACCGCATGGGTGTCGCTGGCGGCAGCTACCCCTTGAAACACTTCCGATTCGGCAAGGCCAACGGTCAACTGCCACACTTTGTTGCCGTCGGCATCAAAAGCCGTCACAGCACCGTCAGAGGCGGCGCCGGCCTGTTTGCTAGACGCGCCGACCACCACCGCTAGGTTGCCCACCGCCGCCACCCCATGGGCGACATCGTCGCCTGGACTGTCCATCAACTTGTCCCACAGTACCGGACCGTCGATGTCGTTGCCTAACATTCTGATCTTGAAATCCTTGCCAGCGACCGAGTGACTGATGGCCGTCACCGCTACCGTACCCAGTACGGCTACGCCGCGGCCTTCACTCTGCCCGCCAAGCCCGAATTGGCTGGTCCACATCGTCGCCTTGCCCTTGCATTGGCCTTTGGCGCTGCAGGTGTCCGGGCTGCTGCAGGCGTTGCCGTCGTTACAGGCCACTGCGGGCGTTGGCGTGCCCACGCAGCCCAGCGCAGGGTCGCAGTTGTCCTTGGTACACGGATTGTCGTCCGTGCACGGGCCGACGACGCCCTTGCACGCGCCGTCGCTACAACTGTCTCCACTGGTGCAGGCAACGCCATCGCTGCAAACGCCCGCTTGGGCACTATGCGCGCATCCCTTAGTTTTGTCGCAGGAATCTGAGGTGCATGCATTGCCATCGTCACACACCCCTGTCAACTTGCACACCGCGCCCGCACAGGTGCCACTTCCGGTGCAGTTGCCAAGAGCGCCGCAAGCTGCCGGTTGCGGGTCGGGGCTGCCGGTGCAGGATCCGTCGCCAGCGCAGGCGTTCAACGTGCAGGTGTTGCCGTCGTCGCATTTGGCTTTGCCTTGGGAGCACTTGCCTTGATTGCAGATTTCTCCCACCGTGCACGGGTCGCCGTCGTCGCACCCCAGTCCGTCGCCGACTCCGCTGAATTGGCAGGCGCCGTTGCTGCAGCCGTCGCTTGTGCACGGATTGCCGTCGCTGCACGCTTTGAGCCCGCCGATGCAAGTGCCGCCGTCGCAAATGTCGCTCACCGTACAGGCATTGCCGTCGTCGCATGCCGTGGTGGGCGGTAGAGGCAACTGGATACAGTCCCCGAGCTTGGCATCGCATTTGTCGCTGGTGCACGGGTTGTCGTCGTCGCAAACGGTGGCCACGCCCGCACAAACGCCTTGTTGGCACAAGTCAGCACCTGTGCACGGGTTGCCGTCGGCGCAGCTCTTGCCGCTTTCGGCCGCGATTACGCAGCCGATTTTTGCATCGCAACTCGCTGTATTGCACTGATTGTTGTCGGCGCAGGCGATGACGATGCCACTGCAAAAACCAGTTGGACCGCAAGCGTCGCCCTGGGTACAGGCTGTGGCGTCGTCGCACGGCTTGCCGGTTGCCGGTGTCGAATCGCATGCGCCCGAAACCGCGTTGCAAGACGCCAGTGTGCACACGCCGCCGTCGCATTCTTTGGCGACCCCCACGCAGCCGCCGGCTTGGCAGGCATCAGCCGCCGTACAGGGGTTGGCGTCGTCGCAGGTGGCACCGGTGGCCAATACGACTTGGCAGCCCGTCGTCGGGTCACAGGATCCGGTGGCACACGGGTTGTTGGTGCCGCACAGCTGTTGGACCCCGCCGCACACCCCCGCAGCGTCACAGGTGTCGCCCAGCGTGCACTTGCTGCCGTCGTCGCAGGGGGCGCCGGTTTGCACTGGGTGTACGCAGCCGACCTTGGGCTGGCATAGGTCGAGCGTGCACGGGTTGGGGTCGGAACAAATCGGCAGCGGCCCAGCCTTGCACCCGCCTTGCGCGCACAAGTCGCCCACCGAACAGGCGTCGCCGTCGTCGCACAGCAGGCTATTGGCTACACCCTGGCAGGCGCCGGCCGCGCAAGCGTCTTGACTGGTACACAGGTTGCCATCGTCGCAAGGGGCAGCGTTGGCAGTCGATCCGCAGCCGCTGGCGGGCAAGCAAGTTGGGGTGGTGCACGGATTGCCGTCGTCGGCACAAGTCTTGGCGATCCCGGCCTTGCAGGTGCCAGCTGCGCAAGTGTCGCCATCCGTGCAGGCGTCGCCATCGTCGCAGGCCGCAGCATCCAACGGGGAGTGCGTGCAGCCCTTGGCAACCGAACACCCGTCCTCGGTGCAAGCGTTGTTGTCTGCACACGCGACGGCCGCGGCGCCCAGGGTCGCCGTGCAATGCCCAAGCGCGCAGGTCCCAGGCTGGGCGCTGCTCACTTCGCAGGCCGCGGCACACCACGTCGCGGCCAAGACGGACACGCTGACGCAGGCACCGGCCTTACAGGTGGTGACACGACAGCCGTTGTCGGGTGCCTCCATCTGGCAACTGAGGTCGTCTTTGCAGGCCACTCGTTCAATCGGCTTGCACTTGCTTTCGATGCAAATGCCGGCCCCGCACTCGCTGGCGCCCTTGCACGGCTTGCTGCAGGCGCCGACGTAGCACAGGCCAGAGGCACAGTCGGTGTCGTCCGCGCAGGCGGCGTAAAAGGCTCGGCGGGCTGCCGTTTTAGCCGTGCAAGCGGTTGCCACAGCGCACACGAACGCGGCCAAAATCAGCTTGGCGGCTTGGCCTGTGCCGAGGCGCATGACGAGGCTGCCTAGTTGGTTCAGGTGGGGGCGGCTAAAATAATACATGTATTCCTGAAAATTGATGCTGCAGCACTTCAATTCCGCCAATTTTCAAGCTGGCTGGGCTCGAACCACGCGAACGGGCCTCTCCTCTGCGCTGACTTGCCTTGGGCGATGCAAACCTGCGACCACAATCGAGGCCCCGCGCAGACCTCAGGGAACACTGACGCCTTGCGGCCTCGCCGTCAACGCCGCCTCAAAAATCAGGTCCGGCGAATTGAGCGCCGCATGATGCATTCCCACGCTCAGCACATTGTCGCCCGCCGACACCAGCGCCGGATTAACGTAGGTGGTGACCCAGTCGTTCTCCATGCCGCCAGCTCAGGATTCCCCATCGAAATTCTCCGCGGCCCCCGATTTGGGATGCCAGTGCCCTGTCGCTCGCTGTCGTTCGACAAGGAGCAAGGAGAAAGGCGACGCCGCGACGCACAGATGCGCCCAAAGCGGGGGATCGCGGCAGCCAGCGCGATGCCGGCCAAGGTAGCGGCGCCTACCGCACCGACCGGCAAGTTCAAGCGTTGCGCCTCTACCCCGTTGATGCGCACGATACGGCCGTCATCGCGGCGCAACCGCAACGTAATCCGCTGCAGCTTGCTCGGATCGCCGACTTTGAACTTGGAGCGAAACCACGTCGTGACAAACTTTTGCGCCGCATTGCTACCGTAAATGACCCCCGCCGCCGTCGCCCAGCTGGGCCGACCGCTGCTTTCCACCGCTGTCGACAAATCCGAGTTGGGCCCAATTTGCCCCGGGATTGCCACCAGAATCCAGATAGTTCCACACCGCTGTCGTCCGTGTGCTGCGCCTCAGTTTAGGATGTGTCCTTGGGTGGCTCGATCGACTCCCGCAACACTGGAGCGGCGAGTCGGCCTTTGAGGCCGCGAGCTTAGCGACCCACAAACCAAGCAAACGGAACCCGTCTCAGAATGACCTATTCTGGGACAGTTCCTTAGGAGCCGCGGCTGGTTGTTCTCAGTTCACGGCTTGAATTGCACAAAAAACGCATCACTGCCGCCCAAGCCAGGGGCGCCGCCGTCGCCCAAGTCTACGTTGCCTTGAAAACTGCCGACCAGCACCAAGGCGCCAGTCGGGGTCACCGCGAGCCCATTGCCCACATCTCAGGCGGCGCCGCCAAAGCGCTTGCCCCACAGTGACTTGCCTTTGGGGTCCAAGCGGGCCAGCACAATGTCGGCCAGACCGGCGCTGGTCAACGGAGCCGGGGCAAACCCATCGGCGGTGTTTTGCAGCATCCCGGCAATGCCCAGATCGCCGTTGGCAAAGCGCACCATCGAGTACACGGCATCGTCAGCTGTTCCGCCAAAACCGACCGTCCACTTGTGGATGCCGACGTCGGAGAAGCGCGTCACGAAGGCGTCTTCGCCACCCTTGGCACTCAAAGTACCGCCGGCAAAGGCCGTCTTGATGTCGAACCGACCCGCCACTACCGGTTCGCCGTTGGTGTCGACCACCAGCGCATACGGTTCGTCCTTGCCGCTGCCGCCAGCGATGCCCGACCACATGTATTTGCCTTGTTCATCGAGTTTGATGACGAAAGTATCGCTGCCGCCGCCACCGGTTTGGGCCCCACCGCCCAAGTTGGTCGATCCGGTGAACCAACCGGTGAGGATGGTCTTGTTGCCCAAGGCTTGGACGGCGCTGCAGCCATCTTCGCCGGTCCGGCCAAACGCCGCCCCCCCCCACAAATCCGCCGCCGCCCGTGTAGCGCACGACTACCGCCTCGTGACCGCTGCCGGGTGACAGCAACTGGTGCTGGCCGTCCACATACGGATTGCCGGAGTCGATGTGCCCGCAGGCCAAGACGTTGCCTGCGCCGTCGACCGCCAAGCCGCGAGCGCGCGAGTCTTTGTAGAGGCCGAACGGTGTCGACCACAGCAACTTGGCCATTACTCCAGACAATTTGCCGACAAACCCGGCGACGAGGCTGCACGACGAGTTTTTGCAGACGCTGCCGGCACCCAAGTTCAAGTTGCCGGCGTGCTGGCCGCCAAACACGATGTCACCGGCCGCATCCACCGCGATGGCCAACCCCATGTCGGTGCCGGTGGTGCCGAACCCCAGCGACCACAAATGTTTGCCATCGGCTGCGTATTTGACCACAAAGATGTCTTCTTGGCCGACCGACACCAAATTTGATTCTCCGCCGAAGTTGACGGTGCCGGTGAAGGCGCCGGTGGCGTAGACGTTGCCTGCACCATCTGCAGTGACTGCTTTGGCCTCGTCGGTGCCGGCCCCCCGCCTTGGCGACGAATCCACACCGAGGGCGGCGGAGCGCCCACACTGGCCCCAGATCCATCGCCGCCAGAGCCGTCCGTGCCAGCACCGTCCAAACCAGCACCGTCCAAACCAGCACCGTCCAAACCAGCACCGTCCAAACCAGCACCGTCCAAACCAGCACCGTCCAAACCAGCACCGTCCAAACCAGCACCGTCCAAACCAGCACCGTCCATGTTGCTTGCGTCTGGGCCGGACCCGCCGCCCCCGTCGCTGCCGTCGTCGCACCCCTTGCCCTCGTTGACGGCGCTGGCCACGCATTGACCGCTCTTGGGCTGGCACAGCGTCTGCTTGCAACTGGTATCACCCACGGTCTGGCAACTGACGACCGACGCCGGATTGAGCTCGCACTTGCCGTTTTGCT
The DNA here is from genome assembly GCA_009692465.1 of Myxococcales bacterium. Classification (GTDB taxonomy): domain Bacteria; phylum Myxococcota_A; class UBA9042; order UBA9042; family UBA9042; genus SXRM01. The sequence continues at coordinate 21,388 of SHZD01000091.1, forward strand.
TGTTGCAAAACATCAGGCCATTGCATTGGTCGCCGTCGTCTTGGTTGAGGCAGTCGCCGTCGGCCTTGCATTTGCACACGTCGGTGCCGCCCTTTCACTGGCCCTTTTCGCACACCTCGCCCACGGTGCACAGGTTGCCGTCGAGGCACGGCTTGCCCTCGTTGACTTCAGTGAGTGCGCAGTCGCCGCTCTTGGGTTGGCACAAGTTCTTGCGGCACAACGTGTCCTCCACGGTCGGGCAATTGACGACCGTGGCCGGATTGAACTGGCACTTGCCGCTGGACTTGTTGCAAAACATTATGCCGTTGCAGGAGTCGCCGTCATCTTCACTGAGGCAATCCGCGTCGGTCTTGCAACTGCAAATGTCTTTGCCGCCACTGCACACGCCAAGCTTGCAACTGTCACCTTGGGTGCACGCCTTGCCGTCGTCGCACGGCAGGCCGTCAAGCACCGCTTGCTTTTGGCAAACGCCGGTGGCGGGAGCGCAGGTGTTGGTCACGCAGGCGCCGAGGCCAAGCTCGGGGCAACTGACGATAGTCGCAGTGTTGACCTTGCAACTATTGGGAAACACAGATTTGTCGCAGTACAGCACGCCATTGCATGCGTTGCCATCCTCGCTCTTGCCGCAGTCGCTGGACTGGATACATGGACAGATGTTTACCGCGCCGACGCAGGTACCGCTTTGGCAAGCGTCTTGCAGAGTGCACGACTGGCCGTCGTCACATGCCGCGCCGCTGGTCGGGGTGTGGGCGCAGGCACCGGATAGCCCATCGCAACCATCGCCGGTGCACGGTTGGCCGTCGTTGCAGTCCTTGGGGTTGCCCGGTTGGCAGTCGCCGCCGCCGCAGTGGTCGCCGCCGGTGCAGGCGTTGCCATCGCTGCAGGGCGTGCCGTTGGCGGCAGGAAACACCTTGCAAACGCCACCGGCAGTGCACACACTGACGGTGCAGATGTCGCCGGGTGGGGGCAATCCTTGTCGCTTTGGCAGGCCCCGACCGCGGTTTCGCCGGCCACGACTTCAGGCGCTGCGCCATCGCCGCCAATGTCTGCAGGCGACATCGCGGTCTCGGCGGCAGCCACCTCGACGATGCTCGAGTTGTCGCCGGCGGCGTCGCTGGCGGCAGCCACGACTTCGGCCGCGTCTGCGGGTCGCGCGACGTCGGCGTCGGGGCCGGGCGGAACTTCCGCATCGAATGCCCCCGTGTCGACCGCGGCGTCAGTTGCTGGCTGCGCTGCGCCGTCCTGCTGCCCATCGCCGATCCCCGCAGCATCGCCGCATGCGGGCCTCGCCGCTAGCAAAAGGAGGACGATATGTGCCCGAAAGGCGGCCCACGTGGTGCCAAGAATCTTGTTGTGCATGGCATTCTCGAGGCGACGCTCAGGTCGTCACGGCCCGTCTGCAACCGTCCAACGCCTGCCCGCACCTAGGAGCGTGTCGGAGTATTCCGACTCGCTCCTAGCGCCGTCTGGCCAGACGGCGGCAACTATCCGAAACTGCACGGATTCACTCCGGGCAGTTCTTGGACAGTTGAGAATAGTTGACTGGCTAGGAGCCTATCGGATCGCAAT
>SHZD01000092.1 GCA_009692465.1 Myxococcales bacterium
GCGAGGCGGAGGCACTCTGACGACTGAGGCGCACTTGTAGTGCGTCGCAAGGAGGAAGAGGGCTGACAACAAAGCATGGCGGGGTCGATGAGTCCAGCGAACTCATCGACGGGTTACGCGCAGCAGGCGTTTGAAGATAAACACCCTCTAAGGATCTGTCCTTGAATAACTCGATCGACTCGCGCAACACTGGAGCGGCGAGTCGTTCTTTCAGGACGCGAGCTTAGCGACCCACCTAGCAAGCAAATGGAACCCTGTGACAGAACAACTTGTTCTGTCGCAGTTCCTAAGTGTTTGCGCTGCGCCAGCGGTCGACCCAGGTCGTAGCGCCTCTGTTTGGCGTAATTAGCGAAAATCCTGCACTGCGACCGCATTAGGTTTGACGCCGAGGACTCACCGGCCCAATGATGCGAACTGAACCACGGCGCTGCCGGCGCCTCGGGAGACGTGCCATGCGCAGTCGCAACTTGTTCATGCTGACAGTGAGCGTGTGGGTCTTTGCAGTCCTGGCTGCCTGTGGACTAGTCACCGAGCAGAAACCAGCTCCGGCGGAAACAGGCGAACCCAATGCCAGCGCTGGCCAATTGGCCAGCGCCGAACCGGCCGCCGGCCAAATTGTCGGCGATCATCTGCGGGTCAAGGTTGCCAAACCGCTGCCCAATGGAAAAATCGCTAACAATTAGCCTAAGCGTGGACGGCAAGGACCTTGGCACTCAGCCAGCGGTGATTGAGGCCGATGGATCGGCGGTAGCCCAGTTTGCCGCCGCTGCGCTCAGCGAAGGCCCTCATACTTGCGAAATTGCGGCTAAAGCGGGCACCAGTCAGGTCAACGCCACCCGCCCGATTGTCATCGACCACACCGCGCCGGTAGTCAAAATCAAATCTCCGCTGCCCGGCTTGTTCACGGGTTGGGTCGCCATTGAAGTGACGTCAACGGACCTGCACTTGGCCTCCGTTACCGGCAAAATGGGCACCAAAGTGCTAGGGAGCGTCAAGGCCGAGAGCAACTGGGCGACCATGCTCAAGCTGCCTCAGCAAGTCGGCGGCGCGGCTGAGCTGGTCCTGCAGGCCACAGATAAGGCTGGCAACGTAGGCAATGCCGCTGTTTCCTTAACGATTCTGGCGCCACCCGCCTTCTTGCAAGCCGAAACTCCTTTTGCCGGAGCTGATGGCGAGGGCACCCCGCCGGCGCCGGCCAATCCCGCCAACTCCAACTTGACTGCGGCCATGACCGACGGCCACGCGGCCGACATGGATGGCGATGGCAATACTGACATTTTGGTGGCGACCTCCACTGGCATCACCATTTGCTATGGCACCGGCAAGGGAATGCTCATCGAAACACCGGTCTATGCCGGCGAGCCCGCGAGCTCGGTGCGGGCGCTGGACACCCAAACGGTACCAGTGACCGGTTTTGAGCCTGCTACCACCCATTCAGGTCGGCTGGCGCTGGCGCGGCTCACCGTGAGTAACAAGTCGTCACTGGCCCTGTTCGTCGCGGTGGGGCGCAAACTGGCGCTGGTTCACAAGCTGCCGTTGGAGACGGAGATCGGCCACACACTGGTGCTGCCGTCCATGGACGGCAAGCTGACGGTAGTGGCAGCAGCGACCAACAAGGAGGCGCCCACGCTGTTGGTGGGCACCTTGCAGGCACCGACGGACTTGCAGTGGAGCGGCGGCAGCGCCAAATCGGGCAACGGTCAGCCCTTGCTGTCGAGCGTGAAAAAGCTCGCCGGGGTCGCTGACATCGTGCACATGCGCGCTGGCGACGTGACCGGCGATGGCCACGCGGACCTGATTTTTGGGCGCTCGGGGCCCTCGGTGGTGACCGTGTGTCTCAATAACGGAGCCCAAGGTTTTGCGACGTGCAAAGACACGTTGATTGCGGGCGAGACCAAGCCCATCGATGCGATTGCGGTCAAAACCAAGAACTCGCAGGGCGCCGACTTGTTGGTGGCAGGCCAAACGACCTCCTCGTTGTTTTACCTCAAAAATGACGGCAAGGGCAATTTCAGCGTCATCGGCCGCGTAGCACTGGCCAATCCGCCGATTTCGCTGGACGTCATGCTGGCTACTGCTGGCGGTGGCGGCGGAGCGCAAGCGGTGGTCAGTTCGGACGCCTGTTCGGTGCAGATGATCGATTTGGAGTTGTTGGCCCAAGGCGGGGTACTGGACTTGACGTTGGCGTGCCGCGCTGGTTACGTAACCGCGGGAACTCCAAGCTTTGTCGTCAGTGGTGACTTCAACGGCGATGGCGTGTCCGACATGTTCGTGGCCAATGGCGGGACGGCCGGCGCCGACATGATGATGAGCAACGGCACCGGGTTGAGCGCGACGCTCGATTTTCCGCTGTGTATTCGCGACAAGGCCCAGACTGGCACGGTGCCGACCGCGCTCGCCGTCGCCGATTTTGAGCAGGACGGCAAGCCGGACTTGATTGTCGCCGGCAGCGTAACCTACAGCATGGTCCAAAAATGCGGCGGCACCGAAGACTCGCCGATCCCGGACTTCGCCTCACCGTTGTTGCTGTACCGCGACGCCGGTTTTGGCAGCCACAAGTTACCCGCCTACACCGAATACAGCCCGCACGCCGACGGCGTCAGCACCGCCACCACTGCTTGCGGCGGCAGCGTCAAAGCCATCAAGGCCATGCTGCCCACCGATGCCGACGGCGATGGCCGCCCCGATTTAGCTGTGATTTTGGAAGGCAACTATGCGCTGACTGTTGGCGCGGGCGATCCAGCGTGCGGTTTTAATGAAACCCATGAAGTAGACTCGCATTTTGGCATGGCCTATGCGCCCGCTTGCGCGCTCGAATCGGCGATCGAGCCCAAAGGCCCGAACCAAGGCGCCCCGTACTCGCGCACTACGGCTGCGATTTTTCGCAACCACCCGACAAAAGGCTTGGGTTTTCCTGCTACTGCAGCTGCGGTCGGCAAGCCGCCACCGCCGTGGTTCACTTTTGCAGCCGGTCTGGCACCGCTGGCCTTGGCCGTTGGCGATGTGGACAGCGACGGCAAGCCCGATCTGGTCACGTTGCTGAGTCAAGTGGGCGACGGCAGCCAAAAGGACTTCTTGCCGCCGCGGGCGCGGGTATTTCGCAATACAGGCGCGGGATTCGCGCCAATTCCGCAGGTCGGCGAGTTTACCATTACACCGCCGGGCTCAAGCAAGCTGCTGACTTACAAGGGGACTTGACTGCCCGCTGCCCTACAGCCGGTCGATATCCGCTTGGCCGCCACGGCGCTCCAGATCGGCGCCAGCTTGCATATCCTCAACAACGGCAGCCAAAATTTCAGCACCTACGCCGCGCAGGCCAAGGGCACCTACGTGTCGCCGGCTAAATTGCACGCCGTCAGTGGCACCCCGCGGGCCTTTGCCGTTGCCGATGTCAACCACGATGGCGCCCAAGACGTGGTGGCGGCCGTCGATGGCTGGTTGTGGGTGGGCCGCGGTTTGCCGGACGGCAACATCGAAACGGTGGAAGTGACCGCGGTCGAAAAAGGCCAGCTTTCAGCGGTGGCGGTCGGCGATTTCAATGGTGACACCCATCCCGATATTGCGTTTGCTTACAAGGCGCTCAATCGGGTGAGTCTGGCGCTTGGCGACGGGACGGGCAAGTTCTTGGTGTTTCCCGCGCAGTTCTACGTCAACAAAGAGCCGGTCCAAATCGAAGCCGTGGATGCCAATGGGGACGGCATCGATGACCTGTTTGTGCGCTGCCTCACGGGTCGCTCGGTTTCGGCGCTTTTGAGCAAGAAACTGCCCTAGTTTTACGATGTTGTTAAATGGGTGCGTACTTACTTGTTGCCGACTTTGCCAAGGCGGACGGCATTAAAAATCTGGCAATGCGCGGCCCAACCGGTCGTTCGGTTTCGGTGCTTTTGAGCAAAAAAGCGCTGTAGTTCTAGTATGTTGTTAAATGGGTGCGTACTCACATTTTAGGTGTACCGGATTAGTCTCAGGTGCGACATCTCAATTTTGCGAGACACCAGAGCACTTCTCAAATCCCGGGATACACTCTTTATCATTGCATTTTTTGCATTCTGGCGTATTGCCGCCCATGCAACTGCCGATGCACTTGGAAAACGTGCACGACAGCATGGTGCCAAAACAACCGGCGCAACCGGTGCTCAAGCCGGCGTCTGCAGCGATGCACTTCTTGGCACCCTCGGCGTTGCCAAAACTCTTCAAAGCGCAGTTTTCAATGACTTTATCGATGTCGGGCTTAGCCAAAATCGCCGAGTCGGCGGCGTTGGTGCAGGCGCCACTGGCAACCGCAACATCAGGCGGAGGCGTTGCGGTGTCTGCTGGCGGCTTAAGCGTATCCGTCGCGGTCGCGGTGTCTTTGCGCGATATCGCCGTATCGGCGGGCGGTTGGCTGAGGTCGGCAGCCGTATCCGCTGCGGTCATCGCGGTGTCTGCCGGCGCTGCTGTGTCGGCAAGGGTTGCGGCGTCGCCAGCCGTAGCCGCGTCCATGCCAGCGGCGTCACTAGGTGTAGCACCCGTATCGCCGGCCGCTTGACCGTCCGCGGTGCCAGTGCCCGTAGACGAGCCCCCTGAGCCACTAGCGCCGCCGCCAACACAGCCAAGGATCGTGCTGAACAAGAGTGTCGCCAAAATACGTTGCAGTTTCATCAGTTAATCCTAGGCGCGTCGCCGTCGCCGGCGCATAGCCTAAACTGGACGAGTAGTGAGAGCAACCCGAAAAACTGCGGGCAAAATGTACGTACGCACCCATTTAACAACATACTAAATTTACGTGCTTTTCTGGTTTGGCGCGGTCAATTCGCGGCGCTGGAATCGCTTGCCAGTGAACCCAAAACCATGACACAGTAGGGCCGCGCCACCGGCAAGATTGATGCCCAACATGCTGCGCGGTTTTGGGCAGTCAACGCGCGGTCAATGCGCAGCCAAGGACAATAACCATGCAAAACCCTTGGGATCAAACGGTCGGCGTGCTGACCGGCGCGGTGGGGGACTATCTGGCGCGCAGTGGCAACGCGCTGGCCATGCCGATGACCTTGGCCCAAGACGGCGAACCGCTAGAAGCGACACCTGAGGCCCTGCGCGCGGCCTATGCCCAACCTGCGTCGCGTCTGGTCCTTTTGGTCCACGGTTTGATGGCCACCGAATTAGCGTTTGCTTTTGGGCAGGTGCAGAGCCACACCGACTACGGTACCCAACTGGAGGCCCGCGGCTGGTCGGCGCTGCGCGTTCGTTACAATTCGGGGCTGGCGGTCGCGCCCAACGCGCTGGAGTTGGCGCAATTGCTGGAGCAAGTCGTGCAAGCATGGCCGGTGCAAGTGACTGAAATCGCGCTAATTGGCCACAGCATGGGCGGTTTGGTGGTGCGCGGCGCTTGTGCGGTGGCGACCGAAACCAAGCTGACATGGCCAACGCTGGTGCGGCACGTCGCCTGTTTGGGCACCCCTCATTGTGGAGCGCCGTTGGAGCGCGGCGGGCGCTGGGCGGTGGAAGTTCTACAACAACTGCCTGATCCCGTTGCCAACCTGCTCGGTCAATGGGCCCAGGCGCGCAGCGAGGGCATCCAACAACTGGCGGCGGCGGCGACCACGTTTTGGCTCGCCGACGCCAGGCATTTGCTACTGGCGAGTTCTCTGGCCGGCGAAACGCCGCTGGCGCCACTGGTCGGCGACGGCATGGTGTCGCTGACGAGCGCGCTGGCTCAAGGCGAAGGCCTGCCGGAGGCGCCCAACGTCGACCGCAAGGTGCTGCAGGGCCTGCACCATGCGACTCTGGCGTTTGCGCCGCAGGTCGGCGAGGTGTTGGTTCAGTGGTTGCCGCAGTTTGACCTACCGCTGCAGCAAGAGTCGAGTTTGGGCTCAGAATCGGCTACGGCAGCGCCAAAACGCAAATCGCCCCAAGGAATTGCCGGTATTGTGCAACTGGCAGGCGACGCCGTCCGCCATGGCCATCGCGGCGTGGCCCAAGTGCGGTTGGCGCGCGCTGATCAGGTGCTGGCGGTGGTCAACGCGGTCCTGCCCATGGCCAGCGGGCCAGCCAAAATTGTCCACGCTTTGCACGAAGGACTGGTAGCGGTCCAGCACGCTGCGATTGAAACGGGAGTGGCAGTAGTCGAAGGCGTAGCGACCGCCGCAGTGGCAAGCAACGCCGGTGCTAGAGACCCGACCAATTAACCCCGAACCTCCAAGAATTCCCAAACAAAACGGAGCGGCCTGACGCCAACCCGCAGGCAATTGAATAAGTGCCGCAGACTCGCGACCCACAAAGCAAGCACTGAGACGCTGAGCAAATCTCATTTGATCGGCTCTCTAGTACTGCTGCCCCGTCAGCCCCAGCCAAATCTGGCGCCGAATCAGGTCATGGCCCGCATTGATCGGGTGTACACAGTCGTCGTCGATCCAACGGTCGGGGCCCGAGTTCATGCCGTGGCCCTGAAATGCCGCTTGCAAGTCCACAAACAGAGCACTTTGCGCCAGGGCTTCAGCCTGTAGGGCCGCGTTCATCTTGCCCAGATTGGCCATCACCGTCGCGGCCACCGTCAGCAACAGCGGATTTTGCAAGGCCTTACAGAAGCCTTTGGTAAAATTCTTGGGCACCGTCGCCTTGCCATCGGTAGGGTCGTGGATGGCGTTGACCACCGCCAACAGCTTTTTCATCGGCGGCAGATGATAACGATCCTTCAGTAGTTGTAGTGACTTTGCCACATTTTGGCGCAGCTTGGTCGCCGCTGCTTTGGTCGCCGGACCCGAGACCATGACCGTCGTGTTGTCGTTGAAGTCGTTGCCGCCGACGTTAACCACCACCAAAACGTCGCCGTTCGCCGTTTTTGGCAAGCTGCCGGACAGCGCACTCTGTACTGCGCTGAGCATTTCGCCGCTGGTAGCCCCACTCTTGGTCAGCGACATGAACTGCGCATTCGGGTACCGCGTGTGCAAGTCATGCCCCCTGATACTTGGGCCACGCGCTGTGATTATTGAACAGCAATCGACCAAAACCCTGCCCGCCTGAGGCGTTAAGACCCGATGCGTTGTAGCCCGCACCGACTGAATCGCCAATCACGATAACCAGCGCAAGTTTAGGCAGTTGGCTGATAAGCTGGGCCGCGCCGGTATCCGCTTTCGGCAGGTCTGGCTGGGCGGCGACATCCACAGGCGCTGCAACGTCGGCAATCGTGTCCGCGGGTGGCGCTGTGTCCGTTTGCGGGGCTGTGTCCGTTTGCGGCGCTGTGTCCGTTTGCGGCGCTGTGTCCGTTTGCGGCGCTGTGTCCGTTTGCGACGCAGAGTCCGGTTCTACCTGATCATCTGGCGCCGCCAGTTTGTCGGCAAAGCTGGGCAAATCCTCTGCTGGGGTCGGCTCTTGGGTCGCATCGGGCACCGCAGCTTGGGCGGCATCAGCGTCAGACTCTTGGGCGCCGTCGACGTCTTGGGCGGCGGTCGCCTCTGCCGTCGGTTGGCCTTGCGCGATTGGGCTGTCGGCGCCAAACGCGGCGGTATCGGCAACAGCCGCTTGTCCCGCAGTTCCGCCCGAGTCGGCTGGTGCCATGCAACCGCTGAGCGCGCACAGCCATAGAGCCCCAGCAAGAATTACTCGATCAGTCTGTGTTGGCAGCGGACCGTCGAGTCGGCTTGAAAAGCCGCGAGTTAGCGACCCACCAAACAGGCGATGGGCCGATGTGCAAAATCGACTTGATTTTGCGCGGGCCCCTAAGGCACGCGGTGACCGTCCAGTGTGGCCTTGCCGTCATCGACGCCTCCCCTTTTTGCAGCTAATACTGGTGGTTGCACCCGTGGCCACTGTGCGCTTGCTCGCCCTAGGCGTCAAGAGGCATTGCTGTGCTGGATTTGCGACCGCAAAAACGCACCGGTTCATTTGCAGGTTCATTTGCAGGTTCATTTGCACAAACGCCGCCAGTTGGGCAAGCTCGCCGCCCGAGAGCTAGGCGGTGCATGTTCAAAACCCTTTGTATTTTGATGGATTTCACGGTTTTAGACCGCGCCTGCTCGGAACCCGCGCTCCAGTGATGGCATCGCTGTGGCGGTCATTCAGGCGCTGGCGGCCGCAGTGCCGACCCCAAAATAATGCACGATTTTAGCTAATTGCAGGCACCATCGCCCAGCACAACGGGCGCCTGAGGAGGAATTCATGGACTTGTGGCAGCGTTCGCAACACCTGTCGTGGTTTCGTCGCGGTGACGCCGCGTATTTGTATCACGATCTCTACGGTTATCTGATGGAAATGTCAGTGGATTTGAAGGAGTTTGTCGATTTTTTCGCCACCGCTCGCACGGCCGAAGAGGCTGCCGTTCGCTTTGACCCCCAATGGCAAAAGGCCCAGATCGGGCAATTTGTGGGCGTTTTTGTCCAGCAAAAAGTGTTGGTGCCGCCTGACGTCCAAGAACTGGATGGTTTGGTGCAGATGGTGCCGATTAAGGGACCGTGGATCTTGGCGCTACGCGGCGACAACGACCTGGTGCGCTGCGTGACCAGTCGCGGTTTTGGCAGCGAACCGTGGGCGCAGCCGCAAGTCCTGCAGCTCGACGCTTGGCAATCGGACCTGTGGCGGTCGCTGGACGGCGAACGCACGGTGCAACAACTGGCGCTGGCCCTAACCGAGACTTACGACGGCGATGTGGGCATGGACTTGGGGCGGGCGGTGGTGTCGATTGCGCAGTGGACGCACTCGGCCCGCCAGCTGACTCGGACCCTGACGGCGCCTAAGAGTAAGATGCCGCGACTGCCGCCGTATGCCAGCAGCACGGTGCCCTATGCGCCATTTGACGAGGTGCAGTCTACGCAGCCGGTTGCGCACGCCGACTTGACCGCCTATCACACCACCGCCATCGCCGATGCCGAGGCCCAGTTTGAGGAAAACGAAACCACCTTGTCGCACCTGCTGAGCGATCCGCATCCGGCGCTGAACAACCGCAGCTATGCGCAAACGCTGGCCGACTTGGCGGTGCAGCGCGGCTGGGTGGCCAGTGGCCGGGCGACGATTGTCGAAGTGGGCGGTGGCACCGGGCGCTTTGCCCAACAAGTGATGGCAGCGCTGTTGCCGCAGCTTGGCGATGTGCAGTACACCGTTATTGACTTCTCAGCAGTGTTGCACCAGGCGCAAGCGCAGCGGCTGCAGGAGTTTTCGGGCCATGCCCAGGCGCAAATGGGCGACGCGCTGGCGCTGGGTCTGGCTGACGCGTCGGTGGACTGGCTGGTGAGCAATGAGGTTATCGCCGACCTGCGGCTGGGCTTTGTCACCCGCAAGGCGCTGACCAGTAAGCAGCTCGATGCCGAGACGGACCCGCAGGCGTTGGCGATGGTTCAGGCTTATGAGTTGGCGTACAGCGGGGCTCCAGAGCCGTTGCCGGTTCAGGTCGGGGCCACGCTGCTGCTCGAGCAAATTGCCAAAGCGTTGCGGATCGGTGGCTACGCGCTGCTGACGGAGTTTGGTGACAAAGACCAGTTTCCGGTTGAATCGACGCATCTGGACCATGCCGAGTGGTCGGTCCACTTTGGTCACTTGCTGCAAGTCGCTGAAAAACTGGGGTTGGAGGCCGAGTTGGTCGCGGTGCCGACGCTGTTAGGGCTGCGCGAAGAAGTGTGGGTGCTGGCGAGCAATCGGACGCAGTTTCGCAACCTGCGGTTTCTGTTGCGGTCGGTCGGTTGTGACTTGCCCAAGCGGGCGTTGACTCCGGAGCAGTTGGCGGTGCATTGTGGCGGCAAGATTGCTCCTGAGCGCTTGGAGGGGGTGCAGTTTCGGCCGATCGGTGAGCGGGTGATGGGGATTGTGCCTAAGGAGTTTAAGGCTTTGATTTTGCGCAAGGTTGGTGGTTCCGTACCACGCGCGGCCAATTGTGGCACGGCAACCTAGGCGTGGCTGGGCGATGCTACGCCGGCGTGCCCATGCGCTCAATTGGCCGAATTGACCGCGATTGTTCACGGAATTGGCCCAGCTTTGACCGCCAAACTGCCGCCGCGTACACTGCACCGGCGGCACCGGCGGCCGCGGCCGACGGCAACTTTGGTCGATACCCTTCCAGCGGCAGCAGCCCAGCCAGTCGTCCCGGCGCGTTCAGGGCCGCCGCGCATGAGTCCTGAACGGCAGGCGGGGCTTGCCCAAATTCGGGTGCGCCAGCATCAAGAGGAGGCGACCTGGACTCCCAGTCGCCGCTTGGCCATGCTCGACGAACTGTGGCAACTTGCATTTGAACTGCACGGCGCACCGCCAAGGCAGCAACTCGCTCGCGACCTTTTGGCGTGAGTTTGCGGTCGGCAAGACTGGGATTGTCGCTGGCCAGACGGGGCCTGTGCGGCTGAGTGCGGTTGGCGGGGTGCGGAGGCGGTGGTTTTGGCGGGTTTTTCGGCGGGCTCGCTGCACGACCCTCTTTTCGGCCGGCCGGACAAAAGGGTCAAAATGCAAAATGTCGCCGTCGGCCGCGACTCACCGTACGCACCGCACGCGGTATGCATTGCCGTTGTGATTGAAGCCGCCGTTGCCGTAGCTGAAGTCGACGCTCCAGGCGTGGGCAGACGAGCCCGAATACGCCGTGGCAGACCAGTAGAAACTCGACTCAGTTCCCGGAAACGCCACCTTGTCAATCGCAGGCTGCGCCAGCTGGTAGTCCACCAGCGACAGCAACTCGCGCAGCGTCGGCAACCGCCAGCCGCCGCCCTGCACGGTCAGTCCCCCGCAGGAGCTCTTGGCGTCTGCCCATTCGTAGGTCGTCGCCGGGGTCGCCTGCTGCCACGTCCGCTGCAGCAGGGCGTCGGCCACCACCTCGCCGCTGGCGTCGGCCTTCACCATGAAGCGGAGCACCGGCGTCGTCACGAGCCCCTGCCGCACGCAGCGCAGCCGCTGTTTGGATGACAGCGACCCTGCGTACATGCCGCCCGAGACAAAATCCAGGTCCCAACCACTGCCCGACGACAACTTGTATGGCGTCCGCGTCCAGTAATGCGACGACGCGCCACTGGGCACCTCGAAAACCGCCTTGTCTGCCGCTGGGTCGAGCTTGCTGTAATCGACAATCGAGGCCAATTCCACCACCGTCGGCAGTCGCCAGTCGTCCTGCCCAGCCAACGTCAGGCCGTCGCAGTAGCCGATCGCCCCCGCCTGACCGTACCTCCCATCCGCGCTCGGCCCCCCCGTCGTCGGCGGACTGCGCTGCCACACCAGCCCGGTCTTGCTGTCGGTCACCATCAAGGTATCCGCGCTGACCGTAAACTCCGTCGCCGGCCGGCTATCCGCCAACAGCCCCCACAGCGGCGTCAAGAACGTACACACACTCTTCTTGCCCGCCGTCACGGTCACATCGACCGCCTCGGTCCCCGCCAGACACCCGCAACTACCATCGCTTGGATTGCACTTCACCCCACCCGGACACGCCTTGGCCGCGCCAGCGCTGCACTTGCCGACCGCGCACTTGTCGCCCTCGGTGCACCCATTGCCATCGCTACAGGTCACCCCATCCGCCAGTCCCGTCGCCAAACAGCCCTTGGCCGGATCGCAGCTATCCGCTGTACACGCATTGCCGTCGTCACACGCCGTTACCGCTCCCGGCAAACAGCTACCGCCGCTACACTTGTCGCTCACAGTACAGGCATTGCCATCCGAACAGCTCGCCGTCGTCGGCAGGACTACGCAGCCCAATGAGTCAATGCAACTGTCAATGGTGCACGGATTGTTGTCGTCGCAAACCTTGAACGCGTTGCCGCAGTTGCCAGCGCTGCAGGTGTCGACCGTGCAAGCGCTTTTGTCGTCGCACAGCGCGACGTCGTCCTTGTGCACACAGCCCTTGAACACCTCGCAACTGTCGACGGTGCACCCCAACTTGTCGTCGCAGTCCGTCTTGCCCTGCCCGGCCTTGCACACTTTGTTCAGGCAGAAATCGCCGCTGGTGCACGAATCGCCATCGGTACAGGTGGCGCTAGTGGCCGCCAAGTACACGCAACTGCCGCCCTTGCAGGTGTCGGTGGTGCACGGCTCGCTGTCGTCGCAATCCAGCGGCTCCGAACCACACTTGCCGCCCGCGCACACGTCGGCCGTCGTACACGCATCGCCATCGCTGCAGGCCGCCGTGGTGTTGCTGTGCAAACAGGCCGGCGGAGTGCCGCCACAGCTATCGTCGGTACACTGATTCTTGTCATCGCAGTCGGCATTGGCCTTGCACTCGCCGCAGGTGTTGGGCCCCGCTTTGCACACGCCGCCAGCGCACACGTCGCCCAGCGTACAGGCATCGCCATCGCTGCACGCCGCCGTCACCGCTACTTTGGCGCACTTGCCCGTCGCCGCCGCGCACAACGTTAGACTGCACGCGGTGTCGCCAGCGGTAGCGCACTTGACCACCGTCGCTGGATTGGTCTTGCACACATTGGCGGCCTTGTCGCAGTACGACACCCCATTGCACAGGTTGCCGTCGTTGTTGCACTCGGTGTCGAATTGGCACTGGCAGACGTTGGTTGTGTCGGCGACGCAGGTGCCGTCGTTGCACAAGTCGACCGGCGTACACTCGCTACTATCGGCGTTGCAGGCCACTTTGCCCGGCGTGGCCTTGAGTGCACACTGCCCGCTCGCCGCGCTGCAGGTGTTGACCGCGCACGGCCCGTTGTAGACCGTCGGGCACACCACCACCGTCTTGGGATTGACCTCGCACTTGGTCTTGGCCAGATTGCAGAACAGCGTGCCGTTGCACACATCGCCGTCCTCGTACTTGCCGCAATCGACGTCGGCCTTGCACAGACAGGTATCGCCGCCAGCGCTGGCCACGCACTGGCCCTTCTGGCACGCCTCGCCGGTGGTACACAGATTGCCGTCTTCGCATGGTTTGAGTTCGTTGATCGGCGTCAGCACGCACACCCCGGTTTTGGCGGCGCACAAGTTGCTGCGGCACGGCGTGTTGTCGGCGGTCGGGCAATACACCACCGTTTTGGGATTGAGTTGGCACAGGCCCAATTGCTTGTTGCAAAACAGCGTACCGTTGCACAGGTCGCCGTCTTCGTAGCTGCCGCAGTCGGCGCTGGACTTGCAGGTCTCGATACCAAAGCCCTTGCACACCCCCATTTCGCACACGTCGCCGACGGTCAAGGCGATGCCGTCGCTGCAGGTGGTGCCGTCGGGCAGCGGGGCGGGTCCGCACTTCGCTTCGGTGCCCTGAAACGACGGTTCAGAGCATTTGGTCACCCAGCACGGCTTGTCGCCGGCCACACACTTGAGCACCGTGGCCGGATTGAGCTTGCAAGTCCACAGCGGCGCCGACTTGTCGCAGTACAGGGTGCCGTTGCAATACAGGCCGTCGTCGTAGCCCAGGCATTCGCTGTTCGTTGCACACTGACACGGCGCTTTCTTGGTGCCGCCTTGGCAAACGCCAGCTTTGCAGCTCTCGGCTTGGGTGCACGGCTGCTTGTCGTCGCAGCCGACTCCGTCCACAGCGGGCACGGCGATGCAGGTCCCGTCGGTCCAGCACGAGTCTACGCTGCAAGTGTCTTTGTCGTCGCAGACCTTGGGCTGGCCGGTGCACACCGCGGCGCTGCAGGTGTCGGCAAAGGTACACGGATTGCCATCGTCGCACGGGCTGGTGTCTGGCTTGGTGGTAAACGCGCACTTGCCGCTCGACTTGGTGCAACTGCCGACCTCACAAGCGCCGCCGTCGCATGGCTTGGGCAAACCCGCTTGGCAAGCACCGCTGGCGCAGACGTCGCCGGTGGTACACAAGTCGCCGTCGTCGCAGCTCACGGTCGCCGTAGTGGGCAAAAACGCGCAGTTGCCGGTCTTGGAGTCACAGGCGTCGGCGGTGCAGTCGTTGTTATCGCTGCAGGCCTTGACCACCCCCGGCTTGCACGCTGCGGATTGGCACGTATCGCCTTGGGTACACGGATTGCCATCGTCGCATAGCGGCCCGTCGTCGGTTTGGCCGTTGCAGTCGTCGTCCTGGCCGTTACAGCTCTCAGCAGCCGGTGTTTTGCCGGTGCAGGCCGACAACCCGCCCGCGCCACAGGTGCGCAAGCCGCCGCAGGTCCCCGCCGCGTTGATCACTTGGCAGCCAGTGGCCAACTTCAACGCGGTCGCCGCCACCGAACACGGACACTGGAATAAGGGGTCCATTTGTTCAGAACGCTGACATTGCTTGGCTTTCGCGCCGCCCACGCTGGTGACGTCCGCGCACGCATACCCCGGCGGACACCCAGCGGCAGGGCAGGCGATGCCACAAAACCGCCCGTCTTTGGTGTGGTCGACACACAGCGAGCCCGACCCACCGGTGGCTGCGCAATCGCTGTCTTTTTCGCAAGGGTTGCACAGCTTGGGCGCAGCAGGCACGCAGACCGTCGCGCCTTCACCCACTTGGGCGGTAAAAGCGGCAAAGCCTGCTGCGCAACCGCTGTCAAACGGAAAGGCGCACGACTTGGAGCTGGCAGATTGGCCATCGTCGGCGCACACGCCGGTCGAGCATTCGTCGCTGGATGTGCAACTGCAACCGGGACTGCCGGGGCACGGGCCGCGCGCCACCGGCCCATCGACTACCGCCAAGTCCAGTGCGACAAGTTCGCCGGCGCTCAGGTCGCTGCTGGCGTCGGTAACTGCACTGGTTGACGGTGCTGCTTTGGCTGGCGGATCGCTGCAGCCGCCCAGCGTGCAAGCCGCCGCGACTGCGGTCATGCCGCGTAGACACCTTGCGTTCATTGTCAGCTCACTCGCCGTCAGCAACGACGGTGTTCGGAGCGAGTATGGCCCGATTGGAGCGATTAGGTACAATGTGGCCGCTGGCCCGCGACCCACAAAACAAGCACTGAGACGCCGAGCAACTCTTATTTGATCGGCGCTCTAGATGGGCTTGGTGGCGCTGCCGTCTGCGCAGGCGGACCGGGCCAGGCTATACGTGGTCACCCAATTTCGAGATCAACCTTTGACCGGAGCCGCGAGTCGGCTGTGCAGCAGACGCGAGCTTGGCGACCCACTGAGCGCGCACGAGATCGGCGGTCCGGCATTGGATGCCGGACTTCGGCGATCGAGTCTAGCCCGCCTTTTCAAAGGCAGGGTGCAAAACCAGAGACAAGCCGGTGACCCCGAATAGCGATCCTCACCGGCTCGGCCGGCCGTCGCGGGACCACACGCTCACCCAAAAGTTCGCAATTGCGGACTTGCAACCGACAAATGTCGCATATATGATACAAACCGATGGAGGCCGACCGCGACAACGGCATTTCGACAGGGAGCGTTTGAATTCTGGGTCAACACGCGAGAAACCGAGTACGAGCCGCCGCACGTTCACATTTGGTTTGCCGACGCCGGCACTGAAGCACGAATCACCTTGACTACGAGCGATTGGATGGACAAGCAACCGCCTAAAGCCGCGCAAGGCATACAGATTTTTCTTGAACGGCGCGAAGAATTGGTTGCGCTTTGGAACAAAATTCACACGAACCGACAGGTGCAATAATGCAAACTGAAACGCTCAGCGCAACGATTTCCGGTGCGGATCATTTGGTCGTCCATGCTGTTTGGAATCCAGACGGCCTAAGTGTGCGATTTGCCGACGGTTGCCAGTGTTTTGCGCCTGCCACCGACGTGCTAAAGGGGCTGCAAAGCTTGCCAACGCGTGTGCAGATCGACAGCAAAGGCCCGCTTGGTGTGACGCTGTACTTTGGCAAACAAAAGGAATTTTATCCGTGGGACTGGCTGCGCTACTACGGCGATCCGTTGCATCGGGCCAAGGCCGCGGCGCACATCGGCAAGGCGAAAGCACATATTGGCGAGCGCGTGCGACTGGCGCGAAAGTCGGCGGGACTAACTCAACAAGATCTGGCACTTGGTTCTGGCGTTAGCCGTGCGACCATCGCCAGAATTGAGGCCGATCAAGGCGGCGTGACGCTGGCAACTTTGACGCGGATTGCGGCGGCGCTTGGCGGTCGCTTTGTGGATGTGTTTTGACGCACGGTAGCGCGGTCCGAAAGCGTGCTGTTGCGTGGCGTTGGCATAGTGCGGTTTTGGTGGGCCGCAAGTGCGGGCTGGAAGTGGGCACAAAGGTGGTGGTTTTGGGCAAAGAACGGGTGGCGACGGAACCGAACTAAGAGCTACATGGCTGAAGCGATGGCGGCGCGGCACCCGCACGTGGATTGATTAACTTTTTGCTGACTTTCAATTGGCCGTTTCGAGATGGTGACAAAATAGCTGAAGGCTATGCTCGTCACTTACGCCGCGAATTGTTAAATCCGCATTGTAACCGCCCGACGCGAACCGCCTACAAGCCACAAAATCCGCCGTGCACACTGTTCCACCGCGCGACACCTGAAGTCGCCGCTGGAGCCCGTCAACTCTGTCTCGCATCTGTTTCCCGCGCCACGACCACGCCTAGTGGTCCGCCACCATCGCGCTGCAACTTCAAAGTGGCCTGACCAACGCCGCGTTCGCCGCCAAACACGGCGTGCACCCCGACACAGTGCATTGGTGGCGCCAAAAGCTGTCACGCGCGCGGTCGCCTGACCAACCGCTGGCGTTGGTCCTGGTCGAAGTAACGCCAATCGCCCTGCCGCCACCACTGCGCACCGAGGTGGCCGCCAGTATCGGCGCTGTCAGCCTGCGCTTGGACGCCAACTGTGACGCCAACTGTGACGCCAACTGTGACGCCAACTGTGACGCCAACTGTGACGCCAACTGTGACGCCAACTGTGACGCCAACTGTGACGCCAACTGTGACGCCAACTGTAACGCCACCTTCATCGGCACCGTGCTCGGCAGCGCCGCCAAAGCCGCCGGTTTGCCATGCTGAGCCTGCCCGCAACGTCACAGGCGGCGAGATGCGTCTTGATTTCCGGGTACGCCTTACGAGGCGCCGCCGAGATGGTGGTGGCAGGCTGGGCCGTGGGACTTTTGATCACGTCTGCCCAGGGCTCCAGGATTCCCCATCGAAATTCCCCGCGACCCCCGATTTGGGATGCCAGTGCCCTGTCGCTCGCTGTCGCTCGACAAGGAGCAAGGGGCATTTCGACTGAGGCGTACTTGCTTACGCCGCAAGGAGGAATGCGCCGCAGCGACGCCGAGATGCGCCCAAAGCGGGGGATCGCGGGGGGCTGGCAGCCCATGGCCACCTCACCCCAACTGTGCTACACCGCAGCGCGGAGGCAAGCGTGGCCAAGCGCGTCATTTCTGCAGACACCGTTCGCGAGGCGCATGCCGCCGGGCAGACCAGCGTCCAAGCGCCGCGCCGACAGACGATTGTCACGCCCGCAGCGTGGTCAGCCGCCAGTGAATTGCGCGTTGCCATCGACCAAGACGCCGCCGCCGAGCCCACTGCTGCCAGCCAACCGCAGCGACCGCCCAATCCGGGAACGTGCGAGCGGGTTGTCGACCCGTCTGGTGTCGTGCTGGTGCGCGGCAATTCGGTGCGCTTGGGTCGCTTTGATGGCGCGGGGCCCGACAAGAATATTGGGCTCATCGACTTGATAACAGGCAGAGACGGCGCGCCGATGACCGCCGGTATTATGAGCTGGCAGCGCAAAGACTCCTTTGCGTGGGCGTTGGACTATGACGAGGTCGATCTGGTGCTCGAAGGCGTGCTGCAAATCAGCGTTGGCGGTCAGGTGCTGGAGGGCCGCGCGGGCGATGTGTTTTACCTACCCAAAGGCAGTCGCATTGTGTTTGGCACGCCGAGCCGGGTGCGGGTGTTTTATGTGACGTATCCGGCAAATTGGGCCCAAGCAGGGGCCGGCGCAGGTGGCGAAATTGAGGTTCGGCGTTAATTGGTCGGTGCTCTACCCAAATTCCCCATCGAGATCCCCGCGGCCCCCGATTTGGGATGCCCGTGCCCTGTCGCTCGCTGGCGCTCGACAAGGAACAAGGAGCTTTTCGCCCAGTGGCGTACTCGCGTACGTCGCTGGGCGAAAAGCGACGCAGTGACGCCGAACTGCGCCCAAAGCGGGGGATCGCGGTCTAGTTGCTCACCCAGGCTTACCCAGCGTCAATCACTGCCAAACCGCGTCCGCAACACCAACTGCGGCACCACCACCGCGGCCATGAACAGCATGACCGCCACCGAAAACAGCATAGTCGCCCGTTGCGGATAAAAGGTAATCGCCACCGCCGTAGCCACGGCCACCACCCCAGAAATCCACGCCAACTTGGACCAGCGAGCCATCGGCACCACCGACGCCGCCAACAGCAGCAGGTCATTGCGCAACAGGCCAGGCAAATCTTCTTGGCCCGATGCTTGCAGCAGCAGGCGCTGAACCAGAATCAACGCCGAAATGAAGACGGCGAGCACAATCATTTCGCGATTGATGGTGGTGGTGGCCCGCCGCCACGCAAACACCGACGCCACACCGACCGTCACCAGCAGCGCCCAGCCAACCCGCACCAGATCGGCGACGCTGAGCATGGGCGAATCCCACAGGATCCAAACGGTGATGCTCACCGCAAACACCATCATCGGGGCGGCGACCAGCAACCGCGCTCTGGTATTGGCATTGGGGTCAAAGTTGCGCTTGTGTTCGGCATAGGCGACACGTTCGGCGACAATCGCAGCGTCGGCCGCAGTCAGGCGCCGCAGGTCCGCTTCGAATTGCGGCACGCTGCGCCCCAGTTCGCCGTACAGGGCGCGCGCGTAGGCCGTGTTGCCGCAGACAATCGCAAACGCAATCATCCGCTGCAGGCAGTTGTCCAGCCCGAGGGCGGCGGCGGCATGGCTTGGGACCGCCTTGCTCACCTGCAAAAAGCCGAAGCGGGCCTCGCTGGACAGCTGATGGACCAAGCGCAGCCAACCGTCACGGTCATCGGCCGGGGCACCCTGGGTCAGGGCGTGGTCGAGTTCACTCAAGCGCTGCTCGGCGGCGTTGAGGATATCGTCCAGGGCGCGGTTTTGGACAAAGGTGCGCAGGGCCGAGCGAAATTCGGCTGCGTTCGGATAGCGATCGCTGGGCAACGCGGCCGCTGCCCGATTGGCAATGGCAGCCAACGCCGCTGGGATATCGCTAGCATAGTCATGGGGCTGCACCCGCGCCACCGCGTCTAGGACGTCGCGCAGGGTTTGCCCGCAGTGACGCGCATGGCCCGTTAGCGCCGCGTGCAGAGTGGCACCCAGCAAGAACACATCGGTCCACGGCCCTTGGTCGGCGCGGCGCATGGTCAGCATTTCGGGGGCCATAAAGGCCGGGGTACCGACGATAGCCAGCGGTTCATGGGTGTCACCGCCCAGTTCGAGCGCCACGCCCCAGTCACTCAAATAGACTTCGCCAAAACTGCCGAGCAGCACGTTTTCGGGTTTGATATCGCGATGCAGCACCCCGCGAGCGTGGGCGAACTCCAGCGCGTCGGCCACCCGTATCAGGATCTCGACGTGAGCCAGCAGCCGGTCACTGCCCAACCGCACCCACAGAGGATGATCCTTGTCCTGCAGCAAATCATGCCAACTGATGCCGTCGATGCGTTTCATAATCAGCGCCGGCCGCCCTTGTCGGTCGACCCCGAGCAAGTGGACCGGCACCACGTTGGGGTGGTCCAGCCGCCCCATGACCAGCGCCTCGCGCCACAGCGCCGTCCGCACCGCCGGCCGATCGGCCAGCTCTTTGACGGTTTTGAGCGCCACTTCGCGATGCAAGCTGCGCTGCCGGACCAGCAGCACCCGACCCATGCCGCCCTCGCCCAGTAAGCCTAGTTGCACAAAATCGGCGTGGGCCAGGTCAGTACTGGCAGCGGGATCGGCGTCGGTCGCCTCATCGCCTTGGACCCAAGTCAACCGCGGCAGTTCGCGTTCCATGGTGTCAGCCGTAATCGGCGTCAGCGCGGACGGCGGCACGGTGGTCGCTTGGTGGTCGACCATTGGCGTCGGCCGCTGCGCACGAGCGGGCCCCAAGTCCGGCGGCAGCAGAGCCGCGGCGAGGTCAGACGGCGGGGGCCGCAACGTCGCTCGGGCTTCAAACTGGGCCGAATCGAGGGTCGCCGCAAACCAGTCCAGCGCCGACGAAGCCGCGTTGGGCACGGTAGTGGCTGCAGTGGTCGCTGCAGTGGTCGCTGAAGTGGTCGCTGAAGTGGTCGCTACAGTGGTCGCTACAGTGGTCGCTACAGTGGTCGCTACAGTGGTCGCTGAAGTGGTCGCTGAAGTGGTCGCTGAAGTGGTCGCTGAAGTGGTCGCTGCTGGCGCAGACTCGGGCATCAATTGACCTCCACTACAAAATTGTGGTCAAACGCCACTTGCTCTTCCAAACCCTTATATCCAAACGGATTAGCCACGATTCGGGTCGCCTCGATACGCTCGTCGACGCGCTCATGGGTGTGGCCGTGCACCCACAGCTTGGGCTGGCGCTGCCGAATCAACTGCTCCAAATCGTGGACAAAAAACGGGTTGAGGACCGACGTCTGCCACTTGGGATGCACACAGCATTGGGCGGGCAAATGGTGGGTAATCACCACGTCGGTCGGCTGCAGTTCGCGGCGCAGCAGGGCCACGGTCTTGGCGTGCTGGCGGTAGACCCAAGGCTCAAAATCTTCGATAGTGCTAAAATCATTTAGGTATCGTCGCGCCGGATTGCAGCCGGCATCTTCATCGAACCACAAGCTGCCGCCGACAAAACGCTGGCCGTCGATGGTGACCGTCGTATTGTCGAGCCAGTGAAAGTTCGGGTGGTTGCGGCTGCAGGTGGTCAAGATGGCGTCCAGGTCAGCCGGGCGGTGGTGGTAGTATTCATGGTTGCCTGCCACGAACAGCACCTGCCGCCATTTAGCGCAAAACAAGGCGACAGCCGCCGAAACACCGTCGCCTACGGCGATGTCGCCGGCCAAAATCAGGACTTCGTTGGGGTCGGCGTGCAGGGAGCGCACGAATTGCGCGCCGTTGTCGGCGTGAAATTCAAAGTGTAAATCGGAGAAGATCCGCAAGCGCATGGGCTGTCAGTGTGGACTTGATGTGGGAGCGGGGTCAAGGGCTCAGCGCGCCCGCGATCCCCGCTTTCGGCGCAACTCTGCGTCGGCGCTCCAGTCCGATGCTCAACGGCCTCAAGGCCGTCTCCGTGGCGCGGGAAATCAGTTCGCAGGACTGATTTCTTAATCCGCGCCCAAAGCGGCGGATCGCGGTCACACGGCCACAACCGCCCGCACCACCCGCCGGCCCAAACCAAAAATGTCATCGCGCAAATACGGGTTCAAAAAGGTCTGCGCCGGGTCGATTTGGTGGCGCATCTGCAAAAACTGCTCCATGTTGGCGCCATGGGTGTGCGCCGCACGCCACGGATTGGCAATGTCCTTGCCCCAGTGCGGGCGCCCGGCAAAGACCGTGCGCATGTGCTCGTCAAATTCCTGAGCAAACAGGTCACGGTGTGGATTGCCGTCCATGCACAGCAC
The DNA here is from genome assembly GCA_009692465.1 of Myxococcales bacterium. Lineage (GTDB taxonomy): Bacteria > Myxococcota_A > UBA9042 > UBA9042 > UBA9042 > SXRM01. Next base: position 21,307 of record SHZD01000092.1, read on the forward strand.
TTCGAGGTGGCAAGTCTGGCGGCCCGCCGCCGACGCAATCAGCGCATGGCTGGCGCTACTAAACCGGGCATGGACCACCAGATTGACCGGCCGAATGCCCGACCGCCAGTACTGCATCAAGCGCTGCACCACCCACGCCCAAGCGTCCGCAGCCAGCTCGATGGGGATGGCGAATTCGGAACTGATGCACGGCGGATAGATCTGCTGGTAATGCGAAAAATCGGGCTCGCTGACCACTTGGGGGCCGGTGCCGATCCCTTCAGTCATCGCCGCCGCCATCACTTGGGTCATGTAGGGCACTTTTTCGGCCAACCTCGGCAGAAAACTGCCCGTAATAATAGATGAATTGTCCTTGAGCGTCGGGTGGATGCGCCCCTTGAGCTTGACCGCCGCCCGCTCGGTGCGATTGCCGAGCTTAAAGTTGGCCTGGGGGCCCGACGGACTCCCAAACACCGACACGAATTCGTGGTCGCGCAGCGTTGCCGGGATCAGCGACGCGGTTTCCAAATACGGCACACTGTGGTGGACCTCCAAAATGTTGTACAGCGGTTCGCATTGCAGGGTCACTGACGTCAGCACGCCGAGGGCGCCCAAGTTGGTCATCGCCGCGCGCCACAGGTCCGATCCAGGCTGCGTCTCGCGAATCACCGTGCCGTCGGGCTTGACCAGTTCAAACGCCACGACAGCGTCCCCCAGCGTCGACGAGTGCCGACCGGTGCCGTGCGACCCAGTGGCAATCAAGCCGCCGATGGTCAAACCCAAGAACATAGCGGGGCTTTTGACCGATAGACCGTGTTTTGCAGCGGCGAGCACCACGTCACGCAGCGACGCGCCGGGTTCGACGGTCAGCTGACAGCGTTCGGTGTCGATGTGCCGAATCTGCTTGAGGTTGGCCATCGACAACAGCAAGCCATCCACCGGAACCAGCGGGCTCCAGCAATACCCACCCGAAAGCACGCGAATACGCTGCCGTTTGCGCACAGCGGCGCCAATCGTATCGACCACCGCGGCGACGTCGGCGGGCGCTTCAATCGAGTCGGGCATTGCGGTCTGGTTGCCGAGCCAGTTGGTCCACTGCCGGGTCATCAGTTGGTCCTGTGCTCGGTCATCAGCCCAAATTCACTACCGAAATTCCCCGCGGCCCCCGATTTGGGATGCAGATCAAGGAACAAGGAGCTTTTCGCCCAGTGGCGTACTCGCGTCCGTCGTTGGGCGAAAAGCGACGTAGTGACGCCGAGCTGCGCCCAAAGCGGGGGATCGCGGGCAGGGTCATGCCTAGACCGTTATCCCGTTGGTGATGCGCGAAGGCTGAAAGTGGATAAACGGGGCCAGGCGGCGCTGGTTGCGATCGGCCATGGTCTGTTCAATTTCACGCAGCTGCGCTTGAAACGCCGCGATCATGGGCTGGCAATCTGGGCGCCGGCTGATGGCGTACTGGGATAAATCCCCGAACCTATCGTGCCGGCAATTGGTCGCCACCACCCGGGTGTACTGGCACATGGCGCGGTCGCCGCCCGGTGCCGTCGTCGCCACACTGGCCAGTGGGTTGCCGGTCAAAAACGCAGTACTTTCATCGATATGCTGCAACTGCGCTGCCGAGGAGAAATGGCACAGCGCATGAAAAGGGCCAGCGACAAAG
>SHZD01000093.1 GCA_009692465.1 Myxococcales bacterium
AAATTCACCACCGAAATTCCCCGCGGCCCCCGATTTGGGATGCCAGTGCCCTGTCGCTCGCTGTCGCTCGACAAGGAGCAAGGAGCTTTTCTGTCAGGGGCGTACTCTCGTACGTCCCTGACAGAAAAGTGACGCAGTGACGCCGAGATGGGCCCAAAGCGGGGGATCGCGGATTGACCGCTGGCTTTACATTCCTTATACCGCGGGCCTGTGGGTAAGGAGATCGGATGACTGCAGCGTACACAACGCAAAGACTAGGCGGGCTCGACACTTTGGTGGTGCGGGGCGCGACAGACGGGCTTACTGTTGTAGTTTTACATGGTTATGGAGCGGACGCCTTTGACCTATTGCCGTTGCGCAGCGAATTGGCTGCTGCCAAGTCCACCAACTGGCTGTTTCCCCATGCGCCACTGGAAGTCGAAATTGGCCCGCACATGACCGGCCGCGCTTGGTTTCCCATCGATCTGATGACGATGCAATTGGCAATGATTGCAGGCAAGGCCCCAGACTTGCGCCGAACGAGCCCGCCACAGTTACCAAAGTCGTGCAGCATGGTTGCTGCCATGCTCGCTGAGTTCGGGTCCGATCTGAGTCGTACCGTTTTGATAGGATTTTCGCAGGGGGCCATGATTGCAACGGCTCTGACGTTGACCGCCCCGACCGCTGCGGCAGGTCTGGCAGTCTTATCGGGAACGCTACTGGACGAGGCGCAGTGGCGGACTCTGGCACCAGCACGCGCAGGTCTGCGCTTTGTGCAGAGTCACGGCCGCGGCGATCCGTTGCTAAGTTTCGCTGCCGCCAGCCAACTGAACCAGCTGCTCAATGACGCCGGTTGGCACGGCCAGTTCATCGGCTTTGATGGGGGTCACGAAATTCCCGCTCAAGCGATCAGCAAGTGTTCTCAGCTGTTGCGCGAGGCGGCGCTGGCTCTCACCTAGAAAGAGTGCATTGTCGGGTAGCTTTCAATGCTTACCAGTCGGCCAAACCGCGGCGCATCAAGCCCAATAGTATCGGTTGGTTGTGAAAACGATTGGCCGGCGCTGCGCTCATGCGTCGACCACGGCAATTCCGTCGATCTCGACCGCCGCCGCTCGCGGTAGACCGGCTGCCTGCACCGTTGCTCGAGCGGGGAATGGCTGGCTCAAATAGGTGCCGTAAATGGCGTTGACTGCCGGAAAATCGGCCATGTCGCGCAGGTACACTGTCACTTTGACCAAGTCCGAGTACGTCGCGCCGCCAGCTCGCAGCACTGCCCCTAGATTGCGCATCACCATGTGGGTTTGGCTGGCAACATCGCCGTCCTCAAACACCTGCGTGGCGGGGTTGATCGCGATCTGCCCGCTGACATAGATGGTTCGAGCCCCGGTGGTGGCAATCGCGGCTGAGTAAGGGCCGATAGGCGCGGGGACGTCGGTTGAAACTACAGCGAATTTGGACATAGTCTCACCCGGTCAGATTCTGTCAGCCCGCGAAACGACGGCCAGAGTCAGCTTTTTTCGCCCAAGCCGTTGTGGCCATCGCCCCAGATGTCGTCGTAGTTGACGTCGTGGACAAATTTGTCGCTGCTGCCAGCAAATCGCTGCTGAGCGGCGCGAAAATCGCCGAACGCTCGCTCTACCAGAGCCGCCGAATCTGCCGGGGCCACAAACTGAGCGTCAACGTGCAACTTGGTCAAGTTGAAGGGAACAGACTTGACGACGTCGGAGTCAATGCGATCTTGCTTGAGCCAAGTCTGTAATTCTTCAACTGAAACTGCACAGTGGCGTGCACATTCCGCCATATTGCGGAAAAGGTACACGCCACTGTCATCGAGTCCCAAATGGTATAGCGCAAATAGGGCTTGGGCTGTTGGCCGCGCAGCAGTCATCGGTAGGTGATGGACTAGAAGTCCATACCGCCCATGCCGCCCATGCCACCCATGCCGCCACCGTGGTCGTGACCGCCATGGCCGCCACGCTCTTCTTTCTTGGGCCGGTCGGTGATCATGGCATCGGTGGTGAGCATCAAGCTGGTGACCGACGCGGCATTAATGAGCGCTGATCGTACGACTTTGGTCGGATCGATGACGCCTTGTTCCATGAGATCGCCGTAGGTTTCGGTCGCTGCGTTGAATCCGAAGCCACCGTCGCCAAGCTTGACCTTGTTGACCACGATCGAACCTTCCCAACCTGCATTTGCAGCAATTTGGCGCATGGGTTCTTCAAGCGCCCGCTTGACCGCATTGACGCCGAACTGCTTGTCACCCTCAGCAACCAACCCTTCGATGGCCTTTTGGGCGCGCAATAGGGCAACGCCACCACCAGCAACGATGCCGGCTTCTACTGCGGCTCGTGTAGCGTGCAACGCATCCTCGACCCGCGCTTTCTTTTCCTTCATTTCGACTTCGGTCGCTGCCCCAACCCGGATAATCGCCACGCCACCAGACAGCTTGGCCAGCCGCTCTTCCAGCTTCTCGCGGTCATAGTCGCTGGTGGTGTCCGAAATCTGCTGCTTGATCTGGGCCTTGCGAGCACCCAGCAGTTCGTCCGAACCCTGACCGTCGACGATGGTCGTCGCCTCTTTTTCAATGACAACGCGCTTGGCGCGGCCAAGTTGGTCAATCGTCACGCTCTCCAACTTGTAGCCAAGGTCCTCGCTGATGAACGTTCCGCCCGTCAACGTGGCGATGTCTTCCAGCATGGCCTTGCGCCGATCGCCGAATCCAGGAGCCTTGACCGCTGCCACTTGCAATGCACCGCGCAATTTGTTCAGGACCAGTACCGGCAGCGCCTCGCCATCGACATCTTCGGCGATGAGGATAATTGGCCGCTGCTCGCGAGCTGTCTGCTCTAGGATCGGCAAAATGTCCTTGGCATTACTGATTTTCTTCTCGTAAATCAGGATGTACGGGTCGGCAAACTCGCACTCCATGGTCTCAGCGTTGGTGACGAAGTACGGCGAGATATAGCCACGGTCAAACTGCATGCCGTCGACCACGTCCAGCGTCGTCTCGATCGAACGCGCCTCTTCAACAGTGATTACGCCCTCTTTGCCAACTTTCTCCATCGCTTCGGCAATGATATCGCCGATAGCCTGATCGCCATTGGCTGAAATGGTCGCAACCTGCGCGATCTCCTTCTTGCCCACAACCGCGCGCGATTGGGCGCCCAACGAAGCAACAACCTGGGTAACCGCCAAGTCAATGCCACGCTTGAGATCCATCGGATTGGCGCCAGCTTCGATCAGCTTGCGGCCTTCACGGTACAGCGCTTGAGCCAGCACAGTCGCCGTGGTCGTCCCGTCGCCCGCCACGTCACTGGTCTTGGAGGCCACTTCGCGAACCAACTGCGCACCCATGTTCATGAACTTGTCGGCGAGCTCAATTTCTTTGGCGACGGTAACGCCGTCCTTGGTGACAGTCGGCGTGCCAAAGCTCTTCTCAATCACGACGTTGCGGCCCTTGGGACCGAGTGTGACCTTGACTGCGTTGGCCAGCGCGTTGACGCCGGCGAGAATTTTGTCCTTGGCTTCTGATCCGTAAATGATGTCCTTAGCTGCCATGTGGTCCTCCGGTTGTTAGGTGCAAATCTTTGAGTGCCTTTGTGCCGCGTCAACGCGACAGGCCGTCAAATGAGTGCGGAAAATTCCGCAGTGGCTGACGTGAATTTCTGTTTGCGATCTAGGCTTCGATGATGGCTAGGATCTCGTCCTCGCGCATCACGAGATAGGTTTCACCTTCAAGTTTGACTTCGCTACCCGCATATTTGCCAAACAAGACGCGCTCGCCGCCTTTGAGCTCGAGCGGCAACACGGTGCCCTCATCCGTCAGACGACCGCCACCTGCGGCGATGACCATGCCTTCCTGGCGTTTTTCTTGAGCTGCATCGGGCAAAAAGATGCCGCCCGCTGTTTTCTCTTCACCATCAAGGCGCTTGACCACAATGCGGTCGAAAAGCGGTGTAATTGCCATGAATCCCGTACTCCCTGTATCGCGCCGCATCGAGGCGGCGGCTCGTGTTGATAGCCGTGGTGTGGTTAGCAAGGCGGTTTATGGTCCAGCAAAACCAAGACCTTTCTCACGATTGGCCTAAGTTCCGTGCTCGTCGAGCCCCACGGCGCCGCAAAGGTAGGATGGCACCGAGACCTGTCAAGGTCGCGCAGATCGCGGCGCGGCGAGAATCGTCGTACCATCCCCGAAGCCTACTGGCTTCGAGTTGAGCCTTCATGTCTGGATCGCCATGCCTATCAAAATACTAAAGAAACTCCTTGCGATGCTGTGCTGTCTTGCGCAATTCGCACTGGTGCAACTGCCCGCCTATGCCGCTGACCCGCCGCGCAAATTCGCGCTGCTGATCGGCATTGATCACTACGGCTTGCGCTACACCAAGCAAGTGCCCGCGCACGAGCAATGGTCGCAGCTAGACGGCACCGGCAACGATATCAAGCTGCTCAAACAGGAACTGGAACGTCGCGGCTTTGACGTCGCGGTGCTCTTGAACGAACAGGCGACCAACAAGGGCATTCTGCAAGCGTTCACCAGACAATTCGTGGACAAAGTGGTGAAGGGCCGCGATGACATCGTTTTTTTTCACTATTCGGGCCACGGTCAGCAGATTCCCGATAACAATGGCGCTCCGGATGAGGCCGACGGCTACGATGAAGCCCTAGTTCCCTACGACAACAAAGGCACCAAGGACTACAGCAATCATATCCGCGACGATGATATCGGCATTTTGATCAGTCAGGTCGCGCCGAATACACCTAACATTGTGATCTCGTTTGACTCCTGCCATTCGGGCACGGCTACGCGAGGAGCGCCTTCCGATCCTAAAAAGCTGCGCACCAGAGGCAGTCGACCGATGCATCCACCGGCCGAAGCGCGTGGCAATGCTGCGGATGGCAACGGCGCGTGGGTTCCTGCGGGTGAGGCTCAGGGGTCGGGGTACGTGTTCATGTCGGCGGTGCGGGCCGATCAAGAAGCCAACGAAGACCGCGATCCGCTGTCGGGTGCGCCGATGGGTGCTTACTCGCTGCTTTTAGTGCAGGCATTGCACGACGCCGGGCCGCGCACGACATACCGCGACTTGATGGAGCGAATCGGGGCACAAATTGTGGTGCGCGTTAGCGATCAGAACCCGCAAGTGGAAGGCGACGCCGATAAGCGGCTGTTTTCGGGTGAATGGTCGGCACCGTCCAAGTTTTTTCGCGCGCGACCGCTGAACGCTGACGGTGAACTGCCAATCGAGGCGGGCTCACTGCATGGCCTGGTGCCCGGCTCAGAGCTGGACATCTTGGCGGTTGGCGCCCGCAGCGACGGTGAAGGCAAGCAAGTGCTGGCGCGAGTCAAGATCATCCGGGTGGAATTGGGGGTCAGCTATGCAGTCGCGGCCAAGGACGGCACCAAACTAGATACCAAGGCCTTTGAGAAGGGCGCCCAAGCACAAGAGGTTTTGACCCAAGTGCAAACAAATCGCCTGCGCGTCGCGGTGGATGTGGCCAAAGATCGCCTAGAGCCCATGATCAAGAATCTGGGATTTGCAGAACTGGTGCCAACCAAAGCGAACGCTGCGCTGCCGACCTGGGACATGTTGATTACCACGGGCAGCGACGGCAGTGTGCGAATTTTGCGCGCCGATGGCTCGCTCCTGCCGGTTCCGCGCGGCAAGAATCAACCGATGGCGACAGCAGTTGCCGGCGACGATCCGCAGTTGGATGTGCGCATCAGTCAGGCTTTGGAGTCGCAGTTCCGCCGCGCGCGTTTAATGGCCCTGGAAAACTCGGACGCGGGTAGCCGGATGGAAGTTGCCGTCGTGGCCCACAGAGTGGACGCTATCGTTGAAACACTGCCTTCAGGCGCTAAACGCCCTAAAATCACTGTGGATCATGGCCCAATTGGCCGCGACGGTGAAGCCAAGGTCAAAGCGGGTCAGATTATTCAGCTTGCGGTCGAGAATCGGTCGACAAAACCTTGTTTTTTTACGGTGTTGGAACTCAGCGCCGACGGGAATATCTCGGTGTTGTATCCACTGCCCAACGTGCCTGGCGACAACAAGCTGACGGCGGGTGAGAAGCGGACCTTGCCGTTTCCGTACCGAATGACTCCGCCCTTTGGCAGTGAGTTTATTAAGGTCGTAGCGAGTGAAGACGACGTTGATTTTCGAGCGCTGGAATTTCGCATTCGCAACGAAGGCGCGACACGCGGTGCCCGCAGCCCGCTTGAGCGCCTCATGGGCGAGGTGTTTTCCAAGACCCGCGGCGAGCCATTTGGGTACGCGCCGGAAAAGCTTTGGGGTACCGACACGTTGCGGTTTGAGATTGCCCCTTAGGAACTGTCCCAGAATAAGTCATTCTGGGACTGGTTCCGTTTGCTTGCTTTGTTGGTCGCTAAGCTCGCGTCCTGAAAGGCCGACTCGCCGCTCCTTTGTTGTCCAGATCGATCGAGTTATTTGAGGACAGTCCCTTAGCAACGGACAGCGAAGCGACACCACCGGTCGGCATCAACCGCGTCGTCGGTTCGGCAAGCCCAAGACCTCGGCAGGTGGCGCTATCTCCTCGCTGGCTTCTGGTCTATCGCCCAGCCGCCTCAGCATTGCCAATGGAATGCGCCAGAGGCGGCGGAAAAGCAGCTCGAGCGCCATCTGCGTTCTACTATGACGTAGCCCCCAGGATTCCCCATCGAAATTCCCCGCAGCCCCCGATTTGGGATGCAGATCAAGGAGCAAGGAGCTTTTCTGTCAGGGGCGTACTCTTGTACGTCCCTGACAGAAAAGTGACGCAGTGACGCAGAGATGCGCCCAAAGCGGGGGATCGCGGGCCCAGTAGTGCGTTGCTCTTTGCGTTGTTGTGGCCCAAGATAGCCTTGCCGCAGCACTTGGGTCGCGGTGTCTTGGGGTGCAATGTCAGACGCGGCGCGCTCAGTTTTTGGCTGCGCTTTGCGCGAATTGTTGTATGACGGCGCCGAATCGGTCATCTACCGCGGCATCCGAATTGTGGACGGCCAACCAGTTATCGTCAAAGCGCTGCGAGCCGACTATCCGACGCCGACACAGGTGGCGCGCTACCGCAGCGAATGCGTGCTGCTGCAGCGATTGTGTGAGCACGGGGCACGCGGCATTGACGCGCCTCTCGAATTCGCCGCTCAAGGCCATCGATTAGCCTTGATTTTTACGGATCGTGGCGCTGTCGACTTGTCGGGGCTCATCGAAAGCGGTGGATTGCAACCAGCGGAGCGCTTCAAGATTGCCAGCGAAATTATCGAAATCAATGATTCGCCATCGCCGCCTGACCAGCAGCCGGTGGACTAGTGCAGGTGCCTATGCGCGTAGATTTGGCTCAGTTGCAATCCCACTCCGAGCTGGCTTGGTTCTCGCTTGCACCGACGCCTTCTCTGGGCGCTCGCGCTGCTGGCACAACTCAGCTGCGGCAACTCCGGCGTCGTGGGTTTTGGGGATGTTCCTGGGCGTTACAGGTCGTGTTTGGCTTTGGCTGCGGCCAATCGGCCGGTATTGAAGACTCAAGCGGCGGCGCTACAACTTTTCTAGACCTCGGATCGATCGCGACGACCGATAGCAAAGGGGCCGACAGCACCGGCGATGCCAAGTCCGCAGGGGACGGCAAAAGTACCGGTGAATTGGACACAGACGCCAATTCAACTTGTGTCGAAGGTACGACCCGCTGTACGGGCAATAGCCACGAAAAATGCACTCAAAGTGCCTGGAAAGCTGCACCTTGTGATACCAAGGCTCCCGTTTGCCTCAACGGCACGTGCGTGGCTTGCCTGCCCGGCAAAAAAAAGTGTGGTCCCTTGGCAGCAGGTTCGTCGACCACGACCAAAGTCGAGCAATGCGGAACCTCCGGAACGGCGTGGACGCTGGTAGAAACCTGCACCGGCGGCGGGATTTGCCTCGATGGCTCCTGCGCGGCCTGCAAGCCTGGGTCGGCCAAATGCGCTCAGGGCAAGAAAGAAATGTGTGCTGAAGGCGGCAAAGGCTGGCAACCAGCGGCCTGCCCTTCCGACCAACCAGTCTGCGTCAAGGGCAATTGCTACGCATGTGCGCCTAGTCAACCATTTTGTGCTGAACCTGAGCCCAGTCAAGTGACCCCCACGGTCGTGATGCAATGTGACTCGACAGGTGAAAGCGCTGCATTCCTTGAGAATTGCACCGCGCCGCAAGCATGCTATGCCGGCGCTTGTCGGATCTGCATACCCGCGGAGACCCGCTGCAAAGGCGCAACTGGCCTAGAGACGTGCAGCGAAGACGGTCAGAGTTGGGACCTCGCCGACTGCCCAACAGCAACATCCACCTGCCACGACGGAAAATGCATGGTTTGCAAGCCAAATTCTTCGCTATGTGGCCCCAAACTAGCCGACGGCTCGCCGTCTGTCAAAGTCCTTAAGTGCAGCGCAGCCGGCGACAAAGCAGCAGTTAAGGAGGTATGTGGCGGCAGCTTGGTGTGCACTGGCGGCAAATGTGCTGTGTGCGCAGCTGACTATCCAGTGTGCTTGCAAGACGTTGTGCTCGGCTGCACGGCGGACGGCGGTGATTGGTTGCAATCGAGCAGCTGCGGAGTTGCCAACGTACCGTGCGCGCAAGGCGGTTGCGGCTGTGCCCCCGATCAAACTCTGTGTGCTCCGCCACCAGTTGGAACGCTAGACAGCCACAAAATCGCAACATGCAACGCCACTGGCAGTGCAGCCGTTGTGACCAAGGCTTGCGCCGAAGACGGCGTCTGTGACGGCGGTGTGTGCTTGCCCTGCAAAGCCGGCGCCGTTCGCTGTCTTGGCCAAAAAGCGCTCGAGTGCAAGGCTGATTCTAGTGGTTGGCAAGTGCTAGAAGATTGCGCAGCGACAGGCAAATTCTGCGCTGGCGGTGGCTGTCGCGATCTGTGCGATCCCGAACAACCCAACGCGTCGAATTGGGGCTGTGAGTTTTGGGCGACCAGCTTGCCCAACGCTGCCGTCGCGGATCCGACCGTGGACGTGCCAATCGCGTTGATCATCACCAATCCATCCGCCGCCAAGCTAGCGAAAGTAAAGGTGGATTGGACCGACGCGACAGGCGCGGTGAAATCCAAGCAGATTGATGTCGCGGCCAAGGGCCAAACGGTTGTGCAAGTGCCGGTTGCAGATTGGGGGGCGGTAAAACTTCAGCTGCAAGGATCGCAAGTTGGCGCGCAAGCCGTGCGAGTGACCAGCGATGCTCCGATCGCGGTGATGCAGCACAACCCTGCCAGCATCTCCTCAGCTCCAAGTGCAGATGCGTCGATACTTTTGCCTGTAAATGCGCTAGGCAAGGCCTATGTGGCAGTGGGCCGACCGCAAACGATTCTCGACGAGCCAGCGTTCCTGACCGTTGTCGCGGCTACTGCCGGCGCCACCAAAGTGACGCTGCAACTGACGGACAAGGCAGTCGCGGGTAGCGGCGTGGCTGCTATCAAGCCCGGGGTCCCCATTGAAATTGCTATTTCGCAAGGTCAAGTCTTGCATCTGGAAACCGGCGCCGTGGGTGCGGATTTCACCGGCAGCATCGTTAGCGCTGACAAGCCCATTGCGGTGTTTAGCGGCAACCGGGCCGCTCATGTTCCAGCCAGTACTACCTGCATTTTCGCGCCCAATACGCCGGCGGGGACCGTGGGTCAGTGCAAAGTTACGGCGGCGGCCTGTCTGGCCGATGTCGATTGCCCGCAAGTTTGCTGCGCCGACCACCTTGAGGACCAGTTGCCGCCCACGACGAGTTGGGGGACAACTCATGTGGTCGCCGCACTGCAACTACGTGATCCACAAAGTAAAGAGTTTGTGTCTGTCCGCATTGTCGCTGGTCAAGACCAGACTACCGTGGCGACGATCCCCCAGCAGACCGCGCCGGTCACGCTGGCGAAAGGTGCCTTCATTGACCTTGAAACTAAAGCTGATTTTGTGGTCGTCTCGTCCAAACCGGTGCTGGTGGCTCAGTTCATGACGTCGGCACAGACCATCGGCGTCGGCGCCAATGACCAAGGTGACCCCATGATGCAAATCGTGCCGCCCGTGAGCAGGTTTGCGCCGCAAATGGTGTTTGCGCCGCCGACAGGCTATGGGTCGTTGTGGATTAATGTTGCGTTTCAAGCCGCTAGTTCGGTCAGCTTAGACGGTTCAGCGCTAGCGCCGACCGCAACCATCGAGGGCACGGACTGGTCGATTGCACGCAAGTCAATTGGTGCTGGCGTGCACACTCTGGAAGCGACATGGCCAATCGGCGCCACCGTCTATGGCTGGAGCAAGGGCGTCAGCTTTGGCGCCGCAGTCGGCTATGGATTGCCGTGAACCGGCAATTTTGCCAAGGCAATCGAGGACTCGTCGTGCGGATGGGGCTTGCGCACCCCAAAATGACGAAAGTCACAAAACACTGCTAATTCCCCTTGCGCCGCCTGCCGATTGAGTGCATGGTACTTTTTGGATTCTTACCTAATCTGGGGGAAACATGTTAACTTTACGCTCATTTTCAGTTTCGATTTCCAGCGTCGCAACAGCTTTTGCCGTTTTGACTGGCTGCACAGCTGAGTCTGGGCCGGTAGCTTCGAGTCCGGTCGGCGGCAGAAACTTTGCTGGTAGCTCATTAGGGCAACCCACATCAGGCGACCCGGCTCAAGCGAGAGGCGACAAGAATCGCCGGGCCAACGGTGCAGCTGGGCACGTAGTTGCAGTTTGCGAGCCCATTGCGACCGCGACATGCGACGGCATTGGGGCGGTCCGCACTTGCAAAGCCGACGGAACAGCGTGGCTACAGAGCGCGTGTGAGTCGGGATCTGCCTGCGAAGACGGCAAATGTCGGCCAGTCATTTGCCAGCCCGGCAGCAACAGTTGCGACGCCAACCAGATCGTAAAATGCAACGCCCGCGGCGTGTCACGCAGTCCAGGTGAAAAATGCGCGGCTGGTTTGGCCTGCGTTGGCGGCAATTGCCTCGCTTTGGCCTGCAAACCCAGCGAAACGAAATGCAGCGGAAATGTGTTGGCCACCTGCGCAGCGAACGGCATGGGTTGGCTTGAGCAACAATGTGCCAGCGATCAATCGTGTGAGACGGACCCATTGACTGCCAAAGTTGGCTGCCAACTTCAGATTTGCGTCGCGGGCAGCGTGACCTGCAAAGCCGGCCGGATCACTGAGTGTGACGCTAAGGGCCTCAATGAAAGCATCAAAGCGGACTGCGGTGCCCTAGGCCAGGCCTGCTTGGACGCGGAATGCGCGCCGTACATTTGCGAACCGGGCGTCACCGGCTGCGACGGCGCTAATGTCGCTGTATGTCAAGGTGTTGGCGCCAGTTGGGCCATCTCGTCATGCCCAGTGGGCCAAGCCTGCAACAATGGCGCTTGCGCGGCAGTCACTTGCGTCGCCAACGAGGTGTTTTGTGATGGCAATTTGACTGCAAAGTGCAACTCGACTGGCACCGCCTCCAACGCCGTAGAGACCTGCAGCGAAAAACAACAGTGCAAACAGGGCAAATGTGTAATTGCCACGATTTTGTGCGGCGATGGCTTATGTGACGGCGATGAAGCCAGCAGTTGCGCTAAAGACTGCAAACCAGTAACGATTTTGGCCCCAGATTTCGACAAGATTATGACGGGCGCGCCGACCATTTTGCCGACGGCACCGCGGGCGCTCTCCAAGCCCGCCTTGCCGCCGTGGTTGGCGGGCAAGGCGCTTAAAGTTCATGGAAATACACTGTTTATTGTCGATACTGACAACGGAAATCTGGTGGTCATGGACCGCCTGAGTCTGACGATTACGGCTACAATTGCGGTCGGCGGTCGCCCGGAGCAGGCGGTGGTGGATGGCGCCGGTAACGCCTACGTCGCCTCTCGGGACGCTGGAACGTTGAGCAAGATTGCGTGGGGCGGCACCAAGCCCATTGCCCAGTGGAAAATTGGCCACGAGCCGTGGGGGCTGGCGCTTAGCGTCGACCAGAAGCAGTTGTACGTCAGCCTGACCGGCGAAAACGCGATTATCACTGTGGATCCTAATAGCGGCGAAGAGAAATCTAGGGTCAACACCCAAAGCCGCCCCAGAGCCATCGCCTGTGCGCCAAACGGAACGGTGTACGCGGTTCACGGCGACAACAAGCTGACGGTGGCGGCACCTAGCGCGTTCATGAACAAACCTTATAATCTCACAGCGATTGCTCCGTCGACGGAACTTCGCGGCGCCAATCCGGTGGCGGCCTGTCAGGACCTGACTACCAAGAAGGTTCGCGTCGCTAGCCGCGCGAATGCGCTGGTGTTGGATCCGGAAACGACCGACGTCATGGTTCCGCACGTGCTGGTTTCGTCTGGCAGTGCGCAGGATGTATTGTTGGGAATCGGCATCAAACCACCTGAAAAACCACAACAATTTGTCGTTAAGTGTTCGGGTGGCTATGGCTCGACTTGCTCCAAAGTGCCCGTGCCGCCGCCGCCTGGCGAGCCACCTTGCGTCGGCACGCCTTTGCGGCCCTACGAATTGAGCGTGTCCAAGTTCAGCCCAACTGGTTCGTTGCAACCGACGGCTAGCGCTGGGGGTAGCGTCTTGGACGTTGCCTCTGGCCGCAATTTCGTCGCGCGCTTCGATCAGCCGTTGGACCTGGTGTTTTCACCGACCGCTTCGCTGATTTTTGTGGCCGCCAAGGGCACCAACAACGTGCTCGTGCTGAACAGCGCGGCCGCCGACCCGATGCAGTGGCCGTTGGCTGATATCAAAGTCGGCGATGGCCCCAAGGCGTTGGCGATTTCTGGCAATGGCCAAGTATTGTACGTCCTTAACGCTCACGCCTTTACCGTGAGCGAAGTCGACCTGACGCCGCTGATGGGTACGGTCAATAAGGCGCTAAGTGTGGAGACGGACACGAATAAGCTGCCGAAAATGGCGACGCTGTTCCTTAAGCACGGCAAGCAAGGGGCTTACGGCAGCGATCCGCTGTCAGCGGACGCCCAAATGGGGCGCAAAGTCTACCATTACGCCAATAATTCGCGGCTGTCGGCTGCCAATCGCTTTGCCTGTGCGACCTGCCACATTGAGGGTACGGAAGACAAACAAGTGTGGTTTGTGGCTGAAGGGCCGCGCCAAACGCCGGCTCTGGCTGAGCGCCTTCAGGACAGTGCGCCGTTCAACTGGACTGGCAGCAAGTTCACCTTGCACGAGAACATTATTGCCACGACGGCGCGCATGGGTGGCTCGGGGCTTTTGCCGGGCGAATTGGATGGTCTGGTTCAGTTCTTGCTAGTCGGACTCAAGGCACCGCCCAACCCGCACCTCAAGGCAGACGGACTGACGGAGTTGCAGTTGGCTGGCAAGAAGTTGTTTGAGGATCCGGTGACGGCGTGCACCAAATGCCATGTGTCTGGCTCTTTGACTGACGGAGCGCAGCACGATGTCGGAACCGTGACCAGCGTTGAGACCCAAGTAGCGCAGGCTACGGGCAAGACCGGAAAAGTGGTCTACAATACGCCTAGTTTGCGCGGACTGTGGTACTCGGCGCCGTATCTTCACGACGGCAGCGCGGCGACCCTAAAGCAGGCTCTGCAAAAGACCAGTGCGACGATGGGCAAGACTTCCCATCTGTCCGACAAGCAACTTGATGAACTTGTGGCGTATTTGCAGACCCTGTAGCCTTGGTCGCCGTGTATTTCGCGATCCTTTGCACAGCCAACGCCAGTTCCGCACTTGCCAACATTTTAGTGCCAAATAGCCCACCAGCGAAAACTTCAATGTGTGCACTCGCCATCGTGTTCTGGGCGGCGGTGCTCGCTGGTTGTTCAACCGCGCCGGCTGCGGCAGGTGCTGGCGGCTTAGATTTCGGTGGGCTGAGCACCCTTGAGGCCCTGAGTGGTGAAACACAGGCCACTGGCGCCACTGAAGTTGCGATCGGCGACGCTGCCGTCGGGCCCGACACGGCAGAAATTGCACCTGTGGAGACTGGACCTGCAGAAATTGGCTCTGGCGAGACAGAAATTGCCGATGGCGCTGCTCCCGACTCGCAAGCCAACGTGGCCGATGCGGTCACTCCGGCCGATAGCGCTGTTGAGGTGGCAAGTGCAGATGCGGCGTCACCGACCGACGATGCGGGCTCACCAGCCGCCGATGGCGCGGCGGAAGATAGCGATGGCGAGTCGCTTGACGGCGGCAGTGATGACTTAGTCGCCGCAGATGGCGCCGACGATGCGGTTGACGTGACCGTCGCCGCCGATAGCGAGGTTGCGGGCCAGCAAGACGCTTCCCCCCTGGAGACGACAGATGTGTGGTCACCCGCTGTAGGCGGCAATCCTGGCTCCGGTTGTTACGGCAAAGACGGCACCGTAACCTGCTCCGCGGACAGCAAGTACCGCGTCGAGTGCAACAACGGCGCTTGGACGGCCATTCAACACTGCGGCTTTGGCGTGTGCACCGCGTCGCTATCCGTTGGCGGCGCAGTCTTGACGATATGTGGGGTGCCCAAGGCAAAACTACTTGCGATCAACGCCGCTTGCGCTCGCTATATCAAGTGTTTTGGCGGTCCGAGCCACGAGGACTGCGTGCGCGCCAATGTCGATCCTGCGGGCTTTTCGGCCGGGCTATCAGTCGGTGTCGCCAGACCGGTGATCCAATTGGCATTTCGCGAGATTCAAGCCAATGTGGGCTGCAGCGGAAAGGCTACGACTTGTACCGGCTTGGCCGAATGTCTCTACTTCTTTGGCCAAAGCAAGTGCCCAACTGCGACCGGCTGCAGCGATGATTTGGCGTGGAAGTGCGCCGGCGGCGGAGCGACTTTGGCCATCAACTGCAAGGCGGTCGGTGGCAAGTGCACGATCGCCAGCGGCCAAGCCAGTTGCATCAAAGCCGAGCCCTGCAGCCCAGCAAGCACGGTCACCTGCGCCAAGACTGTCGGAAGCATGTGCAGCAAATTCGAGGACAACAAATTGTGGCTGGTGCAGGTGGACTGCGCAGCGGCGGTCGGCAGCTGCGTCGGTGGCGCGACCAGCCTCGCATCAACGTGCAGCGGTCCCATCGAAACACCATGTGATGGCAAGGATTTCATAGCCAAGTGTGACGGAAAGGCCGCTCAAAACTGCCAAAGCGGCGACACCGTCAGCACCAGTTGTGCTGCGGGCATGACCTGTGTGGTCGAGAATCAATTCAACTTGTTTGAAAGCGCATGCCCGGAGGGCCAAGGCTGCGCTGCCGCATTGTGCGCAGATGGCGGCCCATGCACAGCCAAAGCCAAATGCAATGGCACTGAAGTGTGGTTTTGCGAGAATAAACAACCAGTTGCTTATGATTGCAAGGCGGTTGGCATGACATGCGGACTAGCCCCGAGCGGGCCGCGCTGCCAGTGATCGATCGATGCCCTGCTGCACCAGTTCAGGCTTTTTTGGCTGCGAGTTCCGCATGCCGCCAAATCGGCACCCACGATGCATGAAACTCCTTGAGCGGCATGTGAAATGTGGGCCGCGGCTGCGGACCACCGCGGGGGTTTGGGGGCGGCGCGCCCCCAAGTTTCTAGTCAGGCGCGCAAGGTAAGCCAAGCGAAACCGGTGATTATCTTTAAGTTTGCAACCGCGAGCCAGTTGGAAAACTCGCGATGTTGCAGGTCAACAATCGGCTGCGGCATGTTGACAATCTGATGGCGCGGGCTGTTACGGCTTGGCCCCGGCCTTGATCCAGTCATAGACCAACTGGGCATCCTGATCAGCGATGCCATCAGTGGGCCCAGGCGGCATCTTGCCCTCGCATTGGACCACGCCCGGCGCGATTTTCTGCCACATCAGGCTGTTTCCGGGGTCGCCGGCGACGACAACGGGCTTGCCAACGCAGGCTTTGCCGTTGCCCTTCGAGCTGACCACGTTGGTAAAGGCCGCCGCTTGATTGGGCCAGATCGAACTATGGCAATAGCCAGAATTGCAAGAATACTTGAGGATGACACCAGTCCAAATTGCACCAAATGTTGGCACCTTGCCAGTGTCCCCGGAGCCGTCTTTGGCCCCAGTATCAGTCTTGGCGTCCGATTTGCCGTCAGCAATCGCAATATCAGGCTTGCTTGCGACGGTGGCGTCGTCGGTGCCGCCTGTGTCCCCAGCCCCGGCGGTGTCTTCTCCAACAGCAGATTCATCCAGCGGGTCGCCATTGTCGGTCGGTTCACCGTCTGGGTTGTTGACCAAGCTATCTTGTTCAGTATCAACAACTTCAGCCGAAACTGCGCTGTCCTTAGCTGCGGAGCCATCCGCTTTGACAGCATCGGAACCGCTTTGCCCGTCGCCCTGAGCGCCACCGGCGCCGAAATTGGCAGTTGGGCCCGAGGTCGAGGTGAAGGTGGCAGCCGGCGGCGCCGCGCACCCGCCAATTGCCGCGATGACTACGAGCAAATTGCGCATTATCCCTCAATCTTATCCATGTCTGCCCACAACGAGTGCACCGCCACGTCCGGCGCATCGACGCGCTTGTAAGTGTGAGCGCCAAAGCAGTCGCGCTGGGCTTGAATCAGTGCCGCCGAACCGCGGCCAGTAGCCAAGCCGTCCAGCCAGGTTAGAGCGGAAGACAAGCACGGGATCGCATACCCGGACTCCATGGCCCGCGCCACCGTCTTGCGCAGAGACGGCAAACTCGCACTAAGCGCTGCCGCTAGATTCGGATCGTGGTGCAAAAGTTCCAACTTGGCATCGCGGAGCAGTGCTTCGTACAAGCGATCGAGCAAGGCTGCACGCAAGATACAGCCTGCCGTCCAGATCCGCGACACCGCGGCCAAATTGGCGCCGAAATCGTGGGCGACGCTTGCTGCCTGCAACAGCTGAAACCCTTGAGAATAGCTGGCGATTCGCGCGGCATAGAATGCATGGCGGAGATCATCGACCGTCAGCCCCGCTAGCGCGCCCATAGGTCGACCACCAAACAGGGCCGAACCGTGCTTGCGCGCAGCCAGATTCGACGATACGCCACGCGCATCGACCGCTGCTGCTAGGGTTGGAAGGGGAATGCCGAGTTCCAGTCCTTGTTCGACAGTCCAGCGCCCAGTGCCCTTTTGACCGGCTGCATCCAAGATTTGATCGACCAGCGGGCCGCCGGTCTGCGGATCCTTGACTGCCAGAACCAGCGCCGTCACCTCGACCAAATACGAGCGCAATTCCGTGTTGTTCCACGCGGCGAACACATCCGAAGCCGCCTTGCCGGTGATCCCAAGACCACCTGCCAGCAACGTCCAGATCTCGGAAATAATCTGCATATCGGCGTATTCAATGCCGTTATGCACCATCTTGACGTAGTGACCGGCGCCGCCAGAGCCACAGTGATCGACACACGGGCCGTGATCGGATTGCGCACACGCTGCCTCTAGTACCGGCCTCAAGCGCTGCCAGGCCTCGACATCGCCGCCGGGCATCATCGCTGGGCCCTTGAGCGCGCCCTCCTCGCCGCCGGAAATCCCCATACCGACGAAGCGAAACCCGTGAGCGCGGCACCATTCTTCGCGGCGGACGGTGTCGCGAAAAAACGTGTTGCCGCCATCGACGACAATGTCCTCAGCTCCCAAATGTGGCGCCAGCGCTTCCAGCACCAAGTCGACGGGCCGACCGGCTGTGACCATCAAGATGATGCGCCGTGGCGCCTCCAGACCGCGGACAAAATCCGGCAAGGTGGGCTGCACAGTCAGGCGAGCATCGCCATACTTGGCCGCAAAAGCCTGCGACATGTCGTCTTCACGATTCCACGTCGTGACCGCTAGGCCACGGCTGTGAAAATTGCGCGCAAGTGCAGCGCCCATTACGCCCAAACCGATGACGCCGATATCAGCCAATTGTGCCATGAAATCCTCCAGATCTAAATCGACAAACCACAAAAGAACAATGGGAAACTACTTGCTTATGGCTGCCGCTGCAATCTGCCGACCCGCCGCAGGGTCCAGCACCCAATGCAAGTCACCGCCGCCGCGCACCCGCGCAACCGGCAACCCTTCACCGCCGTTCACGCCTGCAAAGGCATTGCTGAGCATGTCAGCTTTATTATCGCCAGTCGCGGCGACTACCACCACCCGAGCCCGATCGAGCACCGGAAGACTCAAAGTAATGCGCTCCGCCGGCGGCTTGGGACTGTCGTGCACGGCCATACACAGATCATCGACGTCCAAAGCCGGATGATCGGGAAACAGCGAAGCCACATGCCCGTCCGGACCCACGCCCAACAGCGCGACGTCGATCTCGCCGTCCATTTCCTGCCGAAACGACCGCCCAAAGCGCAGGGTCTCGACCTTGGCATCGGCACTGAGCGCCAGCGGGTGGACTCGCCGCACGTCGATTGGCACGTGCGCCAACCATTTTTCGTACGCCAAGCGCAAATTGCTTTCTGGATCAAAGGCTTGCCAATCGCCAGCGAAGGACGGGTTGCACGGCAACACGCGCTCATCGGCCCAAGTAATGTGCAATTGATCGTAGCACCGCGTCGGCAAGTTCTGGCGCAGCCATGCAAATATCGGCGCCGGCGTCGAACCGCCAGACAGAGCCAGCCGACAGCGGCCTTGGCGCGCAATGGTCCGTTCAATGGCGCCAGCCAGCAATTCACCAGCAATAGTCGGAACATCTGGCGAAATGTGCACGGTCGGCCGACAGGGACCGGTCGCCGGGCGATGCAAAACAATCATGGGCCCCCTCGACAACTATCAACTAGACAACTACCAACTACACAACTATCAACTAGACAAATATCGATCATGAAACGACACCCGCGGCTTGTACGTCGCTAAGCGGCTATTCGTGACCAGCAGACCAAGTGCCCTCGCAACCGCGAAAGAGATCCGCCGCTTGCAGTGGTCCATCGCTACCCGCTGGATAAGTGAACGGCGGCGGCGCTTCGGGATCCTGCCAGCCTGCGCGCACTGAATCGCAAAAACGCCAGGCCGCCTCTGCTTCATCACCGCGAATAAACAATGTCGCCTGCCCCATTGTGGCGTCAAGCAACAGTCGTTGATAGGCAGGTGTGGTATCGCCGGCAAAAAGATCCTTGTAATCAAAGCCCAACGTCGCTTGACGCATGATTGGCTTGGCGCCAGGTTGCTTGACCAGAAACGACAACTGCATGCCTTCTTGCGGCTGGATTTTCAGGGTCAACGAGTTCGGCCGCAATCGGCAAACGTCCGCAGCCAAAGGGCCGGAGAATAGGTCCACCGGAGGCACGCGAAAGTGCACCACAATTTCGGAAAATCGCCGATTCAGGCGTTTGCCAGTGCGCAGAAAAAATGGCACGCCGTTCCACCGCCAATTATGGATGCGAGCGCGAATAGCGACGTAGGTTTCTGTTTGAGATCGAGGGGGTACACCCTGCTCTTCCGAGTATCCCTTCAAATTTGGCGTGCTCACGTACTGCCCGCGAACAACATTATCCCAAACATCTTGCGAATCGCGGAACGACTCCAACGCCGATAGGACCTTGAACTTCTCGCCGCGCACCGAATCAGCGTCCAGCGAACCCGGCGCCTCCATCGCGGTCAAGCACAGCAACTGCAACATATGATTGGCGACCATGTCGCGCAACGCCCCAGAAGTGTCGTAGTACCCAGCCCGACCACTTTCCATGCCGAGGGTCTCACACACGGAAATTTCAACTGATTCAATATGTTGTCGATTCCACAACGGCTCAAAAATGGCGTTTTGGAAGCGAAACGACAGCAGATTCTGCACGGTCTCTTTGCCCAGATAGTGGTCAATCCGGTAAATCTGGTCTTCGCGCAAGTACTTGCGCAGCGTCAGGTTGAGCCACTGCGCCGTGCCCAGATCAGTGCCAAAGGGCTTTTCAATGACGACTCGCCGCCAGGCATCGACGCGCAGTTGGTCGTCGACCAACATCGAGTGCGCCGCCAGTTTTTCGACCGTGGGCGCAAATAACGCAGGCGCCAAGGCGAGATAGAACAGCCGACCACACTCAGGCGCGGCGGGACCGGCGAGGTCCTCCAACTCCTGTTTCAAGTCGGCGTAATCTTGCGGAGTTCCACTACCAATCGAAAAGTAGTGAATATTGGGAGCGAATTCCGCCCACACCGCTCTCTGCTCCGGATTGAGCCAAGCCTGCAGCTGATTGCGAAAGGTTTCCGTATCTTGGGCCGTTCGAGCGACACCAATCACTTGAACAGGCATTGGAAATGCCTGCAGCCGTGCGTTGTCCACCACCGCTGGGATGAGCTTGCGGGCCGTCAAGTCGCCTGTCGCGCCGAAAATCACGATCTGACAAGGCGGCAAGCGCGTGCCAGTCGAGAACGGGAGAAACGAACTCATCGGCTTGACCTCAACAAACGAGGCGAACGTAACCGAATCGAGCGGCAGTGGCTACTATGGCGCGCAGGTGACCAGCGTCGGGTAAGGGCCCGTGCAAGAATTACTCGATCGATCCGCGATAGGAACGGAGCGTGCAGGCGGCTTGCAAAGCCGCGAGTTGGCGACCCACCAAACAAGCAGTGGGCCCAAGTGCGAAATCGGTTTGATTTTGCACGGGCCCTAACTGTGGCGATCGCGGTAGACCGTGCAGCGGGCCACCGTCGAAGGTCGGTTGAGACCCCGTTCGTTATTGACGGAGGGCGCGGTGCCACGTGAGTTCAAAGCCGTCGCCCGCGACGGAGTGCGTCGGTCCGGTGCCAATCGGCGGAGCGTCCAGCGAATCGAGCAATGCGGCCACTAGATCATCGCAGCCGTCCAAGTGTTCGATGGCCAAATTGGCCACCGCCCAACCGCGCGAAGCTGCCAGTTTGCACGGGGCGATTGGCAGGGCAACACTATAGATTTCTGGATCTATTGCCCCCACTGCTGCCGATTCTGTGATCGATCGCGGTGCACCTGCGCGCCGCAGCTCAGCTCGGCCAACGTCCACGACCAAGCCGCCAACCGGAACAATTTCTAGCGCAACCGCGACCCCGGCTCGTCGTGATCGCTGCTGAACCAACGACAATACGGCATCTTCGGCCCAAACGGCCAACACTTCGGTCAGTCCGCCAGACTGCCCAAGTTCAATCGCGCGTGGATCATGGTGACCGGCGATAAGGGCAGCAAATTCAGCCAGGTCGGCGCTGTCCAGGGCATCCTCAATGGGCGCTTGGCCAGCCGCTGCGGCGATGGCCGCCTCTTCACCGACACGATCGGCAAGAAACCTACCAGCTATCAGATCGTTAGCCAGCAGCGGCCGAAGCCAACAACCGCCGTCGGCCAGTTCGTCCGGTTGCACTTGGGCGTCGATCAAGCCGCGGTGAGCCTCGACTGCGGTCAACGCAGCCAGCGCTCTGGTGAACCGCGCCGCCGAGTGACGCGGGACCAACGGAAACTGCGACAGGCCGATCAGAAGTTCCGGCACTACAAAACGATCAATCCACTGAGGAGCAGTTCGACCATTGTGCAACCATGCAGAAAGGCCCATTTGGGCGCAGGCTGCGTCGATACTGGCTGCCGAAGCGATGCCGCCATCGATCCACGCCCGCAAGGTCGGATACAGCTGCATAATTGCGCCGCCACTGCCCACGCCAAAGGCAGCGCGCAAGTCTACGTTGCTGTCCGCTAACAGCTCGGCCCAATCGACCAACGCTCGCCGTAGCAGCGGACACTCGGTGTCGAGGCGCACTTTGGCGATGAGTTGCAGCTGGTTGAAAGTGGACGTCGCCATGGTAATCGGTCTGCAAACCGCGCAGGTCGGCCAGTATCGCAAGGTTGGCGCAGATGGCCAACTCTGTAGAGGCAACAGCAGACAGCGTTCGCAGCGGTACGACTCTTTGCGGTGCCCGGCCGCAAACCAGTGGACTAAATTAGCGTGCCGTTGACGCCCTTAACCTAAAAATCGCATTACCCACTTGCGCACGACCGCAAAAGCGGGCACAAGCGCGACCGGAGTCTGCGGGCGTAGTGCCAAGGCGCTGTTCCTGAATTACTTCTCAAAAACCTCAGAACAGCCCTAAATTTTTAGGATTTTCTGCCGCATGTCAGCCCAAGAGTCGTGTCGCTTGACCGTTCCGAACGCTGCGCAGGGAGTTGCGATGCAAACAACCACTCAACCAACTAATTTCAAATGGTTATACATGGACACGCTTCTTCAGATCCCCCACGCCAACCCGCTGGTTGCTTCGCCCGCTCTGGCCTGTCCAGCGCTGGTGCCGCCCGCTTCACCCAAGTTGGCGTGTGACTCGCCATCCCCGGCCTTGCGCGCAGAATATGACGACGAGTTTGAGGACGATGACGAGTTTGAAGGCGATGATTCGGACGACGACAGCGAAGGCGGCGAGGGCGACGACGACGACGACGACGAAGAGGATGAAGTTGAGCGCGAACTCAATTTTGATGACGACGACTATGCCTTAGATGACGAAGAAGACGAAGAAGAGGGCGAACCGGCACCTGAAAAGGAAGGGGTCGACGAGGACGGAAAGGGGCCCAAGCGCAATGACGATCTGGAAGCGGACGATCTCGACATCGACGATGTTGATGGCGTCGAGCCTGCCGACGAAGAAGGCGACGAACGCTGGTGGGAATAGCCGCGAAACCTGGCGCCGAGCACCGCAACCAACTGATGGGTTCTGCAACAAAGGAACTGTCCTCAAATAACTCGATCGATCTGGGCGACACAGGAGCGGCGAGTCGGCCTTTCAGGACACGAGCTTAGCGACCAACAAAGCAAGCAAACGGAACCAGTCCCAGAATGACTTATTGTGGGACAATTCCTAAGTCCTGAGCACAGTAACGAAGCGCCGCGCCCTGTTAGTCGCTGCTCAGCCATGTGTCTAGCAACTGCGCAGTGAATCTAGGAGCGTGTCGGAGTATTCCGACTCGCTCCTAGCGCCGTCTGGCTAGACGGCGGCAACTGTCCGAAACTGCACGGATTCACTCCGGGCAGTTCTTGGACAGTTGAGAATATCTGAGAAGCTAGGAGACCGTCGGATCGCAATAGA
>SHZD01000094.1 GCA_009692465.1 Myxococcales bacterium
AGCGGACGGCAGCTACGAGTGCGCGACATCAGCGATCGGGCCGGATATGATCGATGAAGTTTCCAATGGCCTAATCTTCAACCAGTTTATTGACTCTACTGCAGGGACCAAAGACGTCGCGATTCCGGACGGCAATGGTGCGGGCAAAAATGATGCCCTAGAGTTTGCCGATATTGGCCTGGCTCAAGCGATTTGGATTGATGTCGACGCCATTAATAGCGATGTTTCAAGCCTGACCATCGAATTGTACGGTCCGGGGATGAGCGCGCCGTATATCTTGTACGCCAAGTCCAAGTCTGGGCAAGCCCTCAAGACTGCTTTTAACAAGGACACCGCGCTAGCCGGCGGAGACATGAACAAGGACTGGATTGGTAAGAATCCAAAAGGCACATGGTCCATTACAGTCAAGGATCCGTTGAAAAATCAGTTGAACTCACCTACTGACGGCAAGTTCAATTGGGCGGTGTCGATTCAGACGTTGTCGACCAAGAAAATCCAAATCAAGGGCAATCTTTTGGTTGACGGCAGCGTTAAGGTTGGCACTGACTCCGCACCTTGCGACGCGGCTCACGCTGGTGGATTGCGTTACGACCCGAGCCTAGCGCTGTTGGAGTTGTGCAATGGAACCGTGTGGTCGGCGTGGTACGGGACGGGCGGGTTCCCGAATTCAACTATAATTACACCTGCCTATGCCGCGATGCTCAATGGCTGGGTCGGCAATCCGTTAAAAGTTTGGAAGCTATGCTACAAGCGGGGCGTCGATGCCAATGACTCTGCTACGTTTCACACTAAGTGCAACGGCAAAGGCGATACGGTCTCGGTGGCCAAACTCGACAACGGGCGCATCATCGGTGGCTACGCCGGCTGTTCGTGGTACAGCAAGAACGACTACCGCTACACCTGCGGCGGCAGCTTCGTGTTCAGTTTGACCTTGGGGCATAAGTTCAACAAGAAGTTCTACCATATCGACAATGGCAATAATTTCTCGTACCTATACTGGACCTATGACCACGTCAATCATGGGCCCACTTTTGGTGGTGGCCACGACTTGTATATTGCCAGCAATATGACAACCGGCTACTGCAACTTGGGCCACGATTACACCTGCCGCGTAGGTACCAGCAACAGCTACAGCGGTTACAATGACACGCCCTGTCGCAACGACTTTTGCGGCTCGTATGACGCTTGGAAAATTACAGACTTGGAAGTCTGGTATCCAGCTGATCTGTAATCTGGTTTAGGAACTGTCCCAGAATAAGTCATTCTGGGACGGGTTCCGTTTGCTTGCTTTAGGGCCAAAGCAAGAATTACTCGATCGATCCGCGATAGGAACGGAGCGTCGAGTCGGCTTGCAAAGCCGCGAGTTAGCGACCCACCAAGCAAGCAAAAGGCCGGGTGCAAAATCGACTTGATTTTGCACGGGCCGTTACCCCGAGCTAAACGCTTGTCCTCAAAGACCGACGCGCAGCTCCAGTGTCGCGCAGGTCTGCTGAGGAATTACGAACAATTCCTTAGACCCGGTTGCGGTCAGTCCTTAGACCCGGTTGCGGTCAGTCCTTAGACCCGGTTGCGGTCAGGGCGCCGACGCGGAGCTTCATCAGGATTTGGCTGGGCTTGCCGCGGGTTCAGAAAGCGCCCGCAGACGTCGACTCCGCGCAACGCCAACGTCATGCGTCGCGCCAGGTCCGGTGGCACTTCGACCGTGCTGTAATTATCAAACAAATCGATGCGGCCCAACTGACGATTCGACACGTTGAGCGTTTGCGTTAGGGCCTGCACGAGTTGCGCCGGGGTCACGTTGTTGCGGCGACCGACGCCCAGCGACATCACAACCCATTGCGGAATCGCAGGCTCGCGGTCTGGCTGGATCTGCATGGCCCGCTCGGGCGTTTTTGCCTTGCGCTTAGTCGCTGGTTCGGTGACCCTTGGCTCGGTGCCCTGAGATTCACGCTGGGCCTGCGCATCCGCGGCGCCAGGACCTGATGTTGGCTCGCCGATGTGCCGGTCGGCGCCGACCTGAGCAGTCACCGGTCTTTCGATCGGAGCGTCGAGTGCGGGCCTTGCGGGCTGCGGGACACGCTTTTCGGGCAGAACGGGCACCACACCCGCCGGTGCCGCCATCCGCGCCAATGCTGAGGCGACGGTACTCAAGTCCAAACCGGAAGCTGCGCACAGGTCAACAATTGCCTGCCAACCGGCGGTCGCAGGCTCGGCCGCAACGCCTTTGATTTGCTCCACAAACCGCGCCTGCTTGGCCCCAGCGACTTCGTCAGGCGATGGCACCGGCTGAAACCGCAACGATTGCCCAACAAACCGTTCCAGCGTGCGCAGCTTGCGTTCATCGCGTGGGCCCAACACCAAAATCGACGTCCCCGTGCGCCCAGCGCGGCCTGTACGGCCGATGCGGTGCACATAAGTGCCTATTTCTCCTGGCAATTCAATGGTCACAACCAGATCAAGCGAAGGAACATCCAACCCGCGCGCAGCGACATCGGTGGCCACTACTACGCGCAGGCGCCCGTCGCGCAATCGACGCACCACCGCCTCGCGCGCCGGCTGCGCCAAGTCGCCGTGTAGCGCCTCACAGGCCACGCCATGGTGTTGCAAGGCCTCGGTTAATTCATCGCAAGTCGCCTTGGTGCGCGCAAAAATGAGCGCCGCCTCAAAAGGCTCGACATCGAGCAGTCGTGCGACAGCCTCAGCACGCAAGTGGGGCAATACAATGGTGTAGCGCTGCGAAACGGTCGTCGCCGCCCGGACCGCCGCGTCGATCTTGATGCGCTGGGGCTCGCGCAAATGACTATCCGCTAGCCTGGCGATCTCAGACGGCAACGTGGCGCTAAGTAGGGCCGTCTGCCGCTGGGCTGGCAACGCCGTCAGGATTTTACCGACGTCTTCCAGAAACCCCATATTGAGCATTTCGTCGGCTTCGTCCAAGACGACCATGCGGACGCCATCGAGCCGAATCGACCGCCGCTCCAAGTGGTCCAGCAGGCGACCAGGGGTGGCGACGACGACCTGCACTCCGCGTTGCAAGGCGTGCAACTGGCGCGAAAATGAGTCGCCGCCGTAAATGGCCAGAACCGCCGTATTGGGCGCCACCCCCAAGAAAGCACTCAACGCTTTGCACACCTGCAGCGCCAGTTCTCGCGTTGGGGCCAGCACGAGGCCCTGAATCCGCGGATCGGCTGGGTCGATGTTCTGCAGAAGCGGCAGACCATAGGCCGCCGTCTTGCCGGTGCCCGTCTGGGCTTGGCCCAGAATGTCTTTGCCTTGCAGCAACACCGGAATCACCGCCGCCTGAATTGGCGTCGGCGTGATGATTTCCTGCGCGACCAAACACGCACACAGGTCCGCTCGCACGCCAAGGTCGGCGAACGTCACATCCGACGTCACAGTGGCGTCGGCAAAAGGTTTTTCATTCACTGGGGTTGCAAACTTTGGCGCATAGGCCAAACACCGCGGCTGCGGCAAAGGGTCGTTAGTGTACGCCTATTGCGGAACTTAGCGATAGTATTTGTGCAGGCCTATTTTTGGCCAGCAGGCGTGGAATTTCGGCAGCCATGTCTGTAACCTGTGAAAATCGAAAGCAATCAACCAAGTGATCGTTGATCATCCCGCAGGCCTGCATGTGGGCGTACAGAACCGTCGAGCCGACGAAGGAGAAGCCTAAAGCTTTGAGTTCTTTTGCTATTTTGTCCGATAGCGCGGATGTGGCGGGCACGCCGACGTGGGTGCGATGGCCGCCTATAATTGGTGTGCCGTTCACAAATCGCCACTGCCAAGCAGCAAAGCTGCCATGGAGCGCTTGCACGCGAAGGAAGGCGCGAGCGTTGCCGATTGTCGCCTTTATTTTCGCTAGGTTACGAATAATTCCAGCATCGGCAAGCAACCGAGCGCTGTCGTCGTCGTCAAAGCAGGCCACGGCCTGCGGGTCAAATTGAGCGAATGCAGCGCGATAGCCGGCGCGGCGGTGCAAGATCGTTCTCCACGACAAGCCCGCCTGGGCTGTTTCCAAAACTAAAAACTCAAAAATTTTGGGATCATCGCACACAGGCACGCCCCACTCAGTGTCGTGGTAGCTCTGCATCGCTTCGTCACCAAGGCACCACGGGCAACGGTTTAGGCACTGATTCATGCGCTCGAACTCCGAGCTGTGGATGTGGGGCGCATGGTGACATGGGCAGATGACGACTTTCAAGTGGTTTTGCTGCAGGAGTATACTGCGTTAAATCAAACCGTTAAGCGGATCGACCGCGCGAACTGCGGGCCTTTCCACCGATCGGCAGAGCTCGTTTGGGTTGTGGAATGTTCCGGGCGACCGTTGCGTTTGACATTTATCGACGTGGCCGCACACTTGCCTGCGGTTGTGCGTCTTCTTTGGGGCCGTCCCGCTCTGCCCTCTGACCTGTAGTTAGGAACTGTCGCAGAATAAGTCATTGTGGGACTGGTTCCGTTTGCTTGCTTTGTTGGTCGCTAAGCTCGCGTCCTGAAAGGCCGACTCGCCGCTCCTGTGGTGCTCAGATCGGTCGAGTTAGTTGAGGACAGTTCCATAGGAGTTTCGATGTACGCAAATCGCGCGAGTTGGCTCGCCACCCCTACTGCGGCGCTGTCGATTTGGATGATGTCCAGTGCCGCTCTGGCTGCCGACGCAAAGACTGCCGAAGACTGGTTTCGCGATGGAATGGAGGCCATGCAAGCGGGCAAACTTGCTGATGCTACGAATTATTTTCAGTTTTGTGTGCAGGTTAAGCCAGACCTCAAAGAGTGCTGGTTCAACCTCGGCGTCGCCTTTGGTCGCCAACGCGATTACGCGCGCGAGGCCTCTGCCTACCTTGAAGCGGTCAAGCTAGACCCTATGTATTCAAAAGCACACTTCAATTTGGCAGTTGCCTTCGAGGATTTAGGTCGGCAGATCGACGCGCTCAAGCATTATGACCTAGCCCTGACGGCCGAGCCGACCGCAATCGACGCTCATTTGAATCGCGCCATGCTGTTGCTGGCAATGGATCGCATCGACGACGCGATCACAGGTTTTGAAAAGTCGGTCAAGCTGCAGCCCGAAAATGCAGAGGCCTACTACGACCTGGCCGAGGCGCAGCAGATCAAGGGCAACAAGGCGCAGGAGCCTGAGCGCACCCAATGGCTGAGGCGGTCGATTTCGACCTACCAAATGTGCATCGCCAAAGATCCCGCACATCACCGAGCTTGGTACAACATCGGAGTTATCCAGCATAAACTTAAAGACTTGGATGCGGAAGCTTCGGCGTATCGCAAAGCGCTTGAGTTGAGGCCCAAATACACGCCGGCGCTTTTCAATTTGGCCTTTGCACTGCGTGATAAGGGCGACAAGCCGGCGGCCAAGATCGCGTTTGAGGCCTATCTCGCTGCCGCCGGGGCATCCAAGCAAGAAGTCCGGTTTGTGGATGCCGCGAAAAAGGAACTAGCAAAACTTTAGAACCCGCGCCGGATTCGGCCCCCGACCCACACGGCCCGGTTGCTGGCTGTCTCGGTCGCAAGCGCCTGATTGTGCAAGCCCGGTATCCCTGTGCGACCGTTACGCCACCAACGACAACAGGCCAGTAACCACGCCACCTGCCCCAACAATGGATGCAGCGACTGTGTGATCGCTGGCGTCGCGCGCTGAGCCTCTGCTGCGCCGATAGGCCGCCCACGCCGTCGCCGCCAACGCCACCCACACCATTTGCGCAGCATCAAGGCCGCCGCCAAAACACAGCAACGGCCACACGAGCGAGTCGACACCGCCGGTGAGTTGAGCCAGACCTTGACCAAAACCCAAACCGTGGATCAGGCCAAAAACTGCGCAGCCTATGGCTAATGTTGATGATTTCGCCGGCGGGCGTCGGGTGGACCGCCAAGCTGACAGCGCAATCGTCGCGCCGATCACGACGTCGAGCAGAGGCACCGGTCCCCAGCCCTGAGCCAGGGCCAGCGCCATTGAAGTCAAATGGCCCACGGAAAACCCGGTCACCCCAACAAGCAGTCCACGCCAATGCGGTGCTGCGAGCACCAACGTCAGCAAAAACAGCAGGTGGTCGGGGCCAAACGCTAAGTGCAGAGCCCCCTCTTGGAACCAAGCCCACAGCACTGACAGCGGTGGCCGTTGCGGCTGAAACGGAGCGTCGATCGCGGGATAGTCGGCCACAGCGGCCGCCGCAGTCGGCGAAGTGCCCACGACCGTATCCTTGGCCGCCACCGACCGCGTGCCGCGCCCGCTAGAAACCACAGCACCGGTGAGCAGACTCACTTTCAAGGAGGCCAAGTGCGGCGGCAATAGTGCTTGGACGGGCTCGCGGCCGGCGGTCTCAATCGTCCACAGCAAGGTGGTACGGGTTTTGTCGCGATTGTAGTATTCACGACGCAATTCAAGCGCGTCTGTGTCGACGGGGCAGCGCAAATCAAAGCGAAAGCCAGTCCACGAGCCATTGGCGCGCTCGGTCAGCTGGCGATCCGGCGCCACGTCGTGCAAGTCACAAGGCGGAAAAGAAAATGCTTGGCGGATCGTCAATGCCAGTTCTTGACGGTAGCGCGCGGGCGGCAGGTCGAGTTGGCCAATGGCAACTTGGTAGGCATGCAGGTGAGGCTGCGACAGGAAAATGACGGTCTCAAAACTGCGGCCGTCACGTGACTGCAGGTCAATCAAAGCCTGCGACTGGATTTCGTCGATTGGATGGCTAAAGACTTGCGATGGCAACCACAAGCAGGCAATGGCGAGGCTGGCTCGTAGTGCTTGAAACTTCAACGCTAGGCCCAAATCGAAGCCAATGCGTCGGCAATCTCTGGGGATCCTGCTGCAGCTCGGGAAAGACGGGCCGCTTGCAAGCGCCAGGCAAAATCCCCGGCGTCCGGCTCAAAACGCACACACAGAGGCAACACGCTGGCATCGATGTCCAAGCGGCTGGCGGCGACTAGAATCGGCAACGCCCGCTTTTCGGCCAACTGCAACGGCCGCAGTTGCTCGTATCCGCGCACCACCGCCAGCAACAGGTCGCGACGCACCACCAGCGGGGACGCGGCGTTGGTCACCCATTGCACGGCCACCAAGTCGAGGCAGCGCGCCAGATCCCATGCCAAGACGTCGACATCAGCAAGATCCCAATCGCACACCGCCACTTGGCCATCGGCGCGCAGCAGTACGTTGCCACCGGCGAAATCACCGTGCACCAGCCCATGTGGGCACTCGGGCAACACGGTGGCCAGTCGGCGCGCTGTTGCGTCCAACAAGGCCAAGATGCGGTCGGCCACGGGATGGCGCTGCAACGCGGCGGCGCAGGCCGCGTCTTGGTTGTGCAAAGCCAGCCACGCGCCGCGCGGACTGGGATGGCGCAAAATCTTGGTGCCGGCGCGAATACCACCGCGAGGCCTGCCACTACTGCCAAACTGCGCTGAGATTAGATGCAGTTGCGCCAGCTCGCGACCGATCAGCGCCGCACCAGCAGCGTCCAAGTCGCCCGAGTCGAGCGGCGCTCCGTTCAAATCGGCGTACAGCGCCATCACGTCGTCGCCAAAGGGCATGACGTCGTCGCCTTCGCTATCGGGCAGTGCAAGCGGAACCAACAATCCCCTTTCGGCAGCGAAGCGACTGGCACGATGGGTGAACGCCACCGAGGCCGCGGGTCGTGTTTGACCCGTATAGCGCTTGGCGTAAAACACTGCGTTGTCACAAACAATTCTCGCCGTGGGTCCGTGGGCGCCCAATGCCACCCACCGCAACTGTTGCAACGTGCCGATTCCACCCCAACGCGTGCGCACCAGCTCGGCAAAGGCCTGCGCGGTCATGTCCAGCGTCTTGAGTTGCAAGTCCCACAATCGTTGGTCGGGCGCCACGTTGCGCAGTTTTTGTTCCGCGTGCTGGGCCAACTCGATGGCGCCAATAGCGAGGCTGCGAGAAATGGCTCCGTGCCACACCCAAGCAGGCTGGGCAGCCCCACCAAGCAATTCGCTAAGATCTTTGCGTTCTTGGGCTTGCCATTGCGGGTCATCTTGGGCCAGCGCGGCAGCTGGTGGACTCGGCGAAGGCGGCTCCGAGGCTGGCTTGGTTACCCAGGTCACTGCCGGCGAATCACCAGCCCTGGCGCGCGCTTGTACGACAACACTGTCCCAATCGCGAGCGAGCAATTTCTGTCGCAGTGTTTGCATCCACTCGACAGTGGATAATTCTTCTTTATCAAATAAATCAGCGGCTTGCTGAAACTTGCCGGCATGGGCCCACAGGAGCGCCAGATCGATCCGAGCGCGGTCGGCGCGCATGTTCGCCGCCAGCGCCCGCTGCCACCAGCGCTCAGCGAGCAGGGTATCGCTCTGCTCAAGTGCCAATGAACCCAAAAAGTACGGCGCGGCATCCGAATCGGGCACCCACCGCAGCGCAGTGCGAAAGGCGCGCTCGGCGGCCGCCAGCTTGCCTTCTTTCCACAGTGAGTTAGCGCGACCAAAAGCGCGCAGTCCTTCGATTGGCTCGTCCTCGCCAGCAGCTCGGTGGGCACCGACGACCCGGCCACTCGCTCTGGGCAACTGAAGCCAGCTATCCGGTGCACCGCGAACGCCATCGAGCCACGCCCATGCCAATTCGCATTCGGCGACGTCAGCACCTTCCAACTGCGCTTGGCGCAGATCCGCCCCCGACAGGTCCGCGCGCGACAAATCCGCCCCGCGCAAGTCGGCACCCCGCAGGTCTGCCAAATTCAAGTCCGCCAAATGTAAACGGGCGCCGCGCAAGTCAGCACCCGCTAGGTCGGCCTCGGCCAAATTGGCGCGCTGCATGTCGACGTCGCGCAGGCAGGCGCTGGCAAACTGACCGTTGCGCAAGTCCACATCGCGTAAGCACAATGGGGCATCGGCCGCGTTTGGCGCCAACAATGGAGCCACCAACCAAGGCGGTTGCACGGGCCGATGGTTGGTCGTCTCGGGTTCAGGCATTTGCAGATAACGCTATATTTTTATAGACATATGACACCAAACTGACACTTGGTGCCAGCCGGGCATGTGCCGTTGGGGCCGCACAGCTGAAAGCCGCCAATGCCGCCACCGCCACCACCGCCGGGCAACGGAAATCCGGGCGGAATCGGAATGCAGGCCGAACCAAAGCACTGGGCGGGCGCTGTGCAGTCAGCCGTGGTTTTGCATTGGCCGGGCGAGGGCAACTGCATGGTCTTGGATATGCACAAACCGAAGGTACAGGCTTGATTTTCCTTGCAATCAGAGGCAGTTGAGCACTGTTTGGCCACGCAAATCGCAATCAAACACTGTTGATTGGCGGCACAATCCCCGTCGGCGCTGCACAACTTGGGACCATTGGGGATATTGGGCAGGCAGGCCCCCAAGGCGCAAGTCAGCTTGATTGTAATACCTTGAAACTTAAAAGTTGGGCAGTCAGCCGCAGTCTTGCACTCCATCGCCGGGATCAACCCAGGAATGCAAAACCCTTTAAAACACTTATTATTTCCTGTGCATTGGCTGTCTTCCTTGCACTGAGCAGGCAAGCACAACTTGGCGAGGCACTGTTGCTTGGGCCCGCACTCCTCGTCGGTCTGGCAACCAGTGACCGGCAGCGTCTTGGGCAGACATTCACCCAGCAGGCACTGATTACCCTTGGGGCAGTCGGCGGTACCCTGGCATTTCTCCGGCGCACACTTGCTGAACTGGCACACAAACCCTGTCGGGCATTGGCTATCTTTGGTGCACAGGTCGGCTGGTACCACTTGCGGCGGCAAGCACAAGCCTTGATAACAGAACGTGCCCAGTTTGCAGTCAGCCTGAGTCTTGCAGGTCTGAGGTGTCAAGCACAACGGCTCATAACACTGTTTGCCTGTTGGGCAATTCGGTAAACCTTTGCCGCACAATTGTTCGTCGTCGCACACATCACCCTTGGTGTCGCCGTCGGTATCGGTTTGCTTTGGATTGGCAACAACAGGGCAATTGTCAAACGCATCAATGACGCCGTCGTTGTCGTCGTCGGTGTCGCACACATCGCCGATCTTGTCGGCATCAGCGTCTAATTGGTCCGGATTGGCCTTGGTTTTGCAGTTGTCCTTGCTGTCAACGACGCCGTCGCCATCACTGTCGTCGGCGGAATCGCAAGCGTCGCCCAGACCGTCATTGTCCTTGTCGGTTTGTTCACTATTCTTGACCAGTGGACAATTATCAACTTGATTATTGACAAGGTCACCGTCCAAGTCCGCGTCACAGGCATCGCCCTGCCCGTCCGCATCCAAATCAGTCTGTTTTGGATTGGGCGCCGCTGGACAATTGTCCTTGGCGTCCACGATCCCGTCTTGGTCCTTGTCCGGCTCACCGGTGAGCGGATCGCAGTGGTCGCCAATGCCATCACCGTCGGTATCCTTTTGGCCAAAATTGGCAACAAACGGGCAATTGTCACTGGGATTGATGACCTTGTCGCCGTCGATGTCCTTGTCGCAGGCGTCGCCAAACTGGTCGCCGTCGAGGTTGGCTTGGCTGCTGTTGGCAACGTCCTCGCAGTTGTCGAGCTTATCGGCCACACCATCGTTGTCGTCGTCGCTGTCGCAGATATCACCCTTGAAATCGCCATCAGCGTCCAACTGGTTGGGATTGTATTGGTAAGGGCAGTTGTCTGCGTTGTTCGGCAAGCCATCGCCGTCATCGTCGGCGGCAGGTTGCGCATCGGGGCCAAGATCCCAAACGTATTGGTCAAATTGAGGTCCCGTATCGCTGACAGCCAAATCCGGTCCGCTGTCCGGTCCTGGTTCCACAAACGAATCAATTTGCGTTTCGACGATAGCCACATCGGCGACGGCGTCCTCAGTTTGACCAGCATCGATGGGCGCGCCGCTGTCATTGCTACCCGCATCCACTGCACCGCGCTGCACGGTGGCATCGGCACCGCCCAAGATAGCTGGATGACGATTGGGCATTTCACCCAAATTAAGGACACGAAACACTAGGAATTTATTGGGCGGCTCCGCTTGCTGTGGGTACAGGCCGGCAACCTTGTCGGTGCCGACCGCGCGCAGGAACCAGCGCACATCGGTACCGCGCGGTTGGGGTGGAATCGATCCCTGCCACGCGTTGCTGGCCAAATTGCGCATCGGGACAACGCTAAACACCGTATCGTCTTTGCGAGCAAAATAGAGGTCGACGCGCGCCAACGCTGTAGCGGGCGGGTGCACGCTCGCCCATACCGTGTAGGCCTGCGAATCATTGTAAGTATCGTGAATCTCAGAGACTTGGCCAAAGCGTGGCCGGTCGTCACTGCTACTTGAGCTGCAAGCCACCGCAACGGCAAGCAACGCCATCAAGGCGGTCCAGCGCCAAGCAGTTCCGGATCGCCGCAAACCGCGATCAAATGCACGTTTAAGTCGAGATATCACGAGCATGACTGACCCCTTGGGACGCCGGCCGCGCCAACTGCCGACCAAGCAACAACGAGTTTAGCACAGGTCAAGCTAGGGTGAATGTGCAAAAGTGCATTGCGCGTTCATCGATCAGTAGCGGGCAGACCGGTTCCTGCAACCGACGTTGAGCGCTCAACAGTGGGTCAACGAGCGTTCGGGGCCCTTAGGGCCCGTGCAAAATCAAGTCGATTTTGCACCCCGGCCCAGTGCTTGCTTGGTCGGTCGCTAACTCGCGGCTTTGCAAGCCGACTCGACGCTCCGTTCCAGTCGCGGATCGAGCGAGTCATTTTTTCACGAGCCCTTACTTGCACGTTTCAGCGACGATATGGCTGGAGCCTAGCTCGACGGTCACCAGCACCGCAGTGTCCGCTTTGGTCGCTGCGTCTAGGCCCTGCCACGCCGCTTGCACAATCGGCACCCACTCGGGCCGAAGTGTCCACAAGTGCAGAACCTGTTTTTTCCACACGTCGGTCGGCGCCACGAGCAGCGTCGAAGCATTGATTCCACCAAGCTTTTTCTTGAGCAGCTTGTCCGCGTCCACCGCAGTGTACCCTGTGGTCGTCGGCCCCAAGTACACACGTGACACCGAAACCCCAAACTTGACGCCATCCAGCTCGCCCAGCCAATCGGTGGTCTGGCCCTTGGCGGTAAAGGCAATTTGCAGTTCCAACTTCAACGCCGTGCTGCCTTCGCAGTCGCAAATCGTTTGGATACTCATGGCCTCAGAGCAATTAGAACTGCCGCCGTTGTTGGGGCCGTTGCGACGTTGTTTGGCCAAGGCGCGCAATTTGGTCGCGTCGAACGGGCCCACATTGCCAAACGCATAGGTGCTGGTGTGAAAGGATGGCGTTGGGCTGGTCAATGCCGCCTTGAGCCAGCCAGTTCCACAGTCGCCGGTCACTGTGCCCCAAGCCGTCGCCACACTTTGAGCTTGGGTTTGTGCAACAGCGTCAGCGGCTACCACCTCAGAATCTGGAGTAAGTTCAGAGTTTTGAGTCGCAACTTCGCCCGACCCACTCAGATTGGCCGCGCTGATCTCGGTCGTTTGTGTGTCGTAGACGCTGCCGTCGGTTGAAATCGTCCCGCTAGCTGATGCACTGCCGCCAGCCGCTGCAGATTTGACCCCATTTTCAGCGCAGCCAGCGCCAGCCAATACCGAAAGCGCACCAACGGCGGCCGCGATCACTGTGGCGGCCGGGTGGACCTTCACTTCACCGTACCTACGCCGGCGTTGATGGCCGCGGCCGTGCACTGCACTGGCGCTGTCACCGGATTGCAGCGCGACGGCATACCTCCTGGAATTTGCAAAGAAAACCCAGGCAGGCGCTTGCGTTCCACCGGGTAATCGGTGCTGACAATGTGCGCCCCGGACTCCACAGCTGCCTTAGATTGAGCAGAAGTTGGCTCAGGAAACGTGCGAACAATATAGCCTTTTTTGACAACGCTGGCGATTTTGGCATCGGTCGGCTCATCAAGAAGCACCGCGCCTGTGTTGGCGTCGCCGACACTACCAAACACGAAAGCCACCGCATCCTTCAGACCGGCGTGCAGTGCCAAGTACTTTGAAAATAGGGCTTCTTTGTCATAGAGAATCAACATGAGCTTGCCGCGAGAGTGCTGCAGCGTTGGCCACTGCGTCTGCGTCAGACCCTCAGCCAGCGTCGCCGCCTGACCGCGCAGGTCATCTGGGCGAACCAAGCGCTCTTTGGGCCACACGGCGAGCACTTCCGCCTCAAATTGCTTCATATTATCAGCAACATGTGACGTTTCAATGTCATCTTTGCATTCCAACGTCACCAGCAGGGGATGATGGCAAGGATTGGCGTCGCTCCACGTCTTGAGCTGCTGCAAGCACTCGCCAAGGGTCGGGCAGAGCGTGCCGTTGTCGTGGTCCTGCACATGCTCGACGGAAATCGGCAAGTCTTTGGTTTTGTGATGTAAATCAAACTCAAATGAGCGCACACCCTGATTATTGAGCTGGATCGGCAACGGGTCGTGCGAATAGCGCCACGCTTTGAACAGCGCACCGGGCTTTTCGACATGGTAGCTATTGTGAGTGCCGAGCATCTGGATATGGTTGATGCGCAACAGGTTATCTAAGGGACCACAGGCGACGGAGTCGGTGCCGACCTCCGCGGAGTCAGCGCTTGCCATTGCATCAACGGCCAGAATCACTTCGGAATGGACGTCCGGCACAATGAGGCGCGCGGTGCCTTGATTGAAGCTGCAGCCACCACCGCCCACAACCGCAGCGACAGCGAGCGAGTAGAGCCCAAGATTCCTTGGTATTTCACGTTGTCGCATCGCTATTTCCAGCCTCGGCACCGCCCAGCCGTCAGGGCACACTTGGCTTGCTCGGCGCGCAGCTGGAGACCCCGGCCCCGACGACCACGTAGCCAGTATTATTGAGTACTTTCTTGGCAACGCCAGTCGCCGGCTCGAGGGACCACACGGCCGTGGTGATGTCCGCGCCGCCTTGAAAAAACAGCCAAAACTTGCCGCCCCAACCGGCAAAGGCCCAGGCCTGGACCGATCCGAAGGCGCCGGCGGGCAGCACCCAATTCTTGACCGGCTGGCCGGTGGCCTTGTCCATTTTGACGACCTGGGCAGGATTGGTTTGTGGAAAAAATCCGTAGAGTTCTGCATTGCCATTGCCGCTCATGTCGGGACAGCCCAAATTCTTGGGGATCGCGCCCACACTATTGATTTGCATGGTCTTTAAGTCCAAAGAACCCAGATTGCAGCCGCCGTTGAGGGCAAAGTTCATCGATGTAGTGCCCCCCAAGTACAACTTCTCAGTCAAACCATTTGGAATGTCACTAGAAAATCCCATACCGAAAAGCTCATAACCGGCGACACCATTGACAAAGGCGGTGCCGACGCAGCTGGCATCAAGAGTCGAAACCTTCATCAAAGGGCCACCTTGGCCAAACGCTGAATTGAATAAGACCCACGCATTGGCTTCGCGATCGACGCCCATTGAAAATGGGGTCATACCCGCTGGCACCGGGCACTTCAGCGTGCCGACGAGTTTGAACGCCAGCTTGTCCGGGGTAAAGCTCAATAGTTGGTTCGCCTTGGTAACGACGTACACGATCATTGCGCGCTCGGGGCATTCATCGCTGCCGCCATCGCCTTTGGCGCCGCTATCGGGCGGACCGCTGTCGGCGACGCCCGTGTCTGCGGGATCGAGCAACTCACTCCAGTCTGTGTCGGGCTCGCTTTCGTCGGCGTCTTTGGGTGTAAATGTCGGCACTTCGGACACAGATTCCGTCGTCGCACTGTCAGATGGCGCCTTTGTATCGCTTGAATTGGCATCGCCACTGGCAGCTTCCGCGGCGGACTTGGAGTCACCAGCAGAACTGACAACATCTGCCGGACCGCCACTGCCTTTGGCGCTGCAATCGCAGGCGGCATAGCCTTTGCCGTCCTCTTTGCAGATTTGAATGCCTTGGACCGCCGGCGCGCACAAGCACAAATTGGTGGCCCCGGGTAAACAACCACCCGAACCGCCGCTGCCGCCGCCAGAACCAGTGCCTACGCAAGCCGAGACGCTCGCGGCCAAAACCCATACCCACTTTGATTGCACGCCAGCCTCCGTTCAAAACCGGTAGTCACGGTACTGACAGTGGGCCCGGCTGGCAACTGCATTTGACAGTTTGGCAATCAGTCCTAACCAATCGCCTTGGCGCGTGTATCAGTGCCAAAAACCAAGACCGAGTGCCGAATTGTTGTAACCACGAGCAAAGTCAAAGCAATAGCTGATCTTCCAGTCCCAAATCAAGGTCAGACGTACGTCGAAACCGCCGGTCAGGTGGCCGCGCCCCCAAGCGCCGGCATATCGACTGGGCTCATAGTACGAGCCCAGACGCACGGCCAGCCGATTGGCCCAAAGCTCCGACTCTACGCCGCCGCGCACGCTAATGGTGCCGGTTTGACCGGCTTTGAGCGGTTGTTGGGCCAGATACGATGCCGCGCTTATGGCATTTCCGGTCGCGCCATTGACCACGACGTCGGCGCTAAAAAGCATGTAATGTCGATCGATTTGGGTGCCCGTGGGTCCTTGCGGCAGATCAGCATCGAAAGAGGTAACCAGATTGAACGGCCTCGCCCCGCTCATGTAACTCATCCCCATCGACGCTTGCCACGGCGTGTGAATCAACTCGGGCGTATCCAGCAGACCGACTTTGCCCGCGGGCACGATCGCATGCCCCAAAGCGTCGACTGCTCGCAGATCGAGTCCGGTTTGCAGGGCCAAGCCCGCACGCCACCGCTCTCCATGCGGGGCGTGCAACAGGCCGAGACTGTGAAACCCAGCCGCCGATTGGAATTTCACCGAACCCGGCTGGCTACCGCCAAACGCCAAAGTCGCCGTGCCAATGCTCAAAACCGCGCCTGCTACCCATTCTCCACGCGCAAAAGACCAGGCAAAACCGTAGCCTCCAAAGGTGTGCTCAAAGCTATACGGGACCTGCCGTTGGCCGATGGCGTCGGCGACCGCTAGCGTCAGATTTTGACTGCGCACATGCAACCCAGTGGCAAACCTGCCAAATTTCAAGTTGAAACCAGCTTGCGCCAGCTGCGCCGAATCGACCCGCGCCCGATTGCCACTTTGATCGATGTCGATTTGCTTGCCGATGACGGAGAATGCCGACAGGCCAAAATCCCAGTCGTACCAAGATGTTCGCGAGAACGCGGTGCGGACAGCAAACGAAGCCGGATTGACCAAATGAGCCTCAGCGCCTTCGCCTACCGAAGTGAACGCCCCACCCAAACCGACCACTCGCTGCGAACTGTTGATTGGGCCTTCAAAAAACTCGATCCGCGGCGCAGCACTAGCTGTCTCGGCATTCGGCACTGTCAACCAAAGGGCGACAAGCGCGACGGTAATACTGCATGGAGCGCTAGGCATGGCTGATTATGAAAAAGTTGCGGGTTTTCGGCAAGTAATCCGAGAACTCCGGACGCAGTTGACAGCCATTGTTGTCGCCGTTAGAGTATCGGCCCGCTGTAATTGTCGGTCCGAAAGGGCCACAGTAGAGCAATCAGGCGCATAGCTCAGTTGGTTAGAGCACCACGTTGACATCGTGGGGGTCCGCGGTTCAAATCCGCGTGCGCCTACCCCTTCGCCACATTCCTGTCTTAGCCCTTCGCCACATTGCTGTCTTAGCCCTTCGCCACATTGCTGTCTTAGCCCTTCGCCACATTGCTGTCTTAGCCCTTCGCCACATTGCTGTCTTAGCCCTTCGCCACATTGCTGTTACGACAAGCAGAGTTGCTATTCGGCATACAGAATTGCGATTCGCTATAGGGACTTGGCAACAGGCTCCGGCCGCGTCGGCAACTACTTGACTTCAATCGGGTTGCCGACCGCCCAGCGCTGTTCAAGGTCGACTAGTTCTGGCCCAGGCTCGCCGTCGCGCAGCCCTTTCATCAGCGACCGCAAGTGCTTGGGAACGATACGAACCTCCAAGTGGTATTTGCCCGGCTGATCGGGCGTCACCTTGAGCACGGTCCCCGGCGCCGCCGCCAACGTCGCCAGCTTGGTCGCCACCGGTTTGCCGGCGGTAATCTGCCAGACGATGACCGAAACTACCGGCAGGTTTAGGGGATCATCGGCGTGCTTGGCAGTCCAATGGGCCCACGGCATCGGTTGCACATCCGGAACACGCAAATGCAGCGTCGAGCCCAGGGACACCTGACCGCCCATTTCCACCCATTTGCTAGTTTTTTGGTCATATGCAGCAAAATCAAGGTCTTGCGGGTCGCCAAGCACATCGTAGACCACCCAACTGCGGCCTGCTTTGATGCCGTCTTTGGTTAATTCGGCAAGTTCAGTTGAGGGCTTATTGGGCGTGACCAGGGTGCGGTTGGAAACCCAGCGCAGCAGCCGCAAGTAGTCGTCGAGCCGCCGCCCGTCGGCCAGCATGACAGGACCACCGCTGAGCAATAGTTTGACTAAATGCGGGTACTTATCTACCAAAGCGTCACAAAACCCTTCAAGCTGCCCGCCTTTGGCGCAATACGGCTCGAGGACCACGTTTTGATGGACATCGCTGCCAATCACGCCGGTGACCCAGCGCTGAGCCTGCACCGCCTGCCACTTGGTAAACGCAGCTTCGGGCTGAATGTCGAGCATGATCAGCAGAGCCAGATCAGGATCCGGCGATTGCGCCGCCGGACCCAGCAGGCGATCGAGCAGAAAAATCCGCGCGAAATTCATCTTGGCGCCCTTGGTCGACATGCCAACGATGGTTTTGAAATTAGCATGAGTATTATAGACTTCCATGCAATCCAGACCTGAGTCGACCATGCGCTGCACGGTGATATCGTCCTCCTCAGAGTGCGCGTTGCACGACAGCCCTTTGTTCAGGTGAATTTGGGCAACGCTGGCTTGCACTTCGGGCAGCTTGCTGCCTTCATCGGCAAACGATAGGCCCTCACTCTTGCTGTCGGCAAAGTGATTGTGGATGCCGATCGCCATGTTATGGGTGCCCTCGTAGCCGACCGTACGCACGACATCATGGGCTGGCAGCTTGTCCGATTTGGGGCAATGCACCACATTGGCATGGGGCTGACCAGCCGGGCCAACCGCGGTATCCCCTTGGTTTTCTTTGATTTGTAGAAGATCTTTGAAACCAAAATCCTTCATGTGGCTCGGATGATCCGTCATGAACGCGACGTCGAGACCGGACTCGCAAAGCGCTGTCCGCAAGTCTTGCAAGCAAGTCGCACTGACATCGCCGGGATGATCGTCGATCCAATTGTCGCAGGCGTCATGGCTATACGAACTGTGGATGTGCACGACATTGCGCGAGAACTTCCACCCGCGCAGTGCCGGCGAAGTCAGTTGCGGCGGTTCGGCATCGACGGCAGCCCCGGCGGCGTCCACGTTAGTCGCAGCGGAATCAATGACCGCAACGGCCGTCGTTGGCGGGTTTGGATGGCTACATGTGGTCGCCAAAAAGGCGGTCAGGAACAGCGTTGG
Organism: Myxococcales bacterium; assembly: GCA_009692465.1. Classification (GTDB taxonomy): domain Bacteria; phylum Myxococcota_A; class UBA9042; order UBA9042; family UBA9042; genus SXRM01. The sequence goes on from SHZD01000094.1 coordinate 18,379, forward strand.
CCCGCGTAACGGATGCGACTGGAGCGTCTTCATGCGCGCACGCTTGCGCGGCTGATTGGAGAAGTCAAGCCCCAAGGAACCCGCTAATGGCGGCGCACTGCCCCACAAGAACGCCCGAATCGTGTTGTGCAATTGACTTGGCTACTGTCACGATTTTGTTAGTCTGTTAGGTTGCATGCCATGGCGTGTTGGCGCCATGCCGCTAAACCGTGTCGATTTCTGGGGAAACTGAATGTACAAAACTGGACAAGCGCAAGGTTTAATTGCAATTGGTTGGCAAAAATACCGGCAACTGGCGATCGCCTTGGTTCCGTTCGCTCTTGGATGGGGATGCAGCGAAGTGGCGCCGGATCCAGTTGGCTCGACTGCAATTGCTGGCCTTGAGATCGCGGGCGACAGCGGCATGGGTACCCCGCGATTTGGCAGCGACAGCGAGAATACAAACGACACAACGCAGCGGCACGCTGCCGATGGAGAATCCTCGACAATCGTCGACGCCACTAGTGGGGCTGAAGGGGCGACTTCGGGTAGCAATTGCGATTTTCCAGCAGCGCCCAAGCAAGGCGATCCCGGCGCGAGTTGCCAAGCGGCTGGCGATTGCGACAGCGGCTACTGCATCGATGGCCCGAGCGGCAAAATCTGCACGAAAACATGCAGCGACTGCTGCCCAACCGGATTTGCCTGCGAAGCGGCATCGTCAACGGATCCACAATTCGTGTGCCGTGCGAAACTCAATGCACTGTGTCGGCCTTGTGAAAAAGACAGTGAATGTATAGCGTTAAGTGTTGGAGCGTTATGTGTTAGTGCAGGAACATCCGGCCGATTTTGCGGCGGCAACTGCAATTCAGCCGCGGACTGTTACAACGGGTACAACTGCGTCGACGCCAAGGGCACCGAGGGCGCCGGCAAGCAATGCGTCAAATCCAGTGGAGAATGCAGTTGTTCGCCGCAAATGGTGTTGGACGGCGCCAAAACCACCTGCTCGACGGAAAACGGCTATGGCGTCTGCAAGGGCGCGCGAAAGTGCACGACGGCAGGATTATCGGCTTGCGATGCCCCGACTGCAGCGACCGAAACATGCGACGGAGCCGATAACGATTGTGATGGTGCAGTTGACGAAGAGAATTCGGCAGGATGTCAGCAGTTCTACTCGGACAAAGACTTGGACGGTGCTGGCGACTTGGGCAGCGCTGGCAAATGCTTTTGCAAGCCGGCTGAAGGCTACACTGCAATCCAAAACGGCGATTGCGACGACAATCAGCCCAAGGTCAAACCCGGCGCTACCGAGTTGTGCAATGGCGTCGATGACGATTGCGAGGGCACCACCGACGGTGGCTTTCCGGATACGGACGGCGACTGGCAGGCCGATTGCGTCGACCCGGACATCGACAATGATGGCACAGCGAACGCGGCCGATTGCGCCCCAGCCAATGTCAAAATCAGCCCGGCGGCCACAGAGACCTGCAATAACATTGACGATAACTGCAACGGCTCCATCGACGAACCTGGAGCAGCCGGCTGCAAGAATCTGTACTTCGACAGCGACGGGGACGGTTTTGGCAAACCTTTGGGCGCCGATGAACTTGCGCAGTGCCTGTGCAAAGCCGATGGCAAGCAAAGTGCGATGACCGGCGACGATTGCGAAGACAAAAACGCCCAAGTGAATCCGCAGGCTACTGAAGTATGCAACGGCAAAGACGACAACTGCGACGGAGCCACCGACGAAGGCTGCGACGACGATTTGGATGGCTTTTGCGACAGCAAGTTGGTCGTGGTCGGCAAACCCGCCGTATGTGCGCTGGGCGAAAAGGACTGTGACGATCTCAATGCAGCGATTTCACCGGGGAATAAGGAAGTCTGCGCGACCACAGTCGATGAAAACTGCGATGGTGTTACCGACGCGGGCGTCGACGCCAAAGAGTGCGTGAGTTTCTACAAAGACGCCGATAAGGATGGATTTGGCGCTGGAGCGGCGCAGTGCCTGTGTTCGCCTGAAGGGGCAGTCAGCGCCACCAATAACAAAGATTGCAATGATAACGACGCATTGATGAGTCCAGCCAAACCCGAAAAATGCGGCAATGGGGTGGACGACAACTGCAACGGCGAACAAGACGACGAGGACGCGATCGGTTGCGAGCCTTGGTACACGGACGCTGACGGCGACGGCTACGGCGCCAATACCCAAGCGTGCTTGTGCGGGGCGACTCAGACCTTTACCACCAACAAGGGCGGCGACTGCGAACCAAAAAACCAGGAAGTCAGCCCTGGCGCCGCGGAAATCTGCAATGGGATCGACGACAACTGCCTCAACGGCATCGACGAGTCCGGCGCCAAAGGCTGCATGGTCTACTATGCCGACAAGGACGGCGACGGGATCGGCGACAGTAAGCTGTGGAAATGTTTATGCAAGTCCGATTCACCTTATACTTCGACGTCTAGCGGCGATTGCGATGACACCAAAGCCGCTTCCAAACCCGGAGCCACTGAGACTTGCGATGGCGTAGACAATGACTGCAACGGTCAAACCGATGAGATGGGCGCTGGAGGCTGCAAAGTAGTGTACATCGACAAAGATGGCGACAAATTCGGCGCGGCAGCCAGTGGGGCCTGTTTGTGCGCACTTGGCGGCGAATACAACGCGATCAAGGGCGGCGACTGCAACGACGGCGACATCGCCATTTACCCCGCGGCTCAAGAGTTTTGCGACGGTCAGGATAACAACTGCAATAACAACGTGGACGAGGAAAACGCTATTGGCTGCGTCAAGTACCTCAAGGATGGCGACAAAGACGGCTACGGCGTGTCGGCTCTGGGCAAGTGCCTATGCAAGCCGTCCTATCCATTTACAGAATTTGTCGGTGGCGACTGCAACGACGAAGTGGCCACCGTTAACCCGAAAATGGCCGAAAGCTGCGATAGCGTCGACAACAATTGCGACGGCCAAACCGACCCCTCGGGCAGCGACGGTTGTTCGCCGTTCTTTTTGGACAAGGATCAGGACGGCTACGGCACCTATTTGGCCGCGCCTAAGTGCCTATGTGACGCCAAAGCGCCCTACACAACAGCCGTTTCGGGCGACTGCAACGACAACGACCCCGGCACCTACCCCAAATCGGCTGAGTTTTGCGACGGCAAAGATACCGATTGCGACGGCATCATCGACCCCAAAGGCGCTCAGGGTTGCAAGCCGTATTACATCGACGGCGACAACGACGGCTATGGAAGCAACAACTTATCGCAGTGTTTATGCAATGCAGACGCGCCATTCACCACAACCAAGGGCGGCGATTGCAACGACAGCAACGGCAATCTCAATCCGGGCGTTCCGGAACAGTGCAACACCTTGGACGACAACTGCAACGGCCAAACCGATGAGGGCGCGGCCGGTGGCAGCATGTATTACATCGACAACGACGGCGACGGCTATGGCGTGGGTGTCCCGGTCTTGATTTGCGGCGGACCCAAGCCCCCCTATCAGGCGACCAAGGGCGGCGATTGCAACGACAGCAATAACAAGGTCTATCCAACCAACACCGAAATTCAGTGCAACGGCATTGACGACGACTGTGTCGGCGGCGACTTGTGTTTGTGCCAGTCAGTCAAAGAGAATTTTGAGTCCGGGACCAACGGTTGGTCACTCGGTTCTGGCTGGGTCCTCGGCGCTTGGGCGGGTCAACCTGGCACTGGCGCTGGCTACGGCAACGGAGGTAGCAGTTATTGCCTCACAACCACCGCAGCGTCATCGCTGACCAAATCCATTGCGATTCCATCCACGGCGACCAAACTGACGTTTTGGTATCGCTATTCGCCAGACCCGAGCGAGTACGGCAGCTTTGATGGCTTCTCCGTCAACTTTGGCGGCACGTTGTTGGTCAACCTTACGGCGGGGACCAAAGGCAGCACGATGTGGCAACAGGCGACCTATAATTTGCCCTCAGGCTGGGCCGGCACCTCCAAGGTATTCACCGCGACGTTCAATTGCCTCGATGGCGCTTTCAACGCCGGTTTTGGCGCCGCCGTCGACGAAGTATCCATTACCTGTAACTGACACCTTAAGGCACCAGCAAACTCTAATCGATTTTGCTGGCGCCCATTTGCTTGTTTCGTGGGTCGCCAAGCTCGCGAAAGCGTTCGACTCGCGGCGACGGTGCCGAACTTGCAACTGATCGACTTGATCTTGCCGGGGCCCTTAGGGCACCAGCAAACTCGAATCGATTTTGCTGGCGCCCATTTGCTTGTTTCGTGGGTCGCCAAGCTCGCGAAAGCGTTCGACTCGCGGCGACGGTGCCGAACTTGCAACTGATCGACTTGATCTTGCCGGGGCCCTTAGGGCACCAGCAAACTC
>SHZD01000095.1 GCA_009692465.1 Myxococcales bacterium
CTGTCCGAAACTGCACGGATTTACTCCGGGCAGTTCTTGGACAGTTGAGAATATCTGAGAAGCTAGGAGACTGTCGGATCGCAATAGATTCATTGTGTATAACCGCAAAGACATTTCATAACCGATTGATTTCCGACAGGCTCCTAGGAGGAAAGCGCCGCAGCGACGCACAGATGCGCCCAACGCGGGGGATCGCGGGTACTCAATCGGGTTGACGCCGTGGGCTTCGCAGCTGCGCACCAGCGTCATCAGCACGGCATAGTGCTCGCCCGCCAGGTCGTTGCCCATAAACGGCCAATTCTTGCGGCCATGTGCGTACGTCCGCCGCGCCCGCTCCGACGCAGTGTTGTCCACCGGCACGCCCGCGTTGGTCAGAAATACCGTCAAAAACGACCAGTGGTTGACGCAGTACGCCATCGCCTTGCCCCGCGGGCTGCTCGGCAGGCGGCCCGCTTTGTGGTCCTGCAGCCAGGTGTTCAGCTTGGCCATGGCCGGCTCGCATTTCTCGGTGCGCAGCTTCTGGTGGGCCTCCGTGCGCGCAATGCCGAGTTCCTTGGCCTGGTGCTCGACCCGGTACACCTCCAAAATCCACCTCCAAAATCCACCTCCAAAATCCACCTCCAAAATCAGTGCCATCGCCTTGTCGACCGCGACCGGATCGGCAGGCGGTTTCTTGTCGCGAAACGGCTTGGGCTTGGGCTGCTTTTCGCTGGACTGGCCGAAGATCTGGCGCTTAAGAATCGCGATTTGGTGTTCCAGTTCCTGATGCAGGGCCGTCCACTCGGCGCGCTGCTTGCTGGTCTCCTCGGCGAACACCGCCAGCGCATCAGCGAGCTGCACGCTTTCGGTTTTGGAGCTGCAGGCGTGGTCGGCGGCGAGGTCCATGCCGACGGTGGACGTCAGTTTGATCCACTTGTCGATCCCCCAGTTGCAAGTGATCGCGGCGGTTCATAAAGTTTTTGGCGGCGGGCGCGGGTCCAGTCGATCCCGTCGAGCAGCATGGCCAAATCGGCCGCCGACATCTGCACGCTGGCGTGGCCGGGCACCGGCACCGGCACCCGAAAACAGCCCTGCTCAAGACGCTTGCTGGACAACGACAGCCCGCCCGCCGACCACCCTGCGCCTTGAACCTCCTGAGCCGAAAAGTGTGCCGCGGCGTACCCAAAAACTGGGGAGGGTGAATGCGTACGGACGATGAAGTCGACACGGACGATGGCTTGGACGGGGACCAAGGCAATGTCGTGCAACAGTTTTTGGCCGAGGCCTGTCCAAAGCATGATGGGGTGTAGGTTTTGCAAGGCGAATCTTAGAGAGTCTCAGCATGCCGGCGCGCCGGCGCCCACGCTGTCGGATACTGGATCGCCGGGTTGTGTATTTTCAACCGGTTGGCGCGAGTTTCGAGCTAGCGCCAGCCAATCCACCTCCAGCTGTCACCGCAATCGCACCCGCAACCGCTCACTCAACACCACCAGCGCTGCAATTTGCACCCCTTCAGTGGCGATTTGCTCGGCCAATTCCCACAGGCTGCCCAGCTTGAGCTCGTCGACCAAAATCTTGCGCACCGCGTCGCGGCCCGACACCGCCTTGGGATTGGTGCCGACCCGCATCGCCAGCCGCGCCAAGGTGTCGGCAAGGCCTTGACTCAGACTCGACAACGCCGCCGATTCCCAGCGGGTTTGCGGGCTGGCGTTGGCAATTTGCACCAACAGAGCATCCAAACCCGTCACTTCGGCAGTGGCAAAGGTCACCGCCGCCGCCGGCAGCGCCGCCAACTGGGTCTGTTGGCCGACTTGCCACACCGCAAACAAGCGCGGCCGCAGGCCCACCGCGCTGATCTCGTAGGCGAGCTTTTCCGGCATGCCAGCGGCAATCCACGCCTTGGCCCGCGCCACTTGCTCGGAGCGCCCGCGTTGGACCAGATTGGCAAACTGACCGATGACATCGCCGGCCCAAGTGGCCAACTGTCCTGCTTGGTTTAGGTAGGTGGGCAGCGCCTCGCCCAGCAAGTTGGCCAGCAACCACTCGGTCGCCGCCGCCGCCGCATCCTCGATGTGGGCCAGCGCCTGATACTGCACCGGCGCCGGTACGGCATAGTTCAGCGCCGCCACCGCCACCCGCAATTCGTGCAACCCTAAAGATTTACAGGCAAAAGTGTAGGCTTGGCACAACTCAGTGACGCTGCGACCGTACTCGATGGCCAAGCGTGGCAACAACGCCGCCCCGCCAAAATCGACAATCGCGTTGGTCCACAGCGTCGCCACAATCTCATGGCGCAGCATGTGGCCGTCAATGGCGCTCTGGTAACGCTGGCGCACCTGCGGCGGAAAATAGTAGTCCAAATACGCGGTGGCCACCGGCGCCGTCGAGCTGCGATCCGCGGACAGTTCATTGTAAATCCACATCTTGGCAAACGCAGTAATCCGCGCCAGCTCGGGTCTCGTCAAGCCCATGCCGTGCTTGCGCCGATCAGCGATGACCGCTTTGCTCGGCAACATCTGCACTTGCTGGTCAATCTTATTGGCGGCGACCAAAAAGCGAATCGCGTCACCCCACTGGCGCATGCGCGGCGGACTGCACAACTGCTGGACACTGATGCCCTGCGATTGCTGGTCGTTGTTGTAGATGACCAGTTCGCACACCCGCTCGTCGATCTCAAACAGCAGCGGATCGCGGGTAGCAAAGTCAATGCGCCCGTCCTGAATCAGCGGCGCAAAGGCAATCTTAAGGTTGACCTCGTGGTCGGACAGGTCGACCCCGGCAGAATTATCCACGGCGTCGGTGTTCAGGCACATCCCCGCCAGCGCTGCCTGGACCCGCGCCGCCTGGGTAAAGCCGAGATTGCCGCCCTCGCCGACCACCTTGCAGCGCAACTGGGTGGCATCGACGCGAATCTGGTCATTGGTCTTGTCGCCAGCGTCGCTGTGGCTTTCGTGACTGGCCTTGACAAAGGTGCCGATGCCGCCGTTCCAGAACAGATCCACCTGCATTTTCAAGATGGTGTGCATCAGTTCGTCGCCGGTCATCTCTGCCGTCTGCACCCCTAGCATCGCTTGCACTTGCGGCGACAGCGCAATCGACTTGGCGGTGCGCCCGAATACGCCGCCGCCGGCGCTGATCAGGCTGACCTCATAATTGGCCCAACTGGACCGCGGCAAGTCGAACAGGCGCTTGCGCTCGTTCCAACTGGCCAACGGCTCGGGGTTGGGATCCAAAAAGATGTGGCGATGATCAAAGGCCGCCAGCAACCGAATCGTTTGCGACAACAGCAAGCCGTTGCCAAACACATCGCCGCTCATGTCGCCGATGCCAAAGCAGGAGAACACGTCCTTTTGGGTATCAATGCCCATTTCGCGAAAATGGCGCTGCACGCACACCCAGCCGCCTTTTGCGGTGATTCCATAGAGTTTGTGGTCGTAGCCCTTGGAGCCGCCGGAGGCAAAGGCGTCGCCCAGCCAAAAACCGCGCTGCAGCGCGATGCCGTTGGCGGTGTCGGACAAATGGGCGGTGCCCTTGTCGGCGGCGACCACCAGATACGGATCCGGCTCGTCATAAGCCACCACATCATCTGGAGCAATCGTATTACCGCTCAACAAGTTATCCGTTAAATCGAGCAGCCCATTGATGAACACCTTGTACAGTTCGTCGGCCTGTTTGCGCCGCAGGGCCTCGTCGCGCTCGGGCTTCTTGAGCACAAAACCGCCTTTGCTGCCTACCGGCACAATCAGCGTGTTTTTGACCATTTGCGTTTGCATCAGGCCCAGAACTTCGGTGCGAAAATCGTCCAGACGGTCCGACCAGCGCAAGCCGCCGCGCGCCACCTTGCCACCGCGCAAGTGAATGCCTTCGACCCGCGGGTCGTAGACCCACACTTCAAACATCGGCCGCGGCTCGGTCATCAACTCGACGTCGGTACAGCGAAATTTGAACGACAGCCCGCGGGCTTCACTCGGCCGCTGGAAAAAATTAGTCCGCAAGGTGGCGTTCACGAAATTGCGGAACATGCGCAACACTTTGTCTTCGACCGCGTCTTGAACCTGGCGCAATTGATCGCGAAACTTGGTGTCAATCGCGTTGACCACCGCGCTGCGCAGCGGATCGGTGGCCGGGCGGCGCTGGCCATCGACAATCGGATTAAAGCGGGCGTCAAACAGCTCCATCAGCGTCGTCACCAGCCCCGGCTGGTTGTGCAAGACTTGCTGAACCAAGGTGCTGGCAAACGACACCCCCAACTGGCGGGCATAGGCCAAATAGGCGCGCATGACTTGCAATTGCCGCCAGTTCAGGCTCGCCGCCAGCAGCAGGCGATTGAGCGAAGTGCTGCTGACCCGCCCGTCCATCACCGCGGTCAGCGCCGCAATAAAGGCGGTGCCGTGGCCGAGCAATTGCGGTCCACTATTGGCTTCAGCTGCAATCTTGTACGTTTCGTAGAACACGGTCCGACCATCGGCATCGGTGACGGGCGCGGTGTTTTCGCCCAGCACCCGCACCCCAAAGTTGTCCAGAATCGGCAAGATATCGGTCAACGCGATGTCGACCGGAGTGAATACAAGCAGGCGGATTTGGCGATTGGCGATGTCGCGGACGTCGGCGCGCAGGCGAATCACGGTGGCGTTGGTGGCCACCACTGCGGCTAGCGACTGCAAGTCCTCGAGCAAGTGCGCGGGGTCGGTCCAATCGGCATCCAACTCGCCCAAAGAACTACCAAACTGCAGGCACAAGCTGTCGATTTCGTGCTCGTCACAGCCGGCAGTGCGCAACGATTCACGAATGTTTTCGAGCATCGGCGACACCATCGCCGACAGCGCGTCGGACAAAGCGTCGGGATCGGGCTGTTGCAACGGCTGGCTGGCAAACAGCAGCACGTCAACGATCATCGCATCCGTTTTGCCTTGCAGTACCTTGATCAGCACCTCGTCGGCGCCAAAGGCCGAGCGCAAATGGTCGATAATCTGGCCGCGCAGGCTGTCCGAGTAGTGACCATTTGGCAATATCGCAAACAATTGCACGGATTTATGGTCATCCATCCCGCGGAACCACACCCGTGGGGTGCCGCCGAAATCGACGTCGATGGCTTCGTTGATGACCGCGCACAAGCTGGATTGCGAGGCCGTCATCGAAAACGCCATCGGCAAGCGGTCAAAAAAACTGAGGAAAATCTTCATGCGGTGCGATGACGGCACCAAGTCTTCGCTGGCCACCATCCGCGCCAACTTGCCGCGCAAAAACGGCACCTGACTGGCGCGCCCGCTGTCGGCCTTGTAGGTAAACAGACCCTGAAACACCACCCCGCCGTCGGGATTGCCGTCGCCGTCAAACAGGCGAAAGCGCACCTCCACCAGCGGCGCGTCGCGGTGAATCGGGCTATGCAAGCGGCTTTGGTGAATCGACACCAGTGGCGCCGTGGCAGCAAAGGCCTGAGCCGGATCGCTTTCGCAGCTGGGGTCATCCGCTTTGTCGTAGCGGCCTAGGCCTAAACGACCGGTGGGCCGACCTTGAGGGTCAAAGCCGTAGGCGCCCATAAAGATAAAGTTGTCTTCGAGCAACCACTGACCGAACGCAATTTCTTCAGCGAAATCAGGGGCACCCACCCGCCCCGCCTCGGCGCAGAACTGCAAGGTGGCCAGCATGTCGCGCATCAGGCGCTTGGTGGTGCGAAAATCGGTGGAGACGCGTTGGGCCCGCTCTAACGCTTGGGCAATCGCCTGCTTGATCGCTGGGCCGCGAGTGCCGACCGAAGTAGCCGACAGCATGTGGCATGAAAACGACTCCGGCTTGGTCTGCGGATTATCGGTGGTCAGATCGAGCAGGCGGTGGTCGGCGTCGCGCTCCACCGGCAGAATCATGTTCAAAGTGCCCAGCGCGATGACATCCAAGCGTTTGAGCACCAGCTTGATCGTATCGATGATGAACGGCTGGTCGGCCATGCAGGTTTCCAGCACAAACATCGGCAGATCGTAGCCATGCTTGGCCTTTTGCGGTCGACTGCAGCCGACCAAAATGGCCTCCGGCGGCCGCACCGACACCCGATGCAGCGCGTTGTGGATGTGTTGTGCAAACACCTCGACCGGATGGCGGGCGATGAACTCGCCGTCGGCGCGCAGCCGAACCGCGTTGGCCATAAACGCGGCCTGTTCGCGGGTGGGCTCGGTGGTAAACAGCGAGGAGTCGCGCACGGCCTGCACAAAACGCTGGCGGCGATCGCTGCGGTCGACGGCGCGGCTGGTCGGCAGTGGAAACGAGCCGGAATTGCGCACGGAACGTTCCTTGGCGGAGATGGTTTTGACGGCGGTCATCGGTGGTCCTTACAGGCGGTGCAGGGGGCGCCTGCAACTGCGCGGCGCGTGCGCCGTATACACCTCGACCGCGGTGGCGGCAATACGCGGTGCGTCATCCGCGATTCCCCGCTTTCGGCGCAACATGCTTGGTTGAGTCGGCTTGCTTACCGCAAGCCTCCTGCGTCGGCGCTCCAGTCCCCAGCTCAACGTGAACTGGTGCTCAACGGCCTCGAAGGCCGCTTGCGTGGCGCGGGAATTCAGTTCGCAGGACTGATTTCTTAATCCGCGCCCATTGGGCTTCGCTTCTCGTTGATTTGCATCTGAAATCGGGATTCGCTGCAATTGCGGTGGTCAATTTGGGGTCATGGGGACACGGGCTGCCGGCGGCATTGCTCGGCTCCAGTGGGCGTCCAGGATTCCCCATCGAAATTCTCCGCGGCCCCCGATTTGGGATGCCAGTGCCCTGTCGCTCGCTGTCGCTCGCTGTCGCTCGCTGTCGCTCGACAAGGAGCAAGGGGCTTGACGACTGAGGCGTACTTGGGTACGCCGCAAGGAGGAAAGCGCCGCAGCGACGCAGAGATGCGCCCAAAGCGGGGGATCGCGGGCGTGCGCCCATCGTTTACAGGCCACCCCCAGCGTGCCACCCTGCAGCAATGCAGTCTGTCCCCGTTGCCCAAGCTGCCCAGCCCCACGCCGCCAGTCCCCAACCCGCACGAGTCAAACCGCGCTTGCGCGGGGCTTCGCACCACATCGCGGCCTACGTGGCGGCGTTAGCGACGGCAATTCTGTGCAGCCAAGTGCCCGCGGGCCGGGCGACGTGGTCAGTGCTGGTCTACGGCGTGTGCATGACGGCGCTGTTTGCGATTAGCGCGGCCTACCACCTGCCCATGTGGCAACCGGGTCCACGCCAGTGGATGCGCCGCTTGGATCACTGCGCCATCTATTTGCAAATCGCCGGGACCTACACGCCGATCTGCCTGCTGGCGCTGAGCCCCAGCGTTGGCGAGCCCCTGCTGCTCGGAGTCTGGATCGCGGCAACGGCTGGCATTGCCAAGTCGCTGGTGTGGATCAAAGCGCCCAAACTGGTGTCGGCGGCGCTGTACGTCGCACTGGGCTGGGCGGCGATGGCGTGCTGGAGCGAGCTCAAGGTGGCGCTGGGCGAGACAGGCGTGGCGCTCATGGTGGGCGGCGGGGTGCTGTACACGGTCGGCGCCGCCATCTATGCGGTGCGCAAGCCGGATCCGATGCCACAGGTGTTTGGCTACCACGAAGTGTTTCACGCCTTGGTCATCGCCGCCGCCACCTGCCATTTTGTCATGGTTGGCCGAGTAGCGACGTAAGCCTCATCCGGGGCTTACAAATCGTCGACGGCATTGCCCTCGGTCTTAGCCGGCTGCACCCCGGCAATGTGGTCGATGCGCTCAAAAAAGTACGTCGCCTCGCGCGGTTTCATGTGGGCAAACACAAAACGCTGGGCCTCACGAGTGCGTACCGGTTGCACGATATTGGCTGCGATTTCCGCGCGCACAGCCGGATCGCGCCAGTCGGCGTGGCGGGCCGGGTCCACTTTGTCGAGAAACGAAATATGCCAACCAAAGGCGCTGCGAATCGGCGCCGACAGCTGGCCGGGCAGCAGCGCCGTCACCGCTTCGGCATATTCTTGAACCATGATATCATATCCTTTTTGCTGGTCATGGCTCTTAGATTTGTCGTAGAAGAACTGCACTTCAGCCGCCGCCACATCGGGGTAGCGCGCCGCCATGGCCTTGCAGCGTCCCCACATTTCCATGGCCGTGGCTGGCGGATTATTTTGCAATTCTGAATAGATATCTCGAATGATGGCCTCGGCTTTGTCAATGCAGGTGCGCACTTCTTCGCGGGCCATGCACTGCTGCGGGCTGCCCGAACAGCACAGCACTTGGGCATCGACGGCAAAATAGGCGTCGGCGTGGTCGTAATGGGCGCGCACGGCTTGATTCTTGTAAGCGGTGGCGATGTCGGCGTCGGCCAAGGTCGCCGGCTGGACGCGCTGCATGGCGCGGTCGAGCAGCGTTTGCGCCAAGGCTTGGTGGTGGGCGCGCACCACGGTCGGCGAGCGCCACAGGCCAGCGGCAGCGGCGGCTTGGGCTATGATTTCCTCGTCAATGGTGGCAGCGACCACTTGCTCGACCGACCATTGCGGATGCAGGTGCCACGCCATGCGCACACGTTCGGCGTCAATCGCGGCACCATTGACACAGGCGACCGTGCCGAGTTGGGGCGCGCCGACCGTACACGCTTGGGCTGCCCACGGGGCGGCGGCTACCGCTCCGGTGGGCGGCGGGGCTGGGGCAGTCGCGGCTTGTTTCGGCGACGCTGGTGAAGAGGGCGACGTTGGGGGCGGCGCCGCGGTCGGGTTCGCTGGGGTGCCGCCGGGAGCGCAAGCGCTGGCGATGGCCGCGGCTACTGCAACGGCAACGGCAACGGCAATGAGAGTTCTAGCGACCATCAGCTTTGCTCGCCAGCGGGGGCCGTTGCCAAATCAAGGCCCGTGCGCGCCACCACCCACGTCAGTCCGATCAACAGGGCGCCGGCCAAATAGTCTTTGTGGGCAACGGCTTGCATCGCTTCAACCATCGGCCACGTCGCAAACAGCGCCAGCGCGCCGCCTAGCCAGCGCCAAAGGGAAGACAGAGGAGCCACGCCAGTTCACCGCAGCGACCGCAGGGCGCGGGCGCAGGTGCTAGTGTGCGCTGGATTGGGCTGGGGCTCAACAGCGGGCAGGCGATCCCCCGCTTTGGGCGCATCTCGGCGTCACTGCGTCACTTTTCTGTCAGGGGCGTACGAGAGTATGCCCCTGACAGAAAAGCTCCTTGCTCCTTGTCGAGCGACAGCGAGCGACAAGGAGCAAGGGGCTTGACGACTGAGGCGTACTTGCGTACGCCAATGAGACAGTCCTGCGAACTGTCTAGGAGGAAAGCGCCGCAGCGACGCACAGATGCGCCCAAAGCGGGGGATCGCAGTCAGCGACCCGCTCAACAAGCCATGGGCCGAAGTGCAAAATCGACTTGATTTTGCAGGGCCCTACGGCCCGCCAAAATTGCCACTGCCAGCATCGAATACCCGCCCCGCCGCCGTCGGTTTGGAGCCGACCAAACTGCCATAAAACAGCTTAATCGTCCCGCCATTGCCGGTCCCCGCATTGCCGCCGCGGGCGCTGATGGCGTTGCCCGTCGCCAAAATCGTCAACACCTTGGCGTCGAACACCAGTCCACCACCGGCGCCGGTGCCGCCCAACCCGCCAATCCGGCTGCTGTTGTCGTCATTGCTGCCCGCGCCACCGCCGGCGCCGTTGGCCAGCACCCGCGCGCTGGCTGCGACGTTGAGGGTGGTGGCCACCAACTTGAGCCAGCCGCCACCCGCCGCGCCGCCGCCACCACCGGCCTGCCCATCCGAGCCACCGCCGCCGCCGCCGCCCGAACCCAAGCGCAGGCTGCGATCGGTGGTGGTGTCGCCATTGCCGCCGCCGCTTGCGTAGCCGCCGTTGCCGCCATTGGTCGCCGGATTGCCGCTGTTGCCGCCGCCGCCATCGCCGCTAAACGGCCCACAGCCCGCCAGCCCGTTGTTGCCATTGCCGCCGCCAGAACCGCCGCTGCCGCCACCGCCGCCGCCGGCCGCCCAGCTCTCGTTGCCGCCGCCGCCGCCCGCGCCGTAGCCACCGCCGCCGCCGCCGCCCTTGCTGTTGGTGCCGCCGCCCTTGCCGCCGCCCGCGCCGCCGCCCACCGAAAACTCGCCAGCGCCGCCGTCGGGCACCGCGTTGGGGTCGCCGTACGCCGCCGTCATGCCGACATCGCCGCTGCCGCCCGCAACCCCGGCGCCACTGTTGGCCCCGCCTGCGCCGCCCGCCGCTCCTGCATCACAGCCCCACTGCCCGGAACTGCCACCGCCGCCGCCGCCAAAGGAGCCCGCGCCACCGACCACGCAGTTGCTGGAGCCGCCGGCCCCAAACGGTGCCCCACCGCCGCCACCGCCACCGCCCGCGCAGCCGTTGCTGTTGCCGTTGCCGCCGCTGCCGCCTAGGCCGCTCGATCCACCTTCGCCGCGCGGTGCAGCGCCCGCACAAGTTGCGCCGCCCGCACCGCCGCCGCCGTAGCCGCGTCCCGACGCGGTGAGGGTGCCTTGGATGTTGATGTCGTTGGCGTACAATTCCAGCCAGCCGTCTTTGGGGGTGGTGACCTTGGCATCGCTGGCGGCGATGCCAGCGTCTACCGCATCGACTTTGCCCCAGCCCTGCACGTACACGCTGGTCCCCAAGCCGATGGCCACTGTCTCGAAATAATGCTTGCCGTAGACCGCCAACAAGCCGCTGGCTGGCCAGTTGGGCGAGTGGCCACCAAAAGCGTCCGGCGCCCGCAGGCCAGTGACCAAACCATCCCAATTGACGGCCTCGGCAATGCGCACGCCATTGGATTTGCCAACGGTGCCAGTGGTGGTGCCGAACACCCCGCGCACCGAGACGAAGTACACCGCGCCCGCCCAAGCGCCGCTCAACGACAATCCAGTGATGGTGGCGGCGGTGACATTGCCCACATCGGCAAAGGCTTTGATCTCAGCGCCGCCGCTGGTGGTGCCCAGCGCGAGTTGGTAGCTGCTGGCGCCTACCAACACCGTCCAGTTGGCTTTGATCTGGCCGACGCCGACCACCACCGAACTGAACTGGTAAGCCAAGTCGGTGTTGGGCACCAGCGATCCGTCGTTGACAGTGGGCGGCGCGGTGGGCAAGCAGGTCTTGGCCGCGCAGGCGGTGCCGCCGGGGCACGGGTTATTGCACTTGCCGCAGTGGGTGTTGCTGCTCAAGATGTCGATTTCACAGCCGTTACCCGGATTGGCGTCGCAGTCCAAGTAGTTGCTGTTGCAAGGGCAGCTGTAGGTGCCGGGGGCGTTGCTGCAGGTGCTGTTAGTGCCGCAGGTGGCCGCGCCACTGGTGCATTCATTGATGTCGCTGCACACGGTCGGCACGGTGCCGGCGCAGCTAAAGCCCTTTTCGGTGCCGCAGTTGGCGTCGCAGCCGTCGATGGTCTTTAAGTTGCCGTCGTCGCAGCCTTCGACGCCGACGGTGACGCCGTCGCCACACTTGCTGGCGCAGCTAAAGCCGTTGCCTAGCCAGCCTTTGTTGCACACGCAGGCGACGGCTTGAGCGCCGGGACTGCACAAGGCGTTGGCGTCGCAGCCCGCCCCGGCCTTGCACTTGCCAGCCGCGCATGCGTCCAAGTTGGTGCAACCATTGAAGTCATCGCAGGGAATGATGTTGTTGGCGAATTTGCAGCCACTGCCGGCCTCGCAGTTGTCGTCCGTACACGGATTGCCGTCGCTGCAACTGATGGGGGGGCCTGCCACGCAATTGCCGGCCACACAGCCGTCGCCGCCGGTGCACACGCTGCCGTCGCTACAAGCCGCTTTGTTGGCCACTTTGGCGCAGCCGCTGGTTGCCGAGCACGAGTCGTCGGTGCAGCCGTTGCCGTCGTCGCAGGCAATCACCTTGCCCGACATGCACTTGCCGCCGACGCAGCCGTCTTTGTCGGTGCAGGCGTTGCTGTCGGTGCAGGCGGCCAAATTGGGCGCAAACACGCAACCGCTGATGGCGTCGCAACTGTCGTCGGTGCACGGATTGCCGTCGTCGCAGCCGATCAACGCGCCAGCCTTGCAGTTGCCACTGGCGCAGCCGTCGCCTGCGCTGCACACGTTGCCATCGCTGCAACTGGCGCTATTGGTGTCCTTGAGGCAGCCATTGACCGCATCGCAAAAATCGTCGGTACACACGTTGCCGTCATCGCATTTGACCGGGCTACCCGATGCGCATTTGCCTTGGCCACAGGCGTCGCCACTGGTGCAGGCGTTGTTGTCGGTACACAGCCCATTGTTGGCCGTGTGCGCGCAACCCTTGCTGGCGTCACAACTATCGTCGGTGCAGGGGTTGCCATCGTTGCAGCCTTGTTTGGGGCCGGCGCCGCAGGCCCCGTTGGCGCACCCATCGCCGACGGTGCACACGCTGTCGTCGCTGCACGGCGCGCTGTTGTTGACCGAACTGCAGCCGTCGACTGCATCGCAAGAGTCGGTAGTACAGCCGTTGCCGTCGTCGCATTTGGCTGGTCCGACCGCTTTGCAGACCCCACCGGTGCACCCATCGCTAGCGGTGCACTTGTTGTTGTCGTCACATTTTATGGTGTTATTCGCATGTTGACAGCCGGTGACCGCATTGCAACTGTCGTCGGTGCACGGATTGCCGTCGTCACAACTGGCCTGAGCGCCCGGCTGGCAGGCGCCCGCTTTGCAGCCATCAGCCAGCGTACACACGCTAGCGTCGGTGCACGGCGCGGCGTTGTCGCTGTGAATGCAGCCGCTCTTGCCGTCGCAGGTGTCGGTGGTACAGCCGTTGCCGTCGTCACATGGGGTCGGGGCTCCGGGCAAGCAACCGCCGTCCTTGCAGGCATCGCCGCCGGTGCACACGTTGCCATCACTGCACGGGCTGGTGCTGTTGGCATGACCGCAGCCTTTGGCCTTGGCGCAACTGTCGTCGGTACACGGGTTGCCGTCGCTGCAGTTGACCTTGTTGGTGGGAGCGCACCCCTTGTCTTTGCAACCATCGCCGGCGGTACAGGCGTCGCCGTCGTCGCAGCCGCTGCTGTTGGCGCTGTTGACGCAGCCGGTACTGGCGGCGCAGGCGTCGTCGGTGCACACATTGGCATCGTCACAATTGAGCGCTTTGCCGGGCACACAGGCGCCGCTGGCGCAGGCATCCTTGTCGGTACAGACGTTGTTGTCGGTGCATGGCGCGGTGGTGGTGGTAAACTTGCAGCCGCCGGCCTCGTCGCAGCCGTCGCTGGTGCATGGATTGCCGTCGTTGCATTGCAACCCCGTGCCGGAGGCGCAGCCTTTGTCCTTGCACACATCGCCGCTGGTGCAGGCGTTGCCGTCGTCGCAGACCACACTGTTGGCTGAATAGACACACCCGCTGGCGCCGCAGCTGTCGGTGGTGCACAGATTGGCGTCATCGCAGTTCTTGGCGCTGCCCGGCTGGCAGACCCCTAAACCGCAGGCGTCTTTTTCCGAACACGGGTTGCCGTCGTCGCACGCCGCGCTGTTGGCGCTAAACCCGCAACCGCCGGCCACAGCGCACAAGTCGGTGGTACACGGATTGCCGTCATTGCACACGACCTGGTTGCCGCCGCAGGCCCCCGCAGTGCAGCTGTCGCCATTAGTACACGCATCGCTGTCGCTGCATGGCAAGCTGTTGGCAGCGTTGGCGCAGCCGGCGATTGGGTTACAACTATCTATAGTGCAAGGATTTTTGTCGTCGCATTCGGTGGCAGCGCCCGGCAGGCACACGCTGTCCTTGCAGGCGTCGCCGCTGGTGCAGGCGTTGTTGTCGCTGCAATTGCTGCCGGTGGTGGCAAACACGCAACCCTTGGTGGGATCGCAACTGTCGGCGCTGCACGGATTGCCATCGTTGCACTCGCTGACCTTGCCCGCCACGCAGGCGCCGTCGACGCAGCCGTCGTTCAGGGTGCAGGCGCTGCCGTCGGCGCACGGGGCGCTGTTGTTGGCTTTCTGGCAGCCGCCCGCGGCGTCACAAGTCTCGGTGGTGCAGCCGTTGCCGTCGTCACACGGGCTGGCCTTGGCCGGTTTGCACACCCCGCCGCTACACGCATCGCCTTCGGTGCAGTTGTTGAAGTCGTCGCAGGCCAAGCTGTTGTGGGTAAAAGTGCAACCGCTAGCGAGATCGCAGGCGTCGTCGGTGCACGGGTTGCCGTCGGTGCAGCTCAGCTTGGTCTGGCCGCTGCAGGTGCCGCCGCTGCAGGTGTCGCCAATGGTGCAGGCGCTGCCATCGCTGCACGGCAAGGCATTGTTGGCAAAAGTGCAGCCGGATTTTGGGTCGCAAGCGTCGGTGGTGCACGGTTTGGCGTCGTCGCAGGCGGTGACGGCGCCGGACAGGCAGATGCCGGCCTTGCAGGCGTCACTTTCGGTACAGGCGTTGGCGTCGCTGCAGGCCAAACTGTCGTCGCTGGTGGCAGTGCAGCCCACCGCGCTATCGCAGGCGTCGGTGGTGCACGGGCTGTTGTCGTCGCACTTGGCGGCGGCCCCCGACGCGCAGACGCCAGCGGTGCAGACGTCGCCGACGGTGCAGGCGTTGTTGTCGCTGCAGGTGATAGCGACCGGCAAAGCGACGCAGCCCTTGCTCGGTTCGCAACCGTCCAAAGTGCAGGGATTGGCGTCGTCGCAGCCGGTTGGTGCTCCGGCCACGCAGGCGCCGGCAGTGCAGGTGTCCCCTTGGGTGCAGGCGTTGCCGTCACTGCAAGCGCCGCTCAAGGGCGAATTGCTGCAACCGGTGCGCTTGTCGCACAGGTCTTGAGTGCAAGCCTTGCCGTCGTCACAGGATTTGGACGGCCCCGTGGCGCACTTGCCACTTTTGCAGACATCGCCCAGGGTGCACACATCGCCGTCTTCGCAGGCGGTGGTGACTGCGGTGCTGCTGCAACTGCCGTCCACCCCGCAACTGTCGATGGTGCACGGATTGCTGTCGTCGCACGCTTTGGCCTTACCACCCACGCACAGGCCGCTCTGACAGGCTTCGCCGCTGGTGCAGGCGTTGCCATCGTCACACGCTGAGCTGTCTTGAGCCAGCGCTACCTGACACGTGCCGCCTTGGCAGCTGGCGACAGTGCACGGTTCTTTGGCGGCTGGGCACTGCGCGGCTTGCGTGCATTGGGCCGCGCTGTCGCTCGAGCCGCCCAGATCACCCACGGCGCTGGCGGCGTCGAGGCTGGCATCGCTCGCCGCGCTCAACGGCGCAGATTGGTCCTCTTCGCAGGCTGCGGTGGCATGAAAAGCCACCACTACCAAGCAACCATGAACTAAGCGGCGCAAAACCATTGGACTCCCTGACGCTGACAAACTGGCGAATACGGTGTTCATGCAAGACACCCGAACGGGCAACTCAGGTTTTCATATCACTTTAGCGATAGTGACGCAAAACCGGCCCTCAGGTGGCGGTGGGCTGCGCGCGCTCGTGTAGGGGCATGGGGCGCCTAGTTTTGCCTTACTTGCACTTGGCGGAGCCCGGCAACACACAACTGCCGCCCTGACAGACCGCTGGCACCCGGCAGGCAGACCCAGTCCAGCTCTCGCACTTGCCACCATCCACCGCATAGGCCTTGCAGGTCCCGTTGCCCCGATCATTGCGGTTTAGGCACCTGCCATCGAAACATTCGCGGTCATGGTCGCTGCCGATGCCGCTTTGGCTGCAGCCGGACCCAGCGGTGCTCATCGGGATCGCTACGCACTTGCCGGTTTGTTTATGGCAATCCAGCCCTTGGTCGTGGTTGCAGCCCACAGTCTTGCAGTCGTGCCCCAGGCCACTGGCCGCTACGCACTGGCCTGCCGCGCACACCAGCCCGTAGCCGCACAGCGACTCGTACTTGGCCCCCGGCGTGCAAGCGCCGCCCACTGCCAGCTTGGTGCTGCAGCGAAACGATTTTTGAGCGCCGTCAAACACACAGGCCAAGCCGGCCGCGCATTGGTTGGGGGCGCATTTGGCTCCGAGTGCCGACTCATTGGCGCAGACTCCGCACGGCGAATTGCCAGATTTTTGACAGAATTTACCGATGCACTGGTTGTCAAACGCACAGGCGGCTTCGCCCTTGAGCTGACCGGCCTCGAACCAGCACCGCGGCGGTCCGCCGTAGTCGATAAAATCACAAGACTGAGTCCCAATCTGGTGCTGACAGCCGGCCAGCGCCGTCAGCGCCGTGCTCGCACCCGCAGCGACAAAACCCAATGAACAACGCAAGGCCTCGCGCTGAACGCACACGGCGGGCTCGGCATAGTCGATTTGCATGTCGTGCGGCAGGCAGGTGGCCAGTTTAGCGCAATAGGTGGTCGCCAAACCTTGGCAGCCGCTCCAGAGGCTAGGCGCCAGTCCGGCCGGTGCCGCGCCGGCGTCTTTTGCGGCCGCGGCATCGCTTTGGGCTACCGCGGGGTCGTTGCCGGCGCCGCGCGCGACCACGATGGCCGAGCCTTGCACGCTCGCCCCGTCGTCACAGGCACACACGGCGGCCGCCCCTGAGCAGGCCAACAAGGCTTGGGTCCAGCGTGCGGGGATACTTCGAGCGTTGGCAAACGCTGAACAGCAGGAGTTAGGCATCGTGGTCACGCATCGCAGTTACGCATCGCAGTTAGGCATCGCAGTTAGGCATCCTATGTTACCCCGTTGCGCAGCCAAGCTATACATAGTCACCAAAATCCGAGATCAAACCTTGGCCGGAGTCGCGAGTCGGCTGCGCAGCAGACGCGAGCTTGGCGACCCACCCAGCGAGCACTCAATTGCCGGTCCGGCACATGGTGCCGGACTTGGGCGATCGAGTAGAGCTGTGTCCGCGTCGCACCCTAGTTGTGCCTGCATTCCTACCGCGATCGATGCGCGAAAGGAACGATGGGCCCAGTCCCAAATTCCCCATCGAGATCCCCGCGGCCCCCGATTTGGGATGCAGATCAAGGAACAAGGAGCTTTTCGCCCAGCTGCGCCCAAAGCGGGGGATCGCGGCAGTCGCAGTGCCAACCCAGCCAACCCTCACAGTTGACCCTTCATCGCGCCGTTTGACACTCAGTCGGCATGGCCGCATCCTGCCCGCGGTGTCGCCATCGCGCTGCGCTAGGAGCCTGTCGGAAATCAATCGGTTGTGAAATGTCTATCAGGTTATACACAATGAATCTATTATGATCCAACAGGCTCCTAGCCAGTCAACTATTCTCAACTGTCCGAGAACTGCCCGGAGTGAATCCGTGCAGTTTCCGATAGTTGCCGCCGTCTAGCCAGACGGCGCTGGGAGCGAGTCGGAATACTCCGACACGCTCCTAGTGCCTACAGACCTGACCAATGAAGACCACACCGGCGAGAATTACCGAACAAAAACTGAGCGGCGTGCCGCCCTGGGCCCACGCTCGCGACCGACGAAACAAGCATTGAGACGCCGAGCAAATCTGATTTGATCGGCTGTGCAGGAGCCCACCCATGTACTCCATCGTCTCGCCGCTTGCCCGCATCGGCGCCAATGTGACTATCGGTGATTTTTGCAAAATTTATGCCAACGTCGTGGTGCAAGACGACTGCATTATCGAGGACTACTGCACGCTGGGCCATCCGCCTGCACTGGCGCACGACCAGCCATTGGTCATTGGCGCCGGCGCCCATATTCGCTCGCACTCGGTATTTTACGCCGGCAGCGAGTTTGGCCCGGGTCTGCGCACAGGTCACCGCGTCACGGTCCGCGAAGGCACCATGGCCGGCCGCAGTCTGCAGATCGGCACGTTGTCCGATTTTCAGGGCGATTGCCGCATCGGCGACTATGTGCGCACCCACAGCAACGTCCACATCGGCCAACGAAGCGTAGTCGAAGATTTCGTGTGGATTTTTCCGTATGTCGTGCTGACCAACGATCCCCACCCGCCCAGCGACGGCTTTTTGGTCGGCGTACGCCTGGAAAAATACTGCGTAGTCTCCACGCTGGCCTGTGTAATGCCTGGGGTCGTGGTCGGCAGCGGCGCCTTGGTGGCGGCCAGCGCGCTAGTCAGCAAGAACGTGCCGGCCGGGGTGGTAGTCGGCGGGGTGCCCGCCAAAGTGCTGGGGCCGGTGGACATCGTTAAAATGCGCGATGAATCGGGTCTGAGTGCCTACCCGTGGCGGCGCCATTTTCACCGTGGCTACCCGGCCGAAGTGGTGGCTGGATGGGTCGACGAATTCGCCGACAAGTAAGAACACTGCAGGCCACCCATGCTACCCAACTGCGGCCTAATTGCAGCGGCGTCGACGGCGGATTACCGGTGACGGCGCGACCGGCGACTGCGGTTAGGGCCCGTGCAAAATCAAGTCGATTTTGCACCCCGGCCCATTGCTTGCTTGGTGGGTCGCTAACTCGCAGCTTTGCAAGCCGACTCGACGCTCCGTTCCAATCGCGGATCGACCGAGTTATTTTTTCACGAGCCCTTATGCGGGTCTGGCAGGTTCTGCTGGCGGCCGTGCTGAGTTCGGCGCTGACGATCCAGTGCACGGGCGCAGCTCCAACCGCTGCCAGCATCGACGCCGTCGGCGCCGCGGCAGACACGGTTGCCAGTGACCTAAACGCCAGCGATCTCACAACTATAGACACGCCAGCCCCGGACGCCGCCGATGCCCCACAGGCGGCCGCTGACGCTGCGCCCACAGATGCACAGACAGATGCACAGACAGATGCACAGACAGATGCACAGACAGATGCACAGAGTGCTCCAACCGATGCAGACAGCACGGCTTCAAACTTGGACGGTGGCGGCCCCCCTGCGGATGGTGCGGCCAGCTGGCGCAGTGCCCTGTTTCCCGTTCAGTGGCAACCCGATTTTGGGCTGGACGCCCAAACCTTCTTGCATGATTTTTCCTACGCCGGCTACGCCCACAGCGAGGTGCCGCTGCCTAAACCGACAACCCCAGTTGTGTCTGTCGTGTGCAGCACCAATGGCAGCGCGGATTGTTCGTCAGCGGCCCAAGAAGCGATCGCGAAAGTAGCGCAACTCGGTGGTGGCGTTGTCTATTTTGGCAAAGGCTTGTTTCGTTTCGACGGCACGTTGCTGGTCAGCCACCAAGGCACCGTGCTGCGCGGCGCCGGATCCAACCTCACCAAACTGTGGTTCACCCAAACCAAAGGCATGGACTACAAAGCCCATTTGACCTTCGCCGGTCAACTGAGCGAGCAAGCGGACCTCAAGCTGAGCCAAGACGGGGTCAACCGCAGCAAAGTCGTCAAGTTGGCGAGTGTGCAAGGGCTAAGCGTGGGCCAAGAACTGACCTTGGGCTGGACCATTACCCCGCAGTTTATCGCCACCCACGGCATGACCGGCGTCTGGAGCGCCTTTAATGGCAAGTGGCAACCCTTTTTTCGGCGCAAAATCGTGGCCATCGACCCCAGTTCGTTGACGGTGACGCTGGACGTCCCGCTGCGCTACGCCGCCTTGGTCAGCGATGGCGCCAGTGTGCGCGGGCAAAACGGATACTTGCGGCAAGTCGGCGTCGAGCACTTGGCGATCGCCAACGCTGGCGCCTATGCCCAAGCGTGGGCGCAAACCCAAGTCGCCGCCATCGGTTTTGATCACGTCGCCGACGGTTGGCTGCTCGACGTCGATAGTTTTATCTCGCCGTCCGCCCCCAGCCAAGGCCTAGGCAGCGGCGCCCACTTGCTCAGCGGCGGCGTGCGCTTGATCGCCTGCAACCGCATCACCGTCAGCGATTGCCACCTAGGCAAGGCGCAAAACCGCGGCGGCGGCGGCAACGGCTACTTGTTCGAGGTGCGCACCAGCAGCGAAGTGTTGATGCGCGACTGTTCGGGCAGCGCGGGTCGCCACAACTTTATCCAAAATTGGGGTTTCGGCACCAGCGGCTGGGTGGTGCTGCGCTGCACAAGTAGTGGCGGTTTCAATCAGTTAGCCCAAGAAATGGATGTCGGCTTTTTAGCCAAGAGTGAGTTTCACCATTCGCTAGCCATGGCCAATTTGATCGACCACAGCGTCTTTGACGATGGTTTTGGCGCGGTCAACCGCGGCCTCGAATCGACTGGCGCTGGCCACACCGCGACCCAAACAGTGGTGTGGAATGTGGGCGGCAAAGGCTACGTGGATTCATTGCAATTTGGCATGGGCTACGTGATTGGCTCGCTGCCCGCCACCCACATCACCACGGCGTTGACGGCGAACGGCGGCAAGGGCACGGCGCCGCTAGACTACACCGAAGGCGTGGGGCTGGGAGCGCAACTGACCCCAGCGTCGCTGTTTGAGGCCCAGTTGACGCTGCGACTGGCAGCCAAAGCAAAGCCCTAGCGCCAACCGTAACCGGATCTGGACAGCAACGGCCCACAAGGCCACAATACAGGCGCTGGCGAGCTGAGCCCGCCGGGCACAAGGTAAATACCCATGAAAACAACGTTGTTGACCGCGATCCGCTGCCTGAGTGCCGTGGTGGTGCTGCTAGCCGCCACTAGCGTTGGCGCCGCGCCGCTCGATGTGCGCTTCGACAAGTTTTTCGAAGTGACTACCGGTGGTTCTAAGCTCAAAAGCGAGTCGATGCGGCAGTTAATGCGCGAAATCAGCTTTGCGCTCGGCCCGCGTTCAGCCGGACCCATCGCCTCGCAGGGTGCGCTGGGCGTCGATTTTGCCTACGAATTGGGTATGGCCAGCGCCCACAGCAAGGAGGAATACTGGGTCAAGGGCGCGCAAACGCCGTCCGACACCTTGACCAGCCACATGCTGCGCTTTCGCAAGGGTCTGCCCCAGAGCCTGCAAGTGGGTGCTAATCTTGGGTATTTAGCCGACTCCAGCTTATACTCCGCCGGCGTTGAGTTGCAAATGTCGTTCATCGATGGGTTTAAGGCCATCCCTGAATTCGGGGTGCGTCTGGGCGGCAATGCCATGTTTGGCAACAGCCACTTGGAAGGGTTCTACAACTTTTTTGGCGACGCCACTTTGTCGAAATCCTTTGGAGTGGGCGGGGTAGTCGCCCTACAGCCGTGGCTGAGCTATTCGATGGCCGGCACCTACTACAAGCCCTTGGCAGAAAAACTCATCCCCGACGACAAGACCATGGCCGATGTGTTGCCGCAGTACAGCCACGATATTTCGCTGGCCCATCGCGGGGCATTCGGGGTGCGGGTGGTGTCGCACCGCGTGCAACTGGGTCTGGAGTTGACGCGGTCATTTTCAGACAGCCTCAATTTGATAACTACCCGCATCGGCTTCGTTTTTTGAGAGCCGATCCGATAAGATCTGCTCGGCGTCTCGCCGCTTGCTTCGTGGGTCGCGAGCTCCCGCCATGGGCGTCTCGCCGCTTGTTTCGTGGGTCGCGAGCTCCCGCCATGGGCGTCTCGCCGCTTGTTTCGTGGGTCGCGAGCTCCCGCCATGGGCGTCTCGCCGCTTGCTTCGTGGGTCGCGAGCTCCCGCCATGGGCGTCTCGCCGCTTGCTTCGTGGGTCGCGAGCTCCCGCCATGGGCGTCTCGCCGCTTGTTTCGTGGGTCGCGAGCTCCCGCCATGGGCGTCTCGCCGCTCTATCTTTGTTGGAGAATTGTTGAGTTTCGGCGCTAATTAGGCGAATTTATAGCAGTTCCACGCTGGTTTCAACCCTGATCACGCCGGCCGCCATCGCCTTGTCACTCCCACCACCATCACCTGCGACTGTCGTTGCCTCCGCTGCGGCTGCCATCTTGGCCGGCAACGTCCGCGCCGGCTCGCGGCTGATTCGCCTGCTGGACGATCGCGATCCAATTGCCACTGAAGTCCTGCGCGCCCTGTATCCGCATACCGGAAGAGCTCAAGTCATCGGTATTACAGGCAATCCTGGGTCTGGCAAGTCGACGCTGACCAATCGTCTGATCAGCTTGTACCGCCGCCAAGGCCTGCGCGTCGGCGTCATCGCTGTCGATCCCTCCAGTCCGTATTCGGGTGGGGCGATTTTGGGCGATCGCATTCGCATGATGGAGCATTTCGCAGATTCGGGGGTGTTTATCCGCAGTTTGGCCACCCGCGGCGCGCTGGGTGGCTTGTCGCGGGCCACCAGTGATGCGGTGCATGTGCTGGATGCCATGGGCTACCAGCGGGTGCTGGTCGAGACGGTCGGGGTCGGTCAAGACGAAATCGACATCATGCGCACCGCAGACACCACCGTAGTGGTCTTGGTACCGGGGCTCGGCGACGATATTCAGGCCATCAAGGCCGGGATTTTGGAAATTGCCGACGTCTTTGTAGTCAACAAGGCCGATCTGGACGGCGCCGAGCGCACGGAGGCTGACCTGCGCGGCTTGCAGATGCTGATGACGGCGATGCCGGCGTGGCTGCCGCCGATCGTGCGCACAGTGGCGGCGCGCAACGATGGCTTAGTCGAGCTGGCCGAGCAAATCGCCAAACATGCCCAACATTTAACGACCAACGGCAACGCCGAGCAGCGCTACCGGCAGCGGGCGCGCTTTGTGGTCGCCAGTTTGGCCCGCGATGCCGTCGGTGTGGCCGTCGAGCGCTGGTTGGACGGCGCCGGTCAGAACCTGTTGGCGGAGGTGGCCAGCCGGCGCACCGACCCCTACGAGGCTGCGCACACTGCTTTGGCTGCGGCGCGCTCGGAGTAAGAGGGTGTATTCAAATATGCCGTTGCGAGGTTCAGGAGGCGCCCGGAAGGCAAGGCGGCGGTTGCCTGACGACCGAAACGCACTCGCAGTGCGTTGCAGGGAGGAAGACAATCGCCAACGCAGCATGCCGGGATGCATCCTGAACCGCAGTAGGCGTTTTTTGAATACGCCCTC
>SHZD01000096.1 GCA_009692465.1 Myxococcales bacterium
ACCGCGTCTATTCGGTTGACTGCACAGCGTCTATTCGGTTGACTGCACAGCGTCTATTCGGTTGACTGCACAGCGTCTATTCGGTTGACTGCACAGCGTCTATTCGGTTGACTGGACAGCGCCTATTCGGTTGACTGCACAGCGCCTATTCGGTTGACTGCACAGCGTCTATTCAGTCGCGATCCGTTTGCCAGCGGCAATGGCGCGCAGGTAGTACGCATCGCCAACGTCGCCGGCGGCTGTGGCTTTGGCCAGTTCTTGATCGACAACTGCCTGCATCGCCGCCAAGGGCACGGCGCCTGAAATCGCCCGGCCGTTGACGAATAGCGTCGGCGTACCAGAGACCCCGACCGATTCGCCAAGCGCCTTGTCCGCGGCAATTTGGGCATCGAGCGCCGGGTCGACCAGGTCACTGGCAAAGGCCTCCGAATCCAAGCCAGCCGAGGTGGCCACCTCAGCCAAGATGGCGGCGACCGTGTCGGCGGTGAATGTCCGGTATACAGCTAGTAATTTCATAAAGTACGGTGCAAACTTGCCTTGACGGTGGGCCGCCAGCACTGCCCGGTGCATCGCCATCGCTTGGGCATGAAAGGGCAGCGGATAGTGCTTGTAGACCACCCGCAGGCCGCTGCCGTGCTTGGCCACCAGCGCCGCGATGCTCGGCTGCACGCGCGCGCAATACGGGCACTGCAAATCGGTAAAAAGGACCAGCGTGAGCTTAACCAGTGGATTATCGCCGACTACGATATCGCGACCCACATTGATGTCGACCCGCCACACAGTTGGATCGTCCTTGGGTTCAGGCTTGGGCGTTGGGGCTGCAGGAGTCGCCAACGGCAGCGCGGGCTTGGCCAGCAACAGGGTCTCCACTAGCGCCTTGCCGACTCCCGGGGCATGGTGTTCCCAAATCGCCGCCAGTTGATGCATCGCGTCGCCTGAAGTAGGCGCCGCCGCCTTGGCGTCGACGAGAGCCGAAGTGAAGGCCGCTTCAAATGCCTCGATCGGTTGGGCCCCAGTGAGCTTACTACCATTGAGAAAACAGCTGGGGGTGCCGCGAACACCCAACGACTCCAGCGCTTGTCGAACTCGGGTGACCTGCGATTGCACCACAGGATTGAGCAAATCGCGTTTGAATTTAGAAATATCCAGTCCCACGTCGTTTGCAACTTCAAGGTAGCGTGCATCCCCCAGTGCGGACGGGTCGGCAAACAGTTTGTCGTGGTAAGCCCAGAATTTTCCTTGTTTGTGCGCCGCCATCGCTGCGACCGCCGCCGGCTGCGCGTGGCGATGAAACGGCAGTGGCAGGTTGGCAAACACCAGACGAATCTGGCCGGGATGCCGCGCCGTCAATTCGCGCAACGTGGGCACTACTCGGCTGCAAAAGGGGCACTGAAACTCGCTGGCGACCACGATCGTCACCGGTGCGCGTTCGGGCCCCAAACTTGGCAAATCGGCGGGCCACGCCTGCGCCTGGGCGGTCAAGGGCACCAACAGCGCAGTCAGCGCGGAGGCGACTAGGTGCGACACTGCGACGGCCAGCGGCCGACTCGACAAAGTGGATTTGAGCATGATTTTCCTCATGGATAGGCAGGTCAGTCAAACCCATCTAGCGCCCTAACGTTGCACGGCGCGCGCAGATTCCAGCCCGACTGCTCAGGGCTTGGCTTTGGACTTGGGTTTGGTCGCTGCCCCGGCGCCGCTCTTGGCAGCCCATAGGGCGTCCACCGCCAGCACGCCAGGGCCGACGGCGGCGATGACTGCAAGCAGCGCGAAGTAGCAAAACGCCACTTCAGCTGTAAAATCAAAGCTTTTGTTGAACGTGGTCCAATGGGCAGAGGCCATGGCCACCGCCATGATCGTCATTAACGGGATCGCCGCAAACCGCGCCAGCAGACCCGCCAGCACCATCAGCCCAAAGACGAGTTCCTGACCAGCGGCCAGGGCCAAGTGCAAGCGACCGTCACCGGGCAATTTCCAGTGGTCGCGACCGGCAAGGGTGAGCGTGCCAAACCACGCCTCGGTCTTTTTGCCCTCGTCGATACACGCTTGCTTGCGTTCTTGCTCGCACTTGGCAGGCAATTTGGCCAAGCAAGTCTGATCCTTGTCGCACGCCGTTGTGCCCTCTCTTTCGCAGTCTGGCAGCGGGGCTGTGGCACATAATCCTTGAAGTTTTGCAATCTTACCCTGACCGGCGACCGCCAAACCGCCACCGGCGGCCACGCGCACCACCATCAAGGCCAGCGACAAGGCCAGCGCCCGCTGAGGAACCAAATTGTTGCGTATCCAAGCGGTCATGCTCACCCCACTGGCGCCGTGGCGACGCAAAAGGACTCTATCGTCGCAGGTGGTCGGCTGTTGTCATTTTTTTGGGAGCTTGCTCCGCGCTTGTTCAGGCTTACTCGGCGCTTGTTCAGGCTTACTCGGCGCTTGTTCAGGCTTACTCGGCGCTTGTTCAGGCTTACTCGGCGCTTGTTCAGGCTTACTCGGTGAGGGCTGGCCACCAGCGGGCTTGGCTCGCGCATAGCTGCGTGGCTGGGGTAAGGCAGCAGCGCCCGCCAGATTGTTGATCTTTGGCAGGGCCAGCAGCGGCGCACGACCATGCTTGGCCACCGGCGCTCGATGGCGAGCATCGAGATTGGTGGGGAGCGTGCCGCCATCATCTGCCACCAATTTCTTGAGATCGCTGGGCAAGGCCGCGAACAAGATCAGGTGTTCTTGGGTGTGCGGGTGCGAAAACTGCAGCGACCGCGCGTGCAGCATCACCCGCGGCGCCAATTGACGCGACAGCGCCCCGCCGTACAAGAAATCGCCGGCAATCGGACTGCCCGACGCCGCCAGCGCCACCCGCACTTGGTGTTTTCGGCCTTGATCGGGAATCACCCGCACCACCGCAAAGCGGCGGCCGCGCGCCAGCACTTCGATTTCACAGCTGGCTTCAATCCCGCCCTCGGCCACGACCTGCATACGCTCGCCGCTGCCGATGCGCTCAGGCTTGAGCAACTGATCCACCTTAAGCCAGCGCACCGTGGGCACTGGCGAGCACAGCGCCACATACATCTTGAGCACCTTGCGATCGCGAAACAGAGCGTTGACGGCCTCAGCGATCGCCTTGCCGCGCGCAAACAGCAACACGCCCGACGTCTGGCGGTCGAGGCGGTGCACTAGGTGCAGAAACACCGGATCACGCTGCGCTTTGGCCTCGCGCGCTTGGGCCCAAGCGAGTGCACTGTGGGTGGTGCCTTCGGCGTGGGCCAGCATTCCCGCCGGCTTGTCGATGGCCAGCAGCCAGCCATCTTCAAAGATAACAGTCGGTTCGACAGGGGGCACAGCAACCTCGGCGGCCTATGGGCGTTCAGCCAGCGTCAATTTGTCGGCTTCGCCGCGGTGCGCGGGTGGGTGCAGGGGCGCTTGCTCACAGACTCGATCGACGCCTGCAACAAGACCGGGGCGTCTCGGCCGCTGGTGACGAGGGCTGAGCAACCCGCAGAGCCAACAAGCGAATCCGGTTCCAGATTAAAGAGTTCTGGGGCTTTTCCTGGGTAGAAGCGGCTTCGTATTGAGCGCCGAGCACCAGCAAACTGCGCGAGCCAGCCGCGGCGAACCCAACGCCCCGCGAAACTAGCCTAAGATTGCCGAAGTCCGACTGTTGCCGGACCCAGACGATCGCGTTTGGACCGAGTTGCGGTCGGGGTGACTGGATTTGAACCAGCGACTCCTTGCTCCCGAAGCAAGTGCGCTACCAGGCTGCGCTACACCCCGATTTTGACATTTTCTCTAACGATTCCAGCCGTTGCGTTCGGACACGCGCCGCCAGAGAGTCGTCGCTGCCCTCGCGGCTAAGACGCTCGAGCGCGCGGTAGGATGCCCAAGCGAGGAGCTGGTGTCAACGGCATGAGGCTGCCGCGATCCCCCGCTTTGGGCGCATCTGTGCGTCGCGGCGGCGCCTTTCTCCTTGCTCCTTGTCGAGCAATAGCGACCGACAGGGCACTGGCATCCCAAATCGGGGGCCGCGGAGAATTTCGATGGGGAATCCTGGGCTGCCGCGATTCCCCGCTCTTGGCCAACTGTTGCGGCGAAGTGGCGATAGGGGCAGCGCTGCTCGGTCGCCACGCTGGCTTGCCAACCGGGTAACGAAGCCGCTGGTCAAGGTCATTCGATGAGCAAAATGTCTTTGCCTTTGGGCTTGTCGGCGGTTTGGGGGCCTTTTTCGGTTTTTTCTTCTTTGGGCGGACCACTTTTGGCGACGGTGCCCGCTTTGGCGGTGCCGAGTGATTTCTTCAGTTCCAGTTTGACGCTGTGAATTTCGCCGGCGGCCACTTCAATTTGGGTGACTTCGTCGACAAACCCAGCCTTGCTGCCCTTGATGGTGTGCTTGCCTGCCGCCAAGCGCGCCTCGCTGCCAATGACTTGGGTGCCGTCGATTTCGAGTCGAGCGTCGGCTGGTTCCACTTGCAGTTTGACCTTGGCGTCGCCAGCCGCAGGCACCGCCGTCGGAGCAGCGACAGCCAGGGGGGCCGCAGTGGGTGCTGCAGGCGGAGGCGGGACCGCAACAGCAACCGGTGCAGCAACGGCAACGGGTGCCACCAACGCGGCTGCGGGTGGTGCTGCAACCCCAGCCGCGGGCGCAGGCAGTACTTCGGCAGCCTTCGCAGCGACTTGTGCTGCAGGCTCGCCGCTGCCCGTGAGCACGACCACGCCGATCGCCACCGCAATGACGATCGCCCCAGCGGCAGCTCCAATGATCAGGCTATTGGACCTGGCAGTCGGCGGGTAGCTGACGTGCGCCACCGCGCTGGTTTCGCCGACCGCGGGACCGCCAATCAGGGTGGCGACCTCCTGGCTAGAGGCGCTAGCCAGGGACAGTCTGGCCGGCGGTCCCAGGGCCGGCGGTCCGTATTTTTCCAACTCCGTCATGGCGCGCTTGATCTGTTGCGAGTTCTCTTCGCCCAACGTCGCGCCCATGTCGTCCAAATCGCTGCCCTGAACCACGACTTTGCTGCTGCTTGTGTTGCGATTGCCGCTCCGACCGCCAAACGGCGACGCCTGAGCCATGCCCGTCACCATCCCCACGCCAAGCTGGTCGCGCGACACAAACGACCGCGCCTGTACCGCCGGCGTATCCAAACCGGCCTGCAGGACGGCCGCCATGTCATCCGCGCTACTAAACCGCTCCTCAGTGTCGCGAGCCAACCCGCGGTACACGGCATCGCACACGCCTTGCGGGGTCGTGACCGCCAACTCGTCTTGTGCCCGCGGCGGATCTTCTTGGACCCGGCGCAGCAACATGGTCAGCGGGGAGTCGGCAGTAAACGGGGCGACGCCGGTCAGGCCTTCGTGCAAAATAATCGCGAGAGAATACAAATCTGTTCTAAAATCAACAGACTGGCCGCGAGCTTGTTCTGGACTCATGTAGCGCGGCGTGCCGATGATCGCGCCGGTCGAGGTCATGTCGGCGGTGCTGTCGCCCGAAACGGACTTGGCGATGCCGAAGTCCAGCACCTTGACGAAGTCAGCCTCGCCGTGCACCGATTGCAAAAAGATGTTGTCGGGCTTGAGGTCGCGGTGCACCAGACCCTTGGCGTGCGCCTCCGACAAGGCTTTGAGGACCTGACAGGCAATGTGCACTAGGCGCTTGGGCGCAAGCGGAGCCTCTTTGCGAAAAAGTTCCGCCAGAGTCCGGCCTTCCAAGAACTCCATCACCAAATACAGGCTGCCGTCGTCCATTTGACCGAAGTCAAATACGCGAACAGTATTAGGGTGTTTCAGCTTGCTCGTCGTCTTCGCTTCTTGCCGGAAGCGGGCGGTGACGTCCGCGGTGCCCTGCACATCCTGACGCAGCACCTTGATCGCCACTTGATCGCCAGTGGAGGCGTGCTGGGCCTTGTAGACTTCGCCAAAGCCGCCTTGGCCGATCACGGCGTTGATCTTGTAGCGCCCGCCAATCAACTGCCCAATGCGGTCACTGGCCGTTGCTTCTTTCCTCTTGGCGACTAAGGTCATTTCGCCGTCGACGGGGCAATTGTTGAGCATGGTTTTGACACCACACTCTGGACAATAGCGTTCGACTTGCATGGTTACGTCGTTCACGACTTTTCCTCGACTCGGCGGTACCTACAGCAGTGACTGCGCGCCAGTTGGGCCGATGAAACCCATGTCGCCAATCGCTGGCCAGATCGCCTTCAATCCGGGCCCACAAAGTGAACGGCGGGGCCCGCGTGCGTTCGGACGCGCCAGTTCAACGCACCGATTCAGTAATCGATAGGAATACCCCCGATCTGGCTGGATTGCAAACGCTCAATGTGGCGGCAAGGCCCGATCCGGTGCTAGCGAAGCCAAAATAATTCTCAGCGCACGGCGACCACTTTACATTCCAGCTGCCACTGATTGGACGTCATGGGCCCGACCTCGCGCAGATCGATCAACTCAAGGCGCCCGCCGATGGCGCGCTGGATCAGCTTCCAAGCCTGTGCCGCACTCGCATTGCGATAGTGCTCAAACGGGGTCTGGGCGACGCTAATCGCATGAGCGCGCTGCATTTGTTGAGAATCGCGCACCAACCCGAACAGTACATTGTCCACAATCAGCAGCGTGGCCCCTGGCTTGGCGACCCGCAGCGCCTCACGCATGGCCAAGCCGACGTTGCGCAAATGATTGAATGAACGCAGAAAAAGTAGCGCATCCGCGCTTGCATCGGCCAGCGGCAGTGCCTCGGCAACGCCGCGAACAAACAGGCCGCCACGGACGGCTTGACTGACACGTGCAACCACCGCGGGGTCCGGTTCCACGGCCACGTAGCGCAGTTGACCGGCAGCGATCGCGGCGTTGAGAGTCTGGACATAACGCAGCGGGCCCGCGCCGACATCGACAATCGTGCCGCGCAGTTGGCCTAGGCGGGTCAGCAACGCCGACTCCTCAGCGGCAAAGGGCGTTTGGCCGCGCATGGACCAACGGCCGCGGACGTCTTTGCCTAAGGGTAGAAGTTGACTGGCGAAGTCATCCAGACGCGCGGCCCCGGAGTTGTCGCGATACAGCTGGCCGCGGCGCAGCGCCAACCGGATCTCGGCTTGGCTAGTAGTCGAGGATCGCGCCACCATCGGACCGCCGTCCACGGTGACCCGCACGGTCAGGTCGGTGGGCGACGCCCCTGGAACCACATCAAACTGATTGCTGACGGCCTTGGGCACCCGACGCACGCCAAACTGGCGGTTGGGCGGACCCACACACGTTTGCGCACGATCACAGCCGTTACACCGAGGATCGGGCGGACCGGCGGCAGTGCGCTGGATCAACGCCACGTCGCCAGCCGCCGCAGGCAACTGGTGTGCGCATTCGGGGGCCGCCAGCGGGGCCCAACGCAGCCACGGTGATCGATGCGCGGCAAGGGCAGCTAGGGCGCGATGCCAATGACTTCGCGAAGTTCGGCTCGCGTGGTGCACGGCGACAACGGCCGGAGCGCCGTCGATGCTGCGCAACCACTCCAGTGTCACCCGAGACGGTTCCTGAATGATAATGACGATTTTGCCAGCGGACCGCACCGCGGCCGACCAGTGCGGCCACACTTGCAAAGGCATGTCGCTGGCGGCGACGGCCACCGCCCGGGCAGAAAATCGCTCAAGCAACTCGCGCCACAGCCGGTTTGTCTGTAGGCTAAGCGGCACGTTGGCGGGCCATTGCTGCCAACGAATTGCCGTGCTCACTGGCGTCCCCTGCGGTCGCCGCTGTCCACGGCAGAGCAAGCCGCGCCAACTGCGCAACACAACGCAAGTGCGGGCCTGTCTGTTTGACAGTTCCGCGCAGCGCTACCTACACTGCGGGTCAGGGTATCTGTCCCCCGGGAGTGGCCCATGAGTGTTTCCCGTCGCGATTTTCTAGCCCTTTTGGGCACTTCTGTTGCCGCCACCGCTGCTGTTGCTGCGGGCGTGTCGGCGA
Organism: Myxococcales bacterium; assembly: GCA_009692465.1. Classification (GTDB taxonomy): domain Bacteria; phylum Myxococcota_A; class UBA9042; order UBA9042; family UBA9042; genus SXRM01. Next base: position 7,930 of record SHZD01000096.1, read on the forward strand.
GTCTTCACCCCGCTGGCACGGCGCAAGCCGCCGATGGCAGCTGGATCGTCGAGCAGATCGGCGCTGTGAGCAAGGGCGCGGTCCCGATTACATTGCGGCATGACCGCAGTGGCGAGATCTTGCGCATTGAAGCTTGCCGCCGCGGTCTGGCCGCCAATCCGGTTGCCCGCAGCGCGCACTTCGACTTGTTCATTGCCAACGATGGTCGGGGCCATGCCCAGACGGCGCGCGGTCACGTGGCTGCCGCGCACAGTCTGGCTGAGCACCTCGATCGCAATGTCAAAACCGTGCCCGACACGGTGTTGACCATGCGCGATCGCCTCAGTGCGCACGCTGACCTGCACGGGATTGGCGACGACGTCAGAGCCTAATTGGCGACGACGTCAGAGCCTAATTGGCGACGACGTCAGGGCCTAATTGGCGACGACGTCAGAGCCTAGCCACCTAGGGTCGAGTTCCGGTCGCTGCTGAATTCATTGCGTTAATCTTTAGACGAATTCGTCACGTATGGCATTTTTCGGCCAGCGGACGGTTCTGGGTTGGCGCGCTCGGCGATTGAGTTCCGCTCGCGGTTGTGACTGATTGTCGCTCGTACAACCGATTGTCGCTCGTACAACCGATTGTCGCTCGTACAACCGATTGTCGCTCGTACAACCGATTGTCGCTCGTACAACCGATTGTCGCTCGTACAACCGATTGTCGCTCGTGCAACCGATTGCCGCCGGCGCAACCGATTGCCGCTGGCGCAACCGATTGCCAATCGCCCGGTGTCACCCTTGCTAGTGAACTTGTGAACGAGGAAAGTTCGCACCGCGTCAGGGCAATCGCTCGCCGCCGGTGGGTCTGCTTGAAGCGGGGCACGTTGCCGCCAGCGCAGTTTTGAAGTCGGCTTAACCGATTCAGCGACCGGCATTCCATTGGCCGGTTTTGTCTGCCGAATTGAGCTAGCGAACGGCCACCAACCGCAGCAGTGCCGGGTCGTCCAGCGCCATCGCCGCGCCAGTGACGACAGCGCCTACCGGATCTTCCGCAATCAAAACCGGCAAGTTGGTCTCATCGCGCAGCATTTGATCGATGCCGGTGAGCAAGGCGCCGCCACCTGCCAGCACCAGCCCTTTGTCGACGATATCGGCAGAGATTTCTGGCGGAGTGCGCTCCAGCAAGCCACGCACGGCGCGCACGATCTGTTGCAGGGGCTCTGTCAGCGCTTCACGGATTTCGTGGGAGGTCACCACCACGGTGCGCGGCACGCCAGCCACGACATCGCGGCCCTTGACCTCCATCGACGACGGCGGCGGTGATTTGAGGCAGTTGCCGATCTTGATCTTGATCTGTTCGGCGGTCCGTTCGCCGATCAACAAATTATATTTGCGGCGCAAGTGGTCGACGATAGCCTGATCCATGCGATCGCCGCCTACCGCCAACGAGTCCTTGTGGACGATGCCCCCGAGCGAAATTACTGCGATTTCCGTGGTGCCGCCGCCAATGACGACGATCATGTTGCCCGCCGGTTCGGTGATCGGCAGATGGGCGCCAATGGCGGCAGCCATCGGTTCCTCGATCAAAAACACTTCGCGGGCACTGGTGGATTCGGCGCTTTCGCGCACCGCGCGCTTTTCGACGTCGGTGGTGTTGCACGGTACGCAGATGATCACCCGGGGTCGCATCAGCGTGCGGGTCGAGTGCGCGCGCACGATAAAGTAGCGCAACATCGCCTCAGTAATCTCGAAGTCGGCGATTTTGCCGTCCTTCATGGGTCGAATCGCTTCGATTCCAATCGGGGTGCGGCCGATCATTTCCTTGGCGTCTTTGCCGACCGCCAGCACCCGCCGCTGACCCTGAGCATCGCGCTGAACGGCGACGACTGACGGTTCACGGCTGACGATACCGCGGCCCTTGATGGCAATGAGCGTAGTCGCCGTGCCGAGATCGATGGCAATATCATTTGAAAACAGGGACTGAAACCAACTCATGCGGGTTGCCACGCGCTGTCGGAGCCGCAGGGCTGCGTCACTGGCATAGCCAACCCGCAATCGACGCGCAAAGTCGGCGACTTGGGGGGCAACCTAAGTTGATCAATGGGCTTATCCACGGGCTCGCGCTGGCCTGTCTGGCATAGGCGCGCAGGGCTCAGGCTCAGCAAAGGTAGCAGGGTAAGGGCTAAAGTGACAGGCCAGCGAACCCGCCTGCGATTTGACATTTGGCGCCGCAATGTTTCTAAAGCACAGCAGACGAACGCCCGCTGGGCAAGGAGAATCGCGATGAACGGACACTGGATTGCAAGCTGGGCCCGCGCAAGTGTGGCTACTTGGGCGGCGTTGACGTTGGTATCGGCCTGCGCGGCGGAAAAAGCGGCCAGCGCGGCTGCAGAACAAACGGTCAGCCAAGACGACGTGTTCGACACTGACGACTTGGTCACCGTCGAGTCCGCCGGTGCGGGCGCGGCCAAGTTGGGCGACCCGGCGACTCTTTTGGAAGTCGCGCGCAAGTCGGCGGACAAATCTCGGTCGCATGTGGCCGGTGTCGCCGATTTGATCAAGGAAATTGCCGCAAATAAGAAGCCTGCGGCCACCGGTAAGACTCTGACTGGCCAGTTGCCCTATGGCAAGTGGACGGGCAGCAAAGCCGGAGTTGAGTTGACGCTGTGGGTGATCCGCACCGCCGAGAACCGGCTGCGCTACGTGTTGACTGGCAAAAAGGGCGCTGAGGCGGCCAAATTCTTGCTCACCGGCGTCTTTATCAAGAAAGGGCCGCGCAGTGGTGGCGGTCGGCTCCACGTCAGTTTGACCAACCTCAGTGCGCTTTTTGGCGCGCCCAACAAGACCGGATCGATGCACGTGTGGTTTGCCAATCACAAAGCGGACGCCAAGGGCCGCCGGGTGGCCTACGTCAACGTCAAAGACATCGGCAATCCGCAAGACGTGGCGGCCAATTACGCTGCCGATGCCATTTACAAACCCAAGGTTGGCGGTCGGCTGCGCCAGATTTTTGTCGATGATTTGGACCCCAAGCAGCCTGGCTTGGAGTTGTTTGCCATGCGGGTGCTGTGGAAGACCGGGGTGGGCGGCCGCGCCGACGCCATCTACGCCAACGTAACCGCACAAAAGACTGAGAAGAAAGCCGAAGCCCACGAATGTTGGGGCGGCGATGGCAAGCGTACCGCCTATGCCAGCACCCCTGTCGATCCGAATAATGCTGCCGAAGGCGACACCAAGAAGTGCTTTGAACTCGGGCAGGACAGCGTGCCAGAAACGGTGGCCACCACCAGTGGCAAAGATCCCGATCCCGAGTTGGACGCCCTGTTGGCCGATGCGGGTGCTGCTGGCATTGACGAAGCCGAAGCCGACAAGACGGATGGCGCTCAGTAGGAATTGCTAAGAGTGTCAGTATATTGTGGTGCGATTGCCGCAATCATCGCCATCCTCGTGCCCGCCAGTGCCGCCGCTTGGCTGCGGTCCACCAGCGATCATGGCGCCAAACTGAAGTGGCCAAACTCGGATATTTACTGGACAATCGCAGACAAGCGCATTCCGCACACGCTGGTTGAAGCTGCGGCGGCGACGTGGATGCAGCCGGGGTGTTCACGCCTGCAATTGCGGCGCGCCACTGCCGGGCAAGTAGCTACTCTTGTAGTGAAAGTGGCCGAGGAGCCTTGGCCGCATGCTGCCGACGAAGCGGCCTGGACCTCGGTAGTCGCCGATGCGGACAGCGGCGCAATTAGGCAAGCCACTATCGCGCTGCATCCGCGCTACTGGCTCGATCCTGCGGCAACCTTGAATCGGCAAGCGCTTTTGGTCCATGAATGGGGCCATGCGCTCGGTTTGGCCCATACCATCGACCGCGGCACGGTCATGTATGGTGGCCTAGGCACCCAAGTGACACTGAGCGCAGACGAGGTTTCGGCGATGTGTGCGCTGTTTGCCCGCCGCCCGTTGCCCGAACCGGCGCCGCTGTTTCCGCTTGTGGCTGGGCTAGCGGCGGTTGTGCTGGCTGTGGCGGTGGGGCTAGTTGGTCGGTCACGGCGGCTCAGCTGAGCCCGCGTGCCCAGTGGGCGGCGGCGATCAAGGCATCGCGAATCCCCTGAGGTTGGCCGTCCAAAACCTGCAGTGCGCGCGCAGCGGCAACGGTTTGGCGGGCCGCCCGAGCGATGCCTTCCGCAGCCGGCAAGCCATCGTGCACCGCGGCATGTTGCAGCACCAGACCAGCGTGGCAGGCCAGAACCGCGGTGTACTGCTCAAAAGTAGCCAGCACTTGCACACGATCGGGCGTTGCCAGCCATTGCGGCCAATAGTCGCGCTGGGCGGCGCGGTGGGCGTGACCGGTGTCGTGCAGGTGGGCCAGACCTTCGGTCACAGCGCGCACCTGCAGCTGGGTCCACGGCCCGCCCAGCTCAGAGTGGCTCGTCAACGGCAGCGATCGCGGCGGCTGCAGCGGCCGTTCGATCATCGCCAGCAGGAGCGCGGCCAACTCGGACCCGCTGGCGACACCGCCTAGACACCGCCACCACTGGGCGCGAAAATCGTCGAATTCGCTCCAATTCCAATCGACAACCCGCGACATGGCCACGCGATCGCCGACCGTGCGCACCGGCGGATAGGGGCATTGCGCCGCTGCCGACGTCTGCCACACCAAGGCCACCGGGGTCTGACCAACGGTGCGCGCAGCGGTCGGGCAGGCCAAAGTAAAGGCGATCTCCAGCCCAGCTGGGGTAGCGACGACGGAGCGCGGAAAATTGCGACAGCTCACTGGCAAGGCCTGCAGGCCCGCGCTGCGCTGCAACCGGCACAGTCGCTCAGAGGGGTCGAGGATCGTGCACTGGCCATGCGGCTGGCGAACCAGCCCTGGAGGGTGCTGCATCAGCACGGCATCGTGCCAAGCGGCTGCGGAAAACGAAGGATCGGCACGGACTTGCAGCGCCGACTCAATGGACTCGAACTCGCCGACTTGCAAGGTGGCCCGCCACGGCGCCGCGCAGCACACCAGACTGTGGCCGCAGCGATAGGCGGCCAGCACAGCTGGGGTGCGCAACTGCATGGCCAACTCAGTTGTCTGTGCCACGCGCCACATCAATGGTGAGAACAAAACCAGCGGCATACAGGGCAGCAACCAAAGCCGCTCCGCGTTCTTCGGCAGTCAGCAGGGCCTTGAGAACCTTGTCGGCCTTTTTCACCACCGCGGCATCGACCGCAGCGGCCTCGATCGCGATACCTGAGGCCTGCGGGGTCACGGTGTTGTCGCCGTGCTGGACCTCGCCAGCACGATCCACCCAAACGCCGCGATCGGCTGCCAGCGCACACGCAGCGGCGACGTAGCGGCCCAAACCGGCGGGATTGCCAATGGCGTGCATACTGGCCTGAGCCCGCAGCGTGGTGGGCAGAAGCGCGAACAGCGTCGCGGCTTGTTCCTGGGTCAACTGCATCGAGATCTCCTACAAGCGTGAGTCCATGCCAGCGGCGGCCGCCAACGGCCAAACAGCCCCGAAATTTACCACCGAAATCACCGCGAACGCCGATTTCGGATGCCAGTGCTTTGTCGCTCGCTGTCGCTCGACAAGGAGAAGTGAAGCCCAATGGGCGCGGATTAAGAAATCAGTCCTGCGAACTGATTTCCCGCGCCACGGAAACGGCCTGCGCGGCCGTTGAGCACCAGCCAAGCACGGAGCTGGGGACTGGAGCGCCGACGCAGAGTTGCGCCGAAAGCGGGGAATCGCGGAGCCTTGGCAGGCTTGACGCGCCGCTCGGCCCATGGTGCATTGTCGCCACCGGCACGGTTTGCCGCAACAAGAGCCTTGCTGTGGCGCCAACTGAGCCTCACGTTGCCGCGCCGACCGACCTCCATGGTGCCGCGCCGACCGACCTCCATGGTGCCGCGCCGACCGACCTCCATGGTGCCGCGCCGACCGACCTCCATGGTGCCGCTCAGGCCGACCTCCATGGTGCCGCGCCGACCGACCTCCATGGTGCCGCTCAGGCCGACTCCAGTGGTGCCGCTCAGGCCGACTCCAGTGGTGCCGCTCCGACCGCGCCAGCCGATATGGTGCGGTGGGCACGAGCGCTGCTGGGTCGCTACATGGCGCTGTACCACCACGGCGTTGCCGCCCAAGGTGGCGGTCTGTCCGTGGAATTACAGCGTTGGCTCAACGGCGACGGTGCTTTGCCCGAGCGCATCGCCCGCGGGCGAGCGGCGGATATCGAAGTGCAGGCCTATCACCAAGCGGCGCGGCAATGGCCCAACCACGGCCCGAGCGCGCGCTGGCATCGACTGCTGCACAGCGTGGTGGGCAACGAATTGGAGCGCGATCTGGTGGCGTTGCTGATTGCCATGGATCTCAGTCCGCGCACTGCGGCCACGGTGCGCTTGCTGTCGGGCTGGAGCGATGCCGCCGGCATCGAGCGCAGCTTTGCCCAATCGGTGCTGGACCCGTTTGAGGAACATGCCCAACAGGTCGCCGACGTGCTGCGCAGTGATCACCCGCTGGCGGTGTTGGGCGTGGTGCGTGGATTGCAGGCCAGAGGCGAGTACCGCGTCCAGTTCTTGGATTTGGCGCCCGTGGCGCTGACCTGGCTGGGCCATGGCGCCGATGCCGCCTGTCGTGGCCGCGACCACTTGGGGTGGTTTTCTTCGCACCAACAGGAAAACCTTTGGCAATGGCCACTTGTGCGCGCCGACATTGACCGCGCGGTACAGGCGTTGGCTCCGAGCCAGTTGCGGCTGCGCCTGCGGGCGGGTACCCCTGACGATGCCTTGCTGTGGGCGCGCGGGGTGGCGGCGCGGACCAGTTCGGGCCTGGTGGCCTACGATGGTCATACCGCCCTGCGCCGCCAAGCGGGTGAGGCGGCGTGGCTGGACAGCGATGCCCTGCTCGACGGGCTGCGGGCGGCGGGTTTGCTGGCGGTCCTGGAAAATGCGCCCCTCTTGGTGCGCGGCCTCGGGCAGGACGATGGGGGTCGCGCGCTCGATCTGACTGCAATTGTTCGACTTTTACAGCCTTTGCCGGTGCCCGTTTTTATCGAAGACGCTGCGGCCGAGACGGCGTCGGTGGCGACCACGCTGGGCCGCGAACTCAACTGCACGGCGCTGGAAGCGACCTTTCCCGATCTGGCGCAGCGCCGGCAACTGTGGACTCTGGGTTTGCGGCCGCTCGAACTGGCCCAGTTGCCCGCGGCGGATCTGCTGCGATTGGCGGCTTTTCCGCTGACAGCGGCCCAAATTGCCGCGGTCCACCTGCAACGGCGCCAAACACCGACGGGCATGGCCGATCTGGAAGCCACCACCGAAGCCTGTCGCGAGCGCGTGGGCCACCGCGTCGGCGATGTGGCGCAGCGGGTGACCACCGCCGCGGCTTGGGATCAAGTGGTGCTGCCCGATCCGGTGACCAGTGTCGTCAAAGAAATCATCGCGTTTGCCAAACATGGCGAACTGGTGCTGCAGGACTGGGGCTTTGCCGCGCGCTATCACTATGGTCTGGGGCTGACTTCGTTGTTTTCAGGCCCGCCCGGCACCGGCAAGACCATGCTCGCCGGTATTATCGCTCGCGAACTAGGGCTTGACCTGTACCGCATCGATCTGTCGCGGGTACTGTCCAAGTACATCGGCGAGACGGAACAGCGGCTGGGTCGGTTGTTTGAGGAAGGCCGGCGCGGCGGGGTGGCGCTGCTGTTTGACGAAGCGGATTCACTCTTTGCCCGCCGCACCGAGGTCAAGTCGTCGGTAGATCGCTATGCCAACCTTGAAGTGAACTTCCTTTTGCAAAAAATGGAGGAATATACCGGTGTTGTGATCCTGACCACCAACTTTGCCGACAGTATCGACGAGGCGTTCAAACGGCGGATTCGCTTCCATGCCCAGTTTCCATTGCCCAACGAACTGGAACGTACCCAGCTGTGGATGGCGATGATCCCGCCCAAGCTGCCGATTGTGGCCGATCTGCCGTTTGAGCTACTGGCCAAGGCCTACGAGTTTTCGGGTGGCGAGATCAAGAATGCCGTGTTGCGGGCGGCTTTTTACGCAGCGGTAGATGCGGTGCCGGTATCGCTGGAATTGCTGGATAGAGCTGCGCAAGCCGAGTGCGCCGAACGCGGTCGCTTGGTGTTGCGGACTGCCGTCAGCCTCAACTGGTAGCGCCTAATGCAAGGGCATACCATTGCAGAAGTTTTTGCCATTCGTCACGGCGGTCCGCTGCCGCGGTGGTCGGCATGGCTAAAGCAACATGGGCTGCCGCCGACAGCCGTTCTCGTTCAGCTGACCGGCGCGCAACGGTCGAAGCTGCAAGGACTTTTTGCCCAAGGCCTGCCACCGTTTGCCTGCCAGCCTGCGCTAGCGCCGCCGCCACTGGTGCCGCCGACGGTGGTGCAGTGGGCGCGCTTGAGCACCGCCAACTACGTCAAGACTCACCGACCGTGGCTGCTCACGGGCAGCGACGACGCCCGGCTGGGCCAGTGGCTGGCGACCGAGCGCTACGTGGGTGTCGACGGCGAACGTGCGCCCCCGCCGCCGCAAGTACCTTTGCCGCAAGACGATCCGTTTGTCATGGCCCTACGCTCGACTGGGCTGGCGGCCAACTCAACGGCGCTGAGGGTGTGGGCGCTGCTGGAGACCGCCGCCCGCCATCATCCGCTCGCGCACACCCTGTTGGCGCTGCACTGGACCGGCGTCGCTCGCGCCGTACCGCTGCGGTTGGCGGTGGCCATCGCCGAGCCTTCCTTTGTCGGTCAGCCTCAGCTGCCGGCCGAACGCATCGAAGTGTTGCCGTCCCGTCAAGGCGAATTGCTGAGATTGCGCGGCGCCGAGCCGGCCACGGCTGCGGGCCAGTTGCCCCCAACAGTGGACAAATCGGCGGCCCAGGTCGCTGGGCTCCTGCAGCGCTTGGCGCCATTACCTCTTGACATTATTGCACTCACCTTGTCCACCGCTGGCGAATTGGCGCTGCGCGAACTCAAATTGCGCTGGCAATACCGCGAAGTGACGCGCCAGATCGGCGGCTCGGGAGGGCTGATCGCTTTGCTGTCCGGCAGTGCGGGCCATGGTCGGCGCACCGCGGCGCGCTTGTTGGCAGCCGACTTGGGCATGGAGTTGCTGCGCGTGCAGGCCGGATTGCTGGCCTCGCGCTGGATTGGCGAGACCGAAAAGCGCATCAGTCACATGTTTAGCCAGGCCGCCAACACCGGCGCCGCCTTGCTGGTCGAGGACGCCAACGACTTGTTCAGTCGCCACGTTGCCGCCAACAGCGCCAACGATCGCTACGCCAATGCGGTGCGCAATCACTTGTTGCAGGAAATCGAGAACTTTTCTGGGCTGGTGCTGCTCATCGCCAATGGACCGCACCAATTCGATGCCGCCATGCAGCGCCGCATCCACGTTACCGTGCGCTTTGACGCCCCCGATCGCCTGCGCCGGTCGGCGATTTTGCACTCGGCATGGCAGTGGGTGGTGCAGCGTTCGCCAGCGATTTTTCCGGATCAACAGCCTGATTTTGATGAGTTTTCTTCGCGAGAGGCCACACCCCAACAGCTGGTTCAAGCCGTGTTGGAGGCGGGCATGCAGGCGCTGTACGACGGTGACACCCTAGACGACCACCGACTGGCGAGCGTGCTGCGGCACCGCATTGGCTACGGCGCAGCTTGGGCGGGGTCCGATTGAGTTCGGTCAGCGGCCGCGACTACCAGCCCCGACTCGGCGGCGGCGGCAGGGCCTGCAGCCAGGTGACCTTTTGCAGGTCGTGCGACAAAACTACGGTGATCAAAGACACTTCAACGCGATCGGCGCCGCACTGCTCGCACAGCACTTCGGCTGCCGCCCACAGCCGTCTTTGACGCTGGAGCGGCCAGCGTTGGCTTGCATCTACAAACGTCCGCCTGGAAGTCTTCACTTCTGCCACCAACAATTCCAAGCGGTTGTCGCTTTGGCGGCGCATCGCCAGATCGACCTCGGTTTCGGCCACCCGCGCATTGCGCTGCCACGGCTGCCAGCCGCGCCCGCAGGCGGTGGCACACGCGACGTCCTCGCCGCGGCGGCCCAACGCTTGGTCGGCCAGTTTGGCCGCGCTGGGCGCTGTCTTGGCTGGTTTGGGCGCTGTCTTGGCTGGTTTGGGCACAGCCTGGGCGGGTTTGGGCACAGTCTGGGCGGGTTTGGGCACAGCCTGGGCGGGTTTGGGCACAGTCCGAGCGGGTTTGGGCACAGTCCGGGCGGGTTTGGGCACAGTCTGGGCGGGTTTGGGCACAGTCTGGGCGGGTTTGGGCACAGTCCGGGCGGGTTTGGATGGGCGGTCAGTCAAACAACCCCAATTGGCGCGCCGCTGCCGCCACCGGGGCATAGCCTAACCGATGAATCGAGCTGGGCCCCAGCGCCGCCACCGCAGCCAGGTGCTCCGGGGTCGGATAACCCTTGTGCCGCGCCAGACCGTAGCCGGGAAACTGGGCGTCGAGGCCAACCATGAGCCGATCACGGTAGACCTTGGCCAACACCGACGCCGCCGCAATGCAGCGCGAACGACCATCACCTTTGATCACAGTCATCTGCTCCAGATCGTCGCAGTCGCGCAGCCGTTGATTGCCGTCGATCAACCACAGTTGGGCCCGCATGCCGCTGACATGATGGGCCTGAGCCACCGCCCGGCGCCCGGCCCGCGCCATCGCCCGCAAGCTGGCGCCCAAAATATTGTACTGGGCGATCTCGGCCACGCTGCCCTCCTCGATCGCCCAGCCCACAGCGGCGGCTTCGATGCGGGGCACCAAATCTTGCCGCTGCAGTTCTGTTAGCGCTTTGGAATCGGCGAGACCAGCGAGCCCCCAGCCGGTGCGGGCGGCGTCATCGGTCAGAACCACGGCTGCTGCCACCACCGGTCCTGCCAACGGCCCGCGCCCGACCTCATCGGCACCGACCAGTGGCCAGCGGCCGATTTGCAGGCAAAACGACTCAATTTCGCCGACTTGCAGGCGAGCCGGTAGCGGCGGTGCCTGCAAAAACGCGCGTGCAGTGGACGTCACGGCGTGCTCCCCACCCACACCGCGCCGTCGCTGGTGGTTTCCCGTTTCCAGATCGGCGCGCGCGCTTTGAGTTGGTCGATCACGTACTGGCAAGCCTCAAAAGCAGCCTGACGATGAGGGGCTGCACAGGCGATTGCTACTGCAATTTCACCCACTTGCAAAGTCCCCAGCCGATGGATCGCCCGGGCATCGACCAGCCCAAACCGCTGCATCGCTTCGGCGCAGATGGCGTCCATTTCTTGCAGGGCCAGCGGCGCATAGGCCGAATACTCCAACTGGACAACGGCTTGACCGCGACTGTGTTTGCGCACTGCGCCGACAAAGGTGGCAATCCCGCCGGTGCCGTCGAGCTCGACCAGCCGCTCTGCGGCGCCCGGTTGGATCGGCTCCATTGTCAAGGTGGCCAGCGCAGCGCCACCGGAAGCGGGCGGCAGCACCAACACCTCGTCGTCCGCGTGCAGCAGGTCCGCATCGCTCAAGAACTCGTCCGCGCGGGCATAGCGTGAACAGCGCGCCAAAAACTCCCAGCGTCCGCCGCGCGCCGCCAGCACCGTTTTGAGATCGCGGACCATTGCCGGTTGCGGCCACGGCACACTTTCGGTTTCGCAGCCAGCCAGTTCCTTGGCGGCCGCAAAGTGACGCAACTTCAAAATATCCGACATGCTGGCTCCGTCAGCTGGGTTTCAAGAACCGCGCCACGACTTTTTTGACGCCAAAATCGACAAACGAAATCGTGACTAGTGCATCACCGCCATACCCGGCCACATCCATGACCATGCCCACCCCAAAACGCGAATGGCTGGCCCGCCCACCGCGCTGCAACTTGGCGTCGCCACTGGATCGATCGATGACGGGCACGTCGTCCAACCCACCAGAAGCTGACAGCATTTGGTTGGGCTGGGGTCGGCTAGGCTGAGCCTGGCCAGGCTGAGTCGCGGTCGCCCAAGCGCCAGCGCGCACTGCACCATTGGGCTGCGCCGCCCACGGCGCGCGCGACGGGCTGCTGCCGCCGCCCCAAGGTGTGGCCTGTCGCCAACCCGGCACTTGCACCACATGGACCAGCTCGCGCGGCACCTGCTGCAGAAAGCGACTGGGGGTGCACGGCATGTCCAACCCATCGTATCGACGCCGCATCTTAGCGTAACTCAAGTGCATTTTTCGGCGAGCGCGTGTCATCGCCACGTAAAACAGGCGACGTTCTTCTTCCAGATCGCGGCCATCGCGCGCGGTCTCATTGATCACATTGGCGTGAGGACACAGGCCTTCTTCGACGCCGACTACAAAAGTCACGTCAAATTCCAAGCCCTTGGCCGAGTGCATGGTCATCAGGGCCAGTCGCTCCTTGGCGGCGGTCAAGTTGTCGACGTCGCTGACCAGAGCGACATTTTCTAAATAACTTCGCAGTGTTGGTTCGTCAGCCGAATCGGCGTGCTCGCTCATGCCCACTAACAACTGCTGCAGATTTTCCAGCCGGTCCTGCGCTTCGGGCGAGCCGTCCTCTTGCAAGGCCTTGCGTAGCCCCGAAAGTTGTAACACCCGTTCGCCCATTTCGTTGGCGCGCAGGTGGTCAATGCCGTCGCGCATCGAGGCAACGATGCGAAAGAATTCAGCGACTTTTTCGCGAGAACGCCCCAGCTCGCCTTGACGCAGCAGGTCACGCGCCGCGGCTGGCACCGACAACAGGGCCCGATTGGCGTGGGCTTGCACCGCGTCCAAAGTGGTATCGCCGACCCCGCGTTTGGGATTGGTGACTGCGCGCAAAAACGCTGCAGAATCATCCTCATTGACCAAAAGGCGGCACCAGGCCAGCGCGTCTTTGACCTCGGCGCGTTCGTAGAACTTCATGCCGCCGAGCAGCACATACGGCAGCCGAAACCGCCGCATCGAGTCTTCCAGCACCCGCGAGCAGGCATTGGTCCGATAGAACACCGCGATTTGATTGAGCGGCGTCGAGTCGCGCAGCACTTCGATGGTGCGGGCCACCCAGTCGGCTTCGTCGCGATCGGTGGCCAGCGCTGCCAAAGTGATGAGTTCGCCCTCGCCCGCGTCGGTCCATAGCACTTTGCCATGGCGGTTGCGGTTGCCCTGCACTACCGCCGTCGAGGCCTTCAAAATGGTCGATGTTGAGCGGTAATTGCGCTCCAACTTGACCACGGTGGTATCGGCAAACATCTGGGGAAACGACAAGATATTGCCGACTTCCGCGCCACGCCACGAATAGATGCTCTGATCGTCATCGCCGACCACGCACAAGTTGCCGTGCACGCTGGTCAGGTACTTGAGCAACTCAAACTGGGCAAAGTTGGTGTCCTGAAACTCGTCCACCAGCACATAGCGGAAGCGCCGCGCGAGGTTGGTGCACACATCGGGCTGGGTCGCGAGCACCTGGGTCGGCAACATGATCAGGTCGCCGAAATCTACGGCGTTGGCCAGCCGCATGTCCCGCTCGTATTGGGCGTACACCTGCAGGCCTTTTTTCTCGAAAATACCGAGCGCTTGCTCGTGCAGCCGCGGGTCGGTGGGCCCCAAACAGCGATTCTTGGCGCGGTCGATGTAAGAGGCAAACTGCTTGGGTTTGTAGTGTGATTCTGGAATGTTTTGTGCCTTGCAAATCTTGGCCAACAGGCGGTTTTGGTCATCCGTGTCGTAAATCGAAAAGGTCGGCTGTAGGCCCGCCCACCCTGCCAATTGGCGCAGCAGACGCACGCCGACGCTGTGAAATGTACCCAGCCACACTTCGCGACCGCCTGAGCCGGTGGCGTGGGCCACCCGTTCGCTCATCTCGCGCGCGGCTTTGTTGGTAAAGGTCATGGCCAGCACTTGCCACGGTGGCACTCCGTGCTGGTGCAGCAACCAAGCAATTCGATGGGTAATGACTCGAGTTTTGCCCGAACCGGCACCGGCAAGGACCAGCACTGCGCCTTCGGTGGCCAGCACAGCCGTGCGTTGCTCGGCATTGAGCGGCGCTAGGAGCGGCTCGTCGGCATAGTCTATTGATAGTATTGACAAAATCTACCCGATTTGAAGTTTCGCGGCCGCGGATTGTGGGCTGGCTGGCCACTGGGCGCAAGGGCTATTTTGGATGGTTTGGACCGAGGGCCGCCGTGACACCTAGCGCCGCCTGTGGCCGTCGATTTTGGCGCTGACGAGCGGCAAACTGGCGCGAGTTCGGCGGCCTAGGTGACCATTAGTTTGGTAGGCCACCGTGAGATCGGGTCGGCATGAACTGTTGCACAGTCGCTCTGCCACAGGTACAATCCAAGGCGTCGGCAGTACCGTGCGCCAGTGCAACGGCCGCTGCGGCGCCGCTGCCTTTAAGCTGCCTTAACTAGGTTGCCTTAAAGTGCATGGATGACCGCCGCCGACTGTGCTTCTGAACCCAGTGGTTTGGCCAAACAACGCACGTGTGCCGGAGAACTGCGCCTACAAACGCAGACGTGCTGAGCGATTGTGCCTAGCGCCGCACAAGGGGCTGCTCGGCCCTCGGCAAGCACCGGCACACCAATGGGCTTATTCGGAAGCCTTTTGTAGAATTTCTAGGCGCTTGTTGTAGAATTTCTAGGCGCTTGTTGTAGAGTTTCTAGGCGCTTGCAGGCGTCGGTGGAAATTAGGGCCGATTGAAGATTTGGCAGGCGCCCC